>CALDPK010000063.1 GCA_937911855.1 uncultured Trueperaceae bacterium | reverse complement strand
CTCGGCAAACCGGAGCTCCTGCGCGATGCAATCACCGAGCACGCACGCACCCAGGGTGGCGAGATCCGCGGGCTCGGCTGGGTGCTGGGACCGGCGAACCTGTCAGGCGGTAAACCTGGTTACGGTCACACCGGTTTCACCGGCACGTCGCTGTGGATCAACCCTGAGACGCAGCGTTTCGGTGTGCTGCTGACCAACCGGGTGCATCCGGACCGCAACACCGTCACAGGCATTCATGAACTGCGCGCAGACTTCCACAGACTCGTCCTTTTGAGACGGGAATCCGCGCCTTCGCGTGCTAGGCTCGGATTATGATCAAGGAGGCCCGGGTATTCAGCAGTTTTGCCGATGCCGACGAGGCCGAGCTGCAGTATTACGCTGACCTGACTCCAGATGAACGCGTCGAAGTACTTCTGGAGATCATCCGACAGCATCGGGAGTCGCTAGGTGAATCTGCACAGCGATTTGAGCGAGTTTATCGGATTACTGAACTCTCACGGGGTTGAGTAACTGGATGCACTGATCTCGAACAAGCTCGCATCGAACCGCGATCGGGACCGGCTGGACGTCACGCAGCTCAGGTCGATCGCAGCACAGAAACGGTAACCCCGAAAGGTGGCGCTACGCGTCCCTTGCGTTTGCAGTGCCGGGCCACTACTCTGTAACTGGACTGACCAATAACCTGCCTGCCGTTACGGCACAAGTCAGGCGGTCACGGCGGGCCAACCCGTTTCGCCCCGCCGAACACGACACTTCCCTCAGGGAGGAGGTAAACGCGCAAGCTGAATTTCCGTCCATCTGACCTGGAACTGAATTGCCGTTTAAAAATCTTTAGGAGTGAATATGAGTAAAGTACGTAACCTGCTGGTGAGCGTCGCCGCAGCTGGCCTGCTCGGCAGCGCAGCCTTCGCACAGGACGAAGTCGTCTCCTACCCCGGTCTGGACATGGTTCCCGGCCAGGTAGGTGGCACCATGCGCCTGGCACTGGCATCCACCCCTCCCACCTTCTTCTACTATGGTGACCTGAGCAACGACATCAAACTGTTCGCGCAGCAGATCTTCGACACGCTGGTGGAGTTCGACCTCGAGAACTACGAACTCGTCCCCGGACTCGCCACCAGCTGGGACGTCAGCGATGACGGCCTCGTCTACACCTTCCACCTGCGTGAAGGCGTGACCTGGCACGACGGCACCCCGTTCACCGCGGCTGACGTGGAGTTCACCCTCAACCAGATCGTCGCCAACCCCGAAGCGCGCGCCGGTGACGCCGCCGTGTTCGTGCAGACCGTCGACGGCGAGAGCGTCCCTGTCGAAGTGGTCGCGCTCGATGACCACACCGTCGAGATCACCCTGGCAGCCCCCTCGGCCGCCTTCGTGACCCAGCTGCGCTCGTTCTTCATCATGCCCAGGCACGCCCTGCTTGAGTTCAGTGAAGAAGGCGGCGCTGACGCCAGTGCCATCAACGACGCCTGGCCCACCAATGGTGACCCCGCCCACGTGATCGGCACCGGCCCTTACCGCCTGACTGCCTACACGCCCGGCCAGCTCGTGAACCTCGAGCGCTGGGATAACTACTGGAAGGTCGATGAAGCCGGCACCCGCCTGCCGTACGTCGAGACCCTGCAGTTCCTGGTCATCAGCGGCACCGAAGCGCAGACCGCCCAGTTCCTGGCAGGCAACCTCGACCAGCTCAACATCTCGGGCGGCCAGTTCCCCGACTTCAAGAGCCGCGAAGTCGCCGGCGAACCGTTCAGCGTCATCGTGAGCGAAGCCCTCTTCGGCTCACCACCCCACCTGGCCTTCAACTTCAATGCAGCTGATCCGGAACTCGCAGCAATCTTCTCGGATTCCGCCTTCCGCCGCGCCATGGAGTACGCCGTCGACCGCGACCGCATCATCGACGACGTCTACAACGGCCTCGCAACCTGGCCCGGCACCCCGACCGCTCCGGTCAACGCCGCCTTCTTTGAAGACACCACCGAGATCATGCACGGCTTCGACCTGGACGCCGCTGCAGCCGCCCTTGACGAGCTGGGCCTGACCGACACCGACGGTGACGGCATCCGCAACCTCCCGAGCGGCGAGACCCTCGAGTTCACCCTCACCTACGGCAACGACTCCGCCACCTGGACCGACGTCGCCACCATCCTGCAGAACGACTTCGAGCAGGTCGGCGTCCGCGTCCACCTGCAGGGCATCCAGAGCGCCAACCTGCTCAGCCAGGGCATGAGCGGTGACTTCGAAGCCATCGTCGTCGCCATCGGCAACCAGCCCGACCCCGAACTGCGCAAGCCCATCTGGCAGCCCGGCGGCTCGCTGTACTACTGGCACCGCGCCACCCAGCCTGCCGAGCCCGGCGGCCCCGCCAACACCGACGCGTTCTTCGACTTCGAGCACCGCCTGTATGAAATCTTCGACCTCGGCAGCACCCTGGGCGACCAGGAGCAGCGCGCCGAGCTGTACCGCGAATGGCAGCGCATCAACGCCGAAGAAGCGCTGGTGATCATGATCGCCAAGCCGTCGAACATTGCCGCGGTTTACAACCACGTCGGCAACTTCGTCTACAGCCTGGGCGTAATCCCCGGCTACAACCCCGTGCCCTTCTACTTCATCAACGATTGAAGCAGCGGCGTTAACTTGCCGGGGAGCCCGCGTCAATGCGGGCTCCCCGGCGACCACTGGAAAACTATCTGATGCTCTCCTATCTTATTCGCCGGCTGGCCGGCATGATCCCGACACTGATCCTGGTGTCGATACTCTGTTTCACGGTCATTACGATCCAGCCCGGCAGCTTCCTGAACCGCTACCTGGAAGACCCGCGCGTGAGCCCGCAGACCATCGCGCGCATCACCGCAGACATGGGCCTGGACCGGCCCGCCTGGCAGCAGTACCTGTACTGGGTGCGCGGCATCGTGTTCGAAGGCGATTTCGGGCACTCGTTCGCAGGAATGCGCCCCGTGTCGTCCGTCATCGGCGAACTGCTCACCTGGACGGTGGTGGTCGCCGGCCTCACGATGCTGTTCGCCTGGCTCGTGGCCATCCCCTTGGGGATAATCACGGCACTCAAACGCAACGGCTTCACCGATTTCATCGCCAGTTTCATCGGCTACATCGGCCTGGCCGTGCCCGACTTCCTCATCGCGCTGCTGCTGGTGGCACTGGTACTGGCAAATGGCGGCACCCAGGTGGGCGGTCTGTTCAGCCCGCAGTTCATCGGTCAGCCGTGGACGTGGGCCAAGTTCGTCGACCTGCTCGGTCACCTGTGGATCCCGATAATCGCCATCGGCACGAACAGCATCGCCACCGTGATGCGGCAGATGCGCGCCAACCTGCTTGACGTGCTGAACGCCGATTACGTGCGCACCGCCCGCAGCAAGGGCTTGAGCGAACGGCGGGTCATCAACCGCCACGCAGTCCGCAACGCCATCAACCCGCTGGTGTCGCTCGCCGGGCTCAGCCTGCCGGAACTCATCAACGGCACCATCATCGCCAGCATCGTGCTGAACCTGCCGACCATCGGGCCGCTGCTATACGATTCACTGCTCAACAAGGACCAGTACGTGGCCATGGCGCTCCTGCTGTTCTCCAGCGTGCTGCTCATGATCGGCAACCTGCTGGCCGACGTGGCCCTGGCCTGGGTCGACCCGAGGATCCGCTATGGCTGACGACACGACGCTGCGCATGCCCGCAGCACGCCGCGGCCACTCGGCCGGCCAGCTGGCCTGGCGCCGTTTCCGCAAGTCCCGGGTGGGCGTTGCCGGCGCCGTCATCCTGGTCGTGCTGTACCTGATGACGCTGCTGGCGCCGTTCCTGTCGCCCTACAACATCACCCGCCAGGATTCCGGACGCGCCTACCAGCCGCCCCAGCAGGTACGCATCGTGCACGAGGGCCGGCTGACGCGTCCGTTCGTATACCCGATGGTGCAGGAGCGCGACCCGGTCACGTTCCGGCGCATCTTCCAGGAAGACACAAGCGAACCGCAGCCCCTCCAGTTCTTCGTGCGCGGGGACCCGTACCGGTTCCTTGGCATCCGCACTGACCTGCACCTGTTCGGCGTGGAAGGCCAGCGCGCCTACCTGCTGGGCACCGACCGGTTCGGGCGTGACCTGCTCTCACGGGTCGTGCTGGGCTCGCAGGTATCGCTGACCGTGGGCATAATCGGCATAATCATCAGCTTCGGTATCGGCATCATGGTCGGCGGCATCAGCGGTTATTACGGCGGCTGGATCGACAACCTGCTCCAGCGGATCATCGAGGTGCTGCTGTCGTTCCCGCGCCTGCCGATACTGCTGGCGCTGGCCGCGGTCATCCCCGCCTCGTGGCCGTCGTCGTGGGTTTATCTGGGTATCGTCGGCGTGCTGGCTGTGATCGGCTGGGCCGGGCTGGCCCGGGTGATCCGCGGACAGGTGCTGGCCCTCAAGGAAGCCGAGTACGTGAGTGCAGCCAAATCGATCGGCGTGCGCGACGTCCGCATCATCACGCGCCACCTGCTGCCGAACATAACTTCCTACCTGATCATCGCCGCGAGCCTCGCGCTGCCCGGCTACATCCTGGGTGAGAGCGCCCTGTCGTTCCTGGGTCTGGGAGTGAAAGAACCGATGACCTCGTGGGGCCTTCTGCTCAGCGACGCCCAGAATTTCGAGGCGCTGCGGCTTTACCCCTGGTTACTTTCGCCCGGCGCCCTGATAGTATTATCGGTATTGGCATTCAATTTCGTTGGGGACGCACTGCGTGATGCATTCGATGTGCAGACAAAATGAAACGCGCTACTGACCGTAACGTACCTCTGGCAGCCCACACCACACTGGGCGTCGGTGGCCCCGCTGCCCGGCTGGTCAAGGCCCGGAGCACGGCAGAACTGATCGGCCTTGTTGCCGCTGCAGACACTGAAGGCACCCCGGTGCTGGTGCTGGCCGGCGGCTCCAACGTGCTCATAAGTGACGACGGTTTCGACGGCCTGGTCGTCAAACCCGACTTCGCTGACGGCACCGAAGCGGAACTGCCTGACGGCAGCCTTCTGCTCGATTATGGTGCCGGTTTCAACTGGGATGAACTCGTTCAGAAAACGCTTGCAGACGGCCTGAGCGGCCTGGAAGCACTCTCGGGCATCCCCGGCAGCTTAGGGGCCGCTCCCATGCAGAACATCGGCGCCTACGGCATGGAAGTCGCCGAAGTCATCCGCGGCGTCAACGTTTACGACCGTGAACTGCGCCGCACCCGCCAGTTCGGGGTCGACGACTGCCGCTTCGCTTACCGCGACAGCATCTTCAAAGGCAACGAACGCTACGTGATCCTGTCAGTTCAGCTGAAACTCGCCCGCTCGGAGATGTCCCGCAAGGTCCGTTACCAGGAACTCGCCAGAACGCTGGGCGTCGAGATCGGCCAGAACGCGCCGGCAACCGAGGTGCGCGAAGCCGTGCTGCAGCTCAGGCGCAGCAAGGGCATGGTGCTGGACGACAGCGACCCTGACACGCGCAGCGCCGGCTCGTTCTTCCTGAACCCCATGGTTGCAGAAACGGTCGCGGACGGCCTGCCACCCGAAGCCCCGCGCTGGCCGATGCCCGACGGGCGCGTCAAACTGAGTGCCGCCTGGCTCATCGAACAGGCCGGCTTCAGTCGGGGTTACAGCGGCAAGAGCAAGAACGTTGCGCTGTCAGGCAAGCACACCCTGGCCATCACCAACCGCGGTGGCGCCACGGCCGCGCAGGTACTGCAGCTGGCCAGCGAAATACGCAGCGGAGTCCACCAGGCGTTCGGCGTGACCCTGGTGCCTGAACCCCGGCTCATCGGGCTTCAGCTGCCCGACCACGCCCCTGTGGCGTGAAAGACACAGCCCGGGTCCTGTTCCTGGACCTTTCCTCAACCAGCCTGACCCCGGACGAGCGTGAATTGCTTGCCAGCCGCCGTTTCGCGGGCCTGACGCTGTTCGCCCGCAATGTGGCCGATCGCTTCCAGCTGGCCGATTACCTTGCTGAAGTCCGCTCGCTGGCTGGCGAGGATTTCATCGTGGCTGTCGACCAGGAGGGCGGCCGGGTGCTGCGCGTGCTGGACGTGCCTTTCCCGCCCTCAGCCATGGCGCTGGGCGCGGCTGCCGATCCGGAGCTCACCATGCAGGTCGCTGCCGCCACGGGCCAGGCGCTGCTGAAACTGGGCATCAACGTGAACTTCGCTCCCGTGGCAGACGTCAACGTCAACCCTTTGAACCCGGTCATCGCAGAACGGTCTTTCGGCGCGGATCCCGTTGCCGTCAGCGAGCAGGTCGTTGCCTTCGTCCGGGGACTGCAGGAAGCAGGCGTGGCCGCTACGGTGAAGCACTTCCCGGGCCACGGCGACACGTCAGTGGATTCGCACCTGACCTTGCCGACCCTGGAGCGCAGCCTGGCCGACTTGGAGCGGCTCGAGCTGCCACCCTTCCGCGCGGCGGTAGCCGCCGGGGTCGCTGCCGTCATGACGGCGCACATCGTGTTCACGCAGCTTGATCCGAACCTGCCTGCGACGCTCTCGCCGGTGGTCCTGCCCCGGCTGCTGCGGGAGGACCTGGCGTTCGACGGGGTGGTGTTCACCGACGCGCTGGACATGCTGGCCATCGCCGACAGCTTCACGCCCACAGAAGCGAACCTGCTGGCCCTGCAGGCGGGCGCGGACGGCCCGCTCAACATCGGCCCGGTCAGCCATCACCTCAAGATCGCGGACGGGGTCGACGCGGCACTCAGGTCCGGCCGTCTGGACGCTGAGCTCATCAGCGGAGCCGAACGCCGCCTGAAGCACCTGGCGGGGCGCTTCCCGGCAGGCGCCCCTGCCCCGGAGGCCGTGTGGCGCGAAGGCGACCGTGAGCTGCTTGCTGAGGCCGCACGCCGCTCGCTGGTACTGCTCGGGCAGCTGCCGCCACTGGATTCCGGCGTGCCGCTGACCGTCCTGAACCGCAGCGGCAGTCAGGTGCAGTCGGCTGCCCAGACGTACATGAACCCCGGCGACGACCTGGTCGAACAGCTGCGCCAGGGCGGATTCACCGTCAGGCACGTGGTGTACGAACTGGACGGACTCGATGTGAACGACACACTGGCTCAGGTTCCACACGGCGGCCTCGCCGTCTTCGCCAGTTCTCTGCGTGTGACGGAACCGGAGGTCGCGCTCGTCCGCGAACTGGCCGACAGGCACCAGGGCCGCTTCCTGCACCTGTCACTGCTCAACCCGTATAACGCGCTGGACCTGCCGCAACCGGCGCTCGCCTCGTTCGGTTATCGGACCGCCCAGCTGAAAGCAATGACGGACGCGCTCCGGGGTACACCGGTCACGGGCGTGCTCCCCACCTGAAGGCTTGCACTACAATCAAGTATGAACAGAATCATCCGTGCGGCGAAACCCGCCGATGCGGAAGCAATAGCGAACGTGCACGTCGAAAGCTGGCGCTGGGCGTACGACGGCCTCATGCCGCGCAAGCTGCTTGACGGGCTGAGTGCCGCTGACCGCACCCAGCAGTGGCTGCGTCAGGTGCAGTCACCAGGCACTGCCGTCTTCGTAGGCGAAGCAGCGGGCGAGGTGAAAGGGTTCATCAGCTGCGGCCCCAGCCGCGAGGGCGACGGCCACGGCGAGGTGTACGCCCTGTACCTGAACAGGGAAGTGCAGGGCACGGGCATGGGCGCCGAACTGTGGCGCGAGGCGCGCGAATGGCTTGTCAGCCAGGGTTTCACCACCGTGAAGGTATGGGTTCTCGACACCAACGTGCTGGCGCGCAGTTTTTACGAACGGACCGGCCTGCGGCTTGATGGCGGCTCGAAGACCAGCGAATGGTCTGGCGCCAGCCTGAACGAGGTCAGTTACCTGGGTCCGCTGACCTGATCCTGACCGCCAGCCGCGCGGCTGCTTCCACCGGGTCCTCGGGGCTGGTCGTCAGCTGCGTGCCTTGCGGCAAACCCTCGCGCAGTGCGTCCAGCAGCTGCGGTCCCATGTTCGTCACTCCGCCCAGCAGCGTGACCGGCAGGATCTGACCCAGCCTGCCCAGCACCGAGCGGACCAGCCTGGCTAGCTCGCCGCCTGCCTGCTGCAGGATCTCCGCTGCGACCTCGTCGCCAGCAGCTGCTGCCCGCGCGACAGCGGGCGCGAGTGCAGCCACGCGGCTGCGGCCGCCGGAGTAGATGTGCTCGCGAATGCCGGGCCAGTCGCTGACACCCATCTGCAGGTAAATCTCGCGAGCCAGCGGCCGTGCCGACGGCATGCCCAGTTCATCCTGCCAGCGCAGCACCGTGCGCAGTCCCTGCTGACCGATCCAGTAACCGCCGCCGGCGTCATCGATCAGGTAACCGTAACCACCTACCCGCAGCGGCAGTCCGGAGCGGGGGACGTGGAAGGCGATGCTGCCCGTGCCGCCATACACCAGCACGCCTTCGCCTGGCTCGAAGGCGCTGCGGTAGGCGATGGTCATGTCGTTGTCGACGAACACGGCGTCGCGCGGCAGGTTCAGCACCTCACAGACGGTTGTTTCCAGCATGTTGGCGGCCTCGGAGCCGCTGCTCAGGCCGGCAGCTCCCATGACCACGCCGCTGGGCCGCCCCGCCTGTCGGGCTTCGGCAAGCAGGCCGCGCAGGCGCTCCAGGCTGGTTCTGCCTTCCTCGCCCAGCTCGCCGGGGGCGCGGAACAGGTGCCCGGTTATGCCGCCCGTGCGGCCGCGGCCCACTACCTGTCCTTTCGCGTCCACGAGCAGCCAGCCAGTGCTGGAGCCGCCGGCGTCGATGCCGAGTCCCTGGCGGTTCATCTGAGCTCCTGCGGCAACAGGGCAGCACCCAGCATGCCGGCTGAAGCACCAAGCGCTGCCGGCCGAATCTCCGGGACCCGCCGGGCAGCCAGCACCTCTGCGAACTCGTCGGTCACGAACTCGCAGAAGTCAGGGTTGCCGATGGCCACGCCACCGCCGATCACGATCCCTTCGGGGTCGAGCAGCTGGGTGACGATGGCCAGGCCGGTCGCCAGCGTCTGCGCTGCCTCACGGACCACGCCCGTTGCCGTTTCATCACCGGAGCGCCACATCTCGAGTACTTCCTCGCTGCTCAGTTGTCGGCGGCTGCGTTCACTGGCCCGGCGGGCCAGTGATTTGCCGGACGCGTATGCCTCCAGGCAACCCCGGGCACCGCAGGCGCACTGGGCGCCGCCGGGCCTGACGATCATGTGGCCGATCTCGGCGGCCGCGCCGGCGTGACCGCGCAGCACCCCCGCAACAGACACGTGCCCGCCGCCTATGCCGGTTGATATGGTCGTGAAGAAAACGCTGTCCCAGTCGCGCGCTGCGCCCAGGCGGAACTCGGCCACGGCAGCTGCGTCGGCGTCGTTGCCGACCGTTACCGGCACGCCCAGCAGGTCATCAAGCTCGGCTGCCAGATCGACACCGGTGAGTGCAGGGATGTTGGTTGCCAGGCTTATGCGGCCGCTGCGCGGGTCGTGCCAGCCCGGGGTGCACACGCCGATGACGTCGGTAACCGAAAGCCATGGCTGCACAAGGTCGAAAACTGCCTTCAGCAGGTCGTCGAGGCTGTCTGTGGGGGTCGGCAGTTCGCCGTGCTTTTCCACCACATCACCGCGGCACAGTCCTGCCGCGATTTTGGTGCCGCCGATGTCGACGCCGATGCTGTACTGTTCGTGAGCCATGCTGTCAGCGATGTTACCGCGCCGGCCCCGGTCCGCTCAGCTCGCGGAGACGACGAGGGGATAACCCAGCGTGGGGTGCTCGATGATGAGTACGTCATGTCCGAACGCCACCCGGACGATCTCAGGGGTCAATACCTCACGGGGCGTGCCGTAGGCGAGCACCCTGCCTTCGGCGAGCACGAGTATGCGCGTTGCGTACTGCGAAGCCAGGTTCAGGTCGTGCAGAACGGCCATCACGCCGACGCGTTCCTCGCCGAGTTCCCTGGCCAGCCGCAGCACTGAGTGCTGGTAGGCGAGGTCCAGGCTGCTGGTGGGCTCATCGAGCAGCAGCAACCGGTCGCCGGTCACGCCGCCCAGCTGCGCCAGCACCCGCGCCAGGTGCACGCGCTGCTGCTCACCACCCGACAGCGTCAGGTAGTTGCGTTCCGCCAGCCGGGCCAGACCGACGCGCTCAAGCGCCGCCCAGGCGATCTCACGGTCCTCCTGGGTTTCCACCTGGCCGCTCTGGTGGGGGATGCGGCCCAGCAGGACCACTTCTTCGACCTCGTAACCGAAGCTGAGCCGCGTCTGCTGCGCGAGCACCGCGCGTTTCCTGGCCAGCTGGCTCAGGTTCTGTTTCTCCAGCCGCTGGTCGAACAGCCTGATGTCGCCCTTGCCGGCCAGCTCACCGCTGATGTGTTTGAGCAGGGTGCTCTTGCCGGCTCCGTTGCAGCCGACGACCACGAGCAGCTCGCCGGCCCGCAGGTCGAACTCGACCTGGTTGACCAGCGCCCGGCCCGCGACGGTTACGTCGAGGTCGCTGACGCTCACCACCGTGTTCACCGTGTCGTTCACGGGATCCGGCCGGCCTTGCGGTCACGCAGCAGGAGCCACAGGAAGAACGGGCCACCCATGACGGCGGTGACGATACCGATCGGCAGCTCGGCCGGCACCACGACGGTGCGGGCCAGCAGGTCGGCCAGGATGAGCAGGATCGCGCCCAGCAGGGCACTTGCTGGCAGCAGCGTGCGGTGGTTCGGCCCCAGCCACAGGCGGATCAGGTGCGGTACCACCAGTCCCACGAAGCCGATCATGCCGGAGACAGCCACGCCCGCGCCCACGCCGAGCGCAACCAGCGAGATGATCACCCATTTGATCGTGTCGACAGGCACGCCCAGGTGCCGGGCGTTGCTTTCGCCGAGCAGCATCGCGTTGAGGGCGTTCGCCAGGAACGGCATGGCGACGATGGTTCCCAGCAGGAACGGCCCGGCAGTCAGCACCGAACTCCAACCGGCACTGCTGAGTGAACCCAGCTGCCAGAAGGTGATGGTCCTCAGCTCGACGTCGCTGGCCACGTAGACGAACAGGCCGGTCATGGCGCCACCTATCGCGTTGATGGCGATGCCAGCCAGCAACATGGTGGCCACGTTCACGCGGCCGCGCTCCTGGGCTATCAGGTAGATGATCGCGGTAGTCACGACCGCGCCCAGGAAGGCCGCCAGCGGCAGTGAGTAGATGCCTACGGCGCTGAAACCGAGGACGATGCTGGCGGTCGCGGCCAGCGAAGCACCGCTGGAGATGCCCAGCAGACCGGGGTCAGCCAGCGGGTTGCGGAACAGCCCCTGCATGGCTGCGCCCGACACGGCCAGGGCAGCGCCTACAAGGGCGCCCAGGACGACCCGCGGCAGCCGGATCGCGTACAGCACGCGCTCCTGGATCGCGGTGAACTCCGCGAATGGTTCTATTCCCAAGTAAGAGATGAGGATCGAGATGACCTGGGCGGGCCGGATCTCGACCGCTCCCACGCCGATGGCGATGATGATGACGACCGCAAGGACAGGTCCCAGCAGGACGAGCGCCCGTGCCTGGCGCCGCCGCGTGCGTGAGAGGCTGTGCACGGCCGGTTCGGTTCTTGTGTTCACGGGCTTCCCCTGTGGCAAAGTCGCCGTGTACGCTGCCTGGTCAAAACTGCATTCCTCCGGGGTGGCCGTGCGCGCAAAGCGGCTGTGGCACCCTCCATCCGGTCTATAAGGCTACTCCTAATTCGGCGTCAGCTTTGTCATGAAACAGCACCCGCCCCGGCGCCGCACCCAGGGCGCCCGCCAGAGTCCACGAGCGGCCGCAAGGAGCCTGGAATCGTGCTACTCTGGTCAATTGCCGCTCTAGCGGCGAGCCTACGCTGGAAGCGGAACAGCGGGCGCCCCGACCGGTCGCGCCCGTAAACCAATGCCTCCAGCAAGTGAAAGGAGGTGTCCATGTCGGAATATGATTTGAACGTGATCCTGATGCCGGGACTCAATGAGACCCAGCTTCAGGCTGAAAAGGATGCGATCAACACCCAGATCGAACGTGCAGAAGGTGAACTTCTCTCGGTCGACGAGTGGGGTGCACGTCGACTCGCTTACCCGATTCAGAAACTGAACGAAGCCTACTACATCATCTATCGCCTAAAGCTGTCGGGTGAAACGCCCAAGGTGATCGAAAGCGCCCTTCGTCAGCGTGATAACGTCATGCGCGTACTGGTAGTCAAGGATCGACCCGAGTGGAAGACACGCAAGGTCGCTAAGACTGAGGACAAGGCAGAAGCCCCCTCAGCCTGAATACAGGCAGGTGATTTCACCGGCCGGCAGTGAGGTCTGAATCCCAGACCCACGGATTGGAGCAGAAATGGCAAGAGGACTCAACAACGTTTTCCTGGTGGGCACGCTCACCCAGAAGGCTGAACTGCGTTACACCGCAGGAGGCCTCGCCATTCTTGAAGTCAATCTGGCCGGCAGTGATGACGTCATCGGTGATGACGGCGAAGAACGCAGCCTCGCCTGGTACCACCGGGCAACCGTTTTCGGCCAGCAGGCCGAGAACATGGTCGACCAGCTTTCAGAAGCCGGTACGGGCGTGCTCGTAGAGGGCAGGCTCAACCACCGCAGCTGGGAGACGCCGGAAGGCCAGAAACGCAGCAGCCTTGACATCAACGCAAACCGGGTCGACGTAGTTGACATCTCTTCACGCGGCGACGAGCCCGTCATCATGGACGCACGGGATCAACCCCGCCTGAAGAATGCCTTCAACGAAGTCAAGATCGTCGGTAACCTCACAAGGGATGCCGAAATGCGGCACACCCCCACGGGGCACGCCGTCAACCGGTTCAGCGTGGCTGTCAACGAGCGTTTCCGCGACCGCTCCGGTGCTGACCAGGAACGCACGCACTTCGTCGACGTCACTGTGTGGCGTGAACTTGCAACCGCTACTGCTGATCTCAGCAAAGGCGATCCCGTCTTCGTTATCGGTCGACTGGTCAATGAGAACTGGACCGACAGGGAAGGCAACAAACGTTTTACGACGCGCATTGAAGGCAATCGCGTCGAATTCCTGACTCGTGGTCCCGGCACTGGTGGAGCCGGTACCCGCCCCGCCGAATCCCGGCAGGGCGCCCAGCCGAGCAGGCTCGATATTGATGAAGAGGAATTTCCACCCGAAGAGGATCTGCCCTTTTAAATGGCAAGAGAAAGAGATAACAAGAAGAAGCGTCTCGGCGCACGCCGCGGCCGCCGTCCCAAGGTCTGCCCGTTCTCCACTGGCGAACTGGAAGTCACCGATTACCATGACGGCAAGATGCTCCGTCGTTTCATCAGCGACACCGGCAAGATCCTGCCCCGCAGGCGTACCGGCGTTAACGCCAAGTACCAGCGTAGGCTCGCTGTAACCATCAAACGGGCCAGGATGCTTGCAATCATCCCAATCACGGAGAAGCTGGTCCGCAAATGAACGTCATCCTGATGGAAAGCGTTTACAAGCTGGGCAACCCGGGCGACCTGGTGAAGGTCCGCCCCGGCTATGCACGCAACTACCTCGTTCCGCAGGGTCTGGCCGTACCGGCCACCCGCGCGAACAAGGCTGAGCTCGATGCGATGCTCAACGTGCGCGCCCGCCAGCTCGCCGAACAGAAGGGCGACGCCGAGCGTCTGAAGGACCTCCTCGGCGAAGCGAAGGTCACTGTCGCCGTCAAGGCTGGCGACGGCCGCATCTACGGCTCGGTCAACAACGTTGACATCGCCGCGCTGCTGTCCGCCCAGTACGAAGTCGAGATCGACCGCCGCAAGATCGAACTGCACGAGCCCATCAAGGAACTTGGTGAGTTCCAGGTGCCGTTCCGTCCGCACCCCGACGTCGAGATCACCCTCAACGTCGAAGTTGTGGCTGAAGAGTAAACCTCAGTCAACTGAAGTTTCATCCGGGGTACCAATCGGGCACCCCGGATTTTTTTGTTGTCAGCCCGGGTCCCGGCCTGCGTGGTAGGCTTCTTCTTCGGTGAACTGTTCAGCCGGCCCCCACTTCACAAATACGGATAACCCGCAGCGATGAACGTCCTTCAGCTGTTTCTCAACCTGATCCGCGGTGCACTGATCGGGGTCGTGGAGATAATCCCCGGCGTCAGCGGCGGCACGGTGGCACTCATCGTCGGCGTGTACGAGGACCTGATCAGAGGCGCGAGCCACTTTCTCAGGGGACTCGCAGGCATGGTTCTGGCGCCCTTCCGCTCCGGCGGGGTTGCGCGTGCTCAACGCCATTTCAATCACGTGCCCTGGGCCGTGCTCGTTCCGATCATCATCGGCGCGGCGATTGCCCTGCTGACCGTGGCCAGTCCGCTCGCCCGGATCATAGAGAACCATCCCGCGGCCACCAGCGCAGTTTTCTTCGGGCTGATCGCAGCTTCGGTCGCGGTGCCGCTGCGCATGGCTGGCGCCCCGTGGCGCATCCGCGACATAATCACCGTCCTGGTAGCGGCAGCCATCGGCTTCGGCCTCACCAGCCTGCCTGGCGGCGTGGTCAGCGAGCCATCCACCTGGCTGATCATGGTCTCGGCGGCGTTCGCCGTCTGCGCCCTGGTGTTGCCCGGCGTGTCGGGAGCCTTCCTGCTGGTGACCATCGGCATGTACGAACCGACCCTGAACGCGCTGGTCGAGCGCGACCTTGGTTACCTGGCGGTGTTCATCGCGGGTGCCGTCATCGGCCTTGCACTGTTCGTGCAGCTGCTGCAGTGGCTGCTGGACCACCTGCGCCGGCCGACGATGATGGTCATGGCCGGGCTGATGATCGGTTCGCTGCGGGCCCTGTGGCCTTGGCAGACTGCAGACGGCGCCCTGCTGCCCGTCGGCGCTGACGCCGGACTGATGCTGGGACTCACAATCGCAGCCGCAGCCGTCGTGGTGGGCCTGCTGGTCCTTGAGGACCGGTCAGTCCAGGCTGCAGCTGCGAAGAAGAACCGCTGAGTTACTTCATCCGTTCGATACGGATCAGGTTGGTAGTGCCGCTCTGACCGAACGGGACGCCGGCAGTGACTACAAACCGGCCATCAGTTACGCCCATGCCCAGTTCAGCGATCGTGTCGCGCGCGACCGTGACCATCTCATCCGTCGTGTGGATCTCGTTGCTCACGTGCGGCACCACTCCCCACACGACCGCCATCTGCCGGTAAGCACGCTCTGAGGGCGTGATGGCCAGGATGGGAGCGACCGGCCTGTTGCGCGATACGCGCAGGGCAGTGTTGCCGCTGCTGGTGAAGGTCACTATGAGGTCTGCCCGCACGTTGTAGGCCATCTCACAGGCTCCCAGCGACACCACGTCGGCGGTTGACTGGTCGGTTTCCAGATGGAAGCTGCGGATGTGCAGCTGGTAACCGGCATCGACCTCGACGGCCCGGGCGATTCGGTCCATCATCTTCACTGCTTCGAGCGGGTAATCGCCCACTGCGGTCTCGGCAGAAAGCATGACCGCGTCGGTACCGTCGAGGATGGCGTTGGCGCAGTCGGAGACCTCGGCGCGGGTAGGCCGCGGGCTGGACATCATCGAGTCGAGCACCTGGGTGGCGACGATGACCGGCTTGGCGTTGCGGCGAGCGAGCTCGACGGCCCGCTTCTGGACGATCGGCACCTCCTCGAGCGGCAGCTCCACCCCGAGGTCACCGCGGGCGACCATGATGCCGTCGAAGGCGTCGACGATCTCGACGAGGTTCTCCACCGCCTGCGGCTTCTCGATCTTGGCGATGACCGGGACGCGGCGCCCCTCCTCGTCCATGATCGCGTGCACGTCGTCGATGTCAGCGGCGTTGCGCACGAAGGACAGCGCGATGATGTCCGCGCCCAGGCGCACCGCCCAGCGCAGGTCCTCCTTGTCCTTCTCCGACAGCGCCGGGACGCTCACTGCGACGCCGGGGAGGTTGAGGCCCTTGTTGTTGGAGACCGGCCCGGGGACCTCTACCCGCGTGACGACGCGGGGGCCGTCGACCTCGATGATCCGCACGGCCACGCGACCGTCGTCGATGAGGATGCGGTCGCCGGGCACGCAGTCGCCGGGCAGGCCGGCGTAGGTGGTCGACGCGATCTCCGCCGTTCCCGGCACGTCCTCCGTGGTGATGGTGAAGGTCTGGCCCTCGCTGAGCTCGACCTCCCCCTCCACGAAGCGCCCGAGGCGGATCTTCGGCCCCTGCAGGTCGACGAGCACGGCAACCGCCCGGCCCGACGCCTGGGCGGCCTCCCGCACGTGGTGGAAGACGGCCTCGTGCTCTGCGGCAGAGCCGTGACTGCGGTTGATCCGCGCCACGTCCATGCCGGCATCGACGAGCGCCTGGATCTGGTCGGCGGATTCGGTCGCCGGTCCGAGTGTGCACACGATCTTTGCTCTACGCATGATCATCACCCTAGCGCTCGATCGGCCCTGCCGAGAGGGACGTCCGCCTCCTGCCACGGCGTGGCCCCTGGTAGTTCCGTCACACTCCCAGCGGGGCGCTCGATGCACGCACCGGAGAGTGCAGGTCCCCGCTGCCACCGAGGTACCGGTCCACGGCCGCGGCGCACGATCGACCCTCGGCGATCGCCCACACGATGAGGGACTGGCCCCGGCCGGCGTCCCCGGCGACGAACACTCCCTCGACCGCGGTGCCGAAGCTCTCCTCGTGGCTGATCCGGCCACGGGCATCCACCGGCACGCCGAGCTGGGCCACCAGCCCGTCCTCGGGCACGCCCTGGAAGCCGATCGCGATGAGCACGAGCTGGGCGGGGATGAGGCGCTCGCTGCCCTCCACCGGTGTGATGGACCGGTCGGGGTGCCGGACCGCCTCGACCAGGCGGACGTGAGTGATCTCACCATCACCGCGACCATCGACCAGCTCCAGGGTGGCCGAGCCGAAGACCCGCTCGCCGCCCTCCTCGTGGGAGGTGGAGACGGTGAACACCCGCGGGTCGGTGGGCCAGGGCTGGTCGGCGGGGCGCTCGGTGCCGGGCTCGGGATGGATGTCGACCTGGGTCACCGAACGGGCGCCCTGGCGGCGGGCCGTCCCGAAGCAGTCCGAGCCGGTGTCCCCGCCGCCGATGATCACGACGTCCTTCCCGGCGGCATGGATCTGGTCGGGCACCAGGTCGCCGGCCACCGCCCGGTTGGACTGGACGAGGTAGTCCATCGCGAGGTGAACCCC
>CALDPK010000062.1 GCA_937911855.1 uncultured Trueperaceae bacterium | reverse complement strand
CAGGAGACGGTCTTGGGCGTCGAGACCATGAAGCTCAGCCCTGAGCAGAGCGCCCGGGTCATCGAAAGCCTTGAGGGCAAGCCTGAACCGAACGGGGCCCTGGTGAATCTCTTGGGGCGTTGCCAGACGGCGGCTGGTTAGTCCCGCTAGCTGCATGCATCAGGGTGCACGATTGCAAAGGTTCGGTGGCCAGCGTGGTGCAATGGCCGAACTGATTATCAGTTAAACGCCCATAACTATGAATCAAAAACCCGTTGACCACCCAAGTGCCGAGCGTTTGTATTCTAAAAGCGTTTTATAAATGGGTCCTTGATCACCGTGAGCAGTTGTGGCTGTGGCATCGCCAGGGGGTGGGGGAGTTGCTTTCATTCTTTTTGCTGGCTTGGTTCCAAAGCCCGGCGAACTCTGGTGAGGGACCCGCTGGGGCGCCCTGCTGCCATCGGTGCAATAGGGTGCTGACCGCAATAATGGAGGATCTCATTTTCAAATCGGTCCGCTATCACCCCAATTCGCCCTCGGCGATTGATTGGCGGTCCACTTGTCCAGCCGAGAGGCTCCAGGCGTATTCGCCTCTGATGACAGCTGCTCTTTCGTGTATTGAACAGCTGTCCGCACTCTAAAGTCGGTTCAGGAGCTGCCCAGCACCACGCTTTTAGGCAGCCCTGCTACGCCTACTTGCATAAACGAAGCGCACTGCGTAATATGGAGTCATGAGTAAGGATTACGGTCAGTTCTGTGGTCTTGCCAAGGCGGGCAGTGTGCTCGGTGAGCGGTGGTCGCTGCTGCTCGTGCGTGACTTGAGTGTGGGTCCGCGTCGTTTCAAGGATTTGCATGAAGGCCTGCCGGGTATCCCGACGAGTGTTCTGACGTCGCGGCTGCGTGATCTTCAGGCGGCGGGAGTGGTGTCGCGGGTGGCGGATGAGCGGCCGGGTCGCGGCGTGCTTTATGCGCTCACTCCGCATGGAGCGGCGCTGGAGCCCATACTTGATGCGCTTGGGCGGTGGGGTGCTCGTACCATGGCCGTCCCTGAACCTGGTGACGTGGTTACCGATGCTTCTTTGGCTGCGGCGCTGCGCGCGGGTTACCGGCCGGGAGTGCTCAAGGAGGCCACAAGTTATGCCGTCCATGCCGGACTGGCCGCCGCTTGGGCGCGTGCCACACCTGACCAGGTCACAGTTGGTATGGGCCAGCCAGGGGCTGCGTCAGGACTCGTGATCCATGCCGGTCCGGAGTTGCGTGCACTCCTGGCGGGTCGGCTCGCTCCGGCGGATGCGCTTGCCTCCGGTGCGGTTCGTATCGAGGGTTCTCTTGAAGCGTTTGAAACCTTTGCCCGTGCTTTCCATGTCCCATTGGCGGACACCGTTGGAGCCGGATGATTCCTGCTCACATTCAAGTTCCGACAGAGAGGTGTGTCTTATGAAGCTCAGTGTCAATCTCTTTATGACTTTTGATGGAGTGAGCCAGGGTCCCGGCCGCCCGGAGGAAGATTCGCGTGATGGGTTTACGCGTGGCGGCTGGCTCATGCCGGTTTTCGATGAGGGCTGCGCAGCCGCGGTGAATGGCTGGTTTGAACGCTGCGGCGCGCTACTGCTGGGCCGTCGGACTTTCGGCACTTTCGCTGCGCATTGGCCTCAGGTAACAGACCCTGGGGACATGGTCGCTGATCGCATCAACAACCAGCGCAAGTACGTGGTTACGTCCACAGAACTTGGCGGTACCTGGGCGGATTCCAGCACTGCGCTGGGTGCGGGATTCCTTGACGAAATCGCCCGCCTCAAGGAGGTCGAGAGCGATCAGGAGCTGCAGGTGCACGGAAGCATCCGTCTTGCCCGGACTCTGCATGAGGCGGGTCTGATTGATGTTTATCGCTTCCTCGTTGCCCCCCTCGTCGTGGGTCGGGGTGTCAGGCTCTTCGATGGGGCAGGTCCGGCCTTCACCTTTGACGTTGCGCGAAGCACTGTGACGCCACGTGGTGTTCTCTCAACCGAAATGACTCGACAGGCCTTTGACAATTCCTTGCGAGCAGCGGTTGAAGAAGGTCGTGATGTCATCATCGGATCCTGAACGCCCGCAACCACACGGATACGGAAGGACGAAAAGATGGTCATAGCAAGCCTGAGCGTCTCAATTGACGGGTTCTACACCGGCTTGGACCCGAGTGCAGATAATCCCATGGGTAGCGGTGGCGCAGTTCTGCACAGCTGGTTCGCGCATGATGTTGCTGACCGAAACCAGCTCACCGCCGACGAGATCCTGCGCCCGGAGTTCGAATGCACCGGTGCCCTCGTCATGGGACGTGACAGTTATGAGCATGCGCAGGTTCTGTGGGGGCCTCAGCCTCCCTTCGAGATGCCCATCTTCGTCCTCACCCATCACCCACGTGAAGACGATGTGCGAAAGGGTTCGGTCTTTCATTTCGTCACTGACGGTTTCGAATCTGCGGTTGAGCAGGCAAGGACTGCAGCAGCGGGCAAAGATGTAGGACTTCATGGTGGAGGAGCCATCCGGCAGGGCATGCAAACCGGTCTTCTCGACACACTTCAGCTTCACCTCGTTCCTGTTCTGCTCGGTCGAGGGCGCCATTTGTTCGAACGCCTCGGTAACATCCCCATCGAACTTGAGATAGATCGCGTCGCTGAAGGTTCCGGGGTTACCCACATCAGGTATCGGGTTCCGATGTCACGCTTGGCGCGGTTCTTGAGGTGATTCCGGAGTACACGTCGATATGCGCGGGCAGTGACGTGCCTCGTGCCAGGCCCGCGTAGGAGTAGTGGCCCTGGCTGTTGCTGGCGCTGCAGTCACAGTGCCTCAAAATTCTTAAGTCCATACCGCTGGAGCAGAGTGCACGACGTAACATCCTGACCGTCATGTTCTCGCCTCTCGACGGTGAAGAGCGATTTAAGCTAGCAGCCTGTGTGCGTAGTCATCCTGTGTTCGCGTGAGTATTTCGAGTTGAGGCGGGTGCTGTGCGGTATGGCGACAGCCTGTTTTACGCAGTGACTTCTTGTTGGCTGGGTTCGGCTGGCGATCAGGCAGTTGTGGGGTTGGTGATGGCATGCGGAGCGTGCCTGAACACCTTCAGGATGTTGTGGATTGCGGCGTCGAAGTTCCAGAAGCATTTGTTCTTCTCCAGGCCGCGGTGCAGTACCTGACGTAAGTTCCTGCCGAACTTGATCTGCCCGTACACGGGTTCAGCTGTGACCTGCCGCAGCAGGTACTTTGCCTTACCGATTTTGGTGGACAGGAACCTTTTCATCTGTTCGCGCCGGGTCATGCCTTTGGGTTTCCGACCACGCGGTGCCTTCTGGTTCCGCCATTCGTTATGAGTAATCCGTCCTGGTGCTACCAGTGCTGTGGCGCCAGCTTCTTCGATGGCGTTGATGTTCGTTTCACTGTAGTAACCAGCGTCAGCACTGACTTCTTTGGGGTAGTGGCCGGTGTTCCTGTGAATGCCTGACAGCAGCTCAGGCAGGTGAGTGGTGTCACCCGCCATGTTCGAAAGGCTGGTGGCGACGATGACCTGGTTGGCACTGTCAACCGCGATTTGCGTGTTGTAACCCTGGATGATGGTCTTGCCGCTCAGCATGATCTTGGATTCAGGGTCCGTGAAGTTCCGCTGCGCCTTACCCTCAGGTACAGCCTCCTCCGGATCCTTGCGCGGCCTGTAAGTTCTGCCGGCAGCCTCAGCTTCCCGGTGTTTCTGCTCCCGATGCTCTGCAGCCTGCTCTCTGGTTTCCTCTTCGAGTTCCTGCTTGGCTTTCCTGATTGCCGCCAGCCGGTCAGCTGAACGCTTCAAGTGCTCAGGCAGGCTGTGCCCGTCGTGATCACCGAACTCCGCGTCCTCAGCAGCGTCAGTTTCATCGCAGGCATCGAGGTAGTCGCTGATCTCCTGCTGCAACCTTCGTTCTTCAGTTTGCATGCGGGCGTAACTCATGGCTTTGTTCTTGCTGGCGTTCGCCTGCAGTTTACTGCCGTCAATGGCGACGTGACCGAGTTTCACCAAACCCGCCCGCATGGCCAGGTGCACACTCTGAGCGAACAAACCTGAGAGTGCTTCCCGGTGGCGGCTGCGGAAGCGGTTGAGCGCCCAGTACGCCGGCTGCTGATTACCAGAGAGGAACCGGAACGCTACGTCCTCAACGAGCGCAGCCTGAACTTTGCGGCTGCTGCGAATGCCAACCGCGTAAGCGTAAATCCAGACGGCAACCATCATCCTTGGTTCAAGTGGCGGTCTGCCGCCAGCTTCAGGGTCGTAATCAGCGTAGATGCTGCTCAGGTCCAAGTGGTCCATGAGTTCGTGGATGAAGAACGCCAGGTGACCTTCGGGCAGCCAGTCAACCGGTGCTGGTGGCAGCAGGTACGGCTGCTCAGGATCGTAATCACGGAAGCGTTTCAAACTGGGAACCTCCAAGCGGCAACAACCACGTTCAGTACACGCATCCTACCACCTGAAAGCCGTTACAGACGCTGATTCCACGTGAATCCGGCCACCAGTTCCAGGGGAATCCGGCCACCCATTCCGAACCAAAGCGGCCACAGAATCCAGGCAAAATGACCACCTGGGAATCAGCGTTCAGACGAAAGGATCAACTCAGGAGTGAATGCGAAGCACGGGAGTATGTACACAGGCTGCTAGTCCTCGGGCTCTTCCTCTCCCAGTCTTCGCACTGGTGACGAACCCCGGGGTTTTTCGTTGGACGTGTCTCTGACCGAAAGGCACCGCCGAAAACAGCTGCCACGATATTCACGCCGCCAACCGGCTGATCGCCTCGACCCACGCACGCGTCTGCGCCGGCGAGCGCAGCCGCACGATCTCCAGATGCGTGCCAGTCAGTTCCTGAACCAGCTGCGCAGTCTTGTACCTGGTGTCCCACGCCCAGCGGATGATTCCTTCACGATCAGTGAGCGCGTGGAACAGGCCGGGCTCGCGGTTGCCGTTCCAGAGCTCCTCGTCGCGCAGCCAGCGCAGCGTGGTCCGGCGGATCACGCGCCACATCACGAGCGGCACAGGATAATCCAGCCACACCAGCAGCTGGGCACGCTCGGCCAGCAGCGGGCGCACAGAGGTGTATTGCCACTCACACACCCAGGAGGGCTGCGCGGAAAACGCATCGACCTTGGCCGTGAAGTCCGGCAGCGGCGTCCAGTCCGGACCGTGGAACAGGGAGTCGATCTCGACGTACGGCAGGCCCAGCCGCTCGCTGATCTGCCGCGCCAGGGTGGACTTTCCGGCTCCGGAAGTGCCGGCGATCAGGATGCGTTGCGCTCTCGGCACGGGCCGTTAACCATAGCAGTTTTGTGGCGCGCTCCAGCGCTCAGCTGACCTGCCAGTCATAGAACAACTTGAATTGATTCCCGGCATGATTCCAGGGGATTAGGCCTTCATGCTGCAGTCTGCCTACGACTATACCCGGCGCAACTTCGATTGACTTTGCAAACTCCCTGATCAGGGTCGGGTCGGGCTTGGCGCCCGCTTTGAATTTCCGCCAGGCAGCAGGCGGTATCAGCAAGTCTGCTGAGAACGCGTCAGCTTCGTCTTCCTCGGGTCCTTTGAATCATAATTGCCGTCACCCTGCTCCAATCCAGTCCGCCATCGGGAAGCAAAGGTACCGGGTCATGGTCCGGTAGGAAAATGAGCCTGTAGGGGTGGTCCAGGTCAACCGACAACTGACCTCTTCCACAGAATCCAGGCAAAATGACCACCTGGGAATCAGCGTTCAGACGAAAGGATCAACTCAGGAGTGAATGCGAAGCACGGGAGTATGCACACAGGCTGCTAGGGACAGGGTAGTGAGACCCCTGATTTGTACGTGTTAAAAGATGTTAACCCGCCATGCACGAACATTCCGGGCATATGTCACCCCCAGAACTACACAACACATCGGCAGAGGGACAGACGAGTCACAGGCGCCCCGGCCGCTACACCGCCAAGAAGAGGACAGAATCCCAATCTGCGTGACCAGGGTCAGGTCGGGACGACCCAGTTGCCACTGTCACCCAACTGGCGCGCAGGGAGCCGAAGGCGAAACTGGACCTGCAGGGCTAGCGGGCCCGCAAGGCCCAACCCGAGAACAAGGAGTCGCCTGAACAAGTCGACGCGCTAATTCTCCCGCCCCAGAGCAAGACTGGGGCGCATTTTTTGGCTACGCAAGCCTTATGCCTCACTCGGTTACGCACCCCTCACGTGCTTACACTGGGCGCATGGATATGACCGGCATTATTTCCCTGAGCTGGTGGATGGTCGTGCCGCTCATCGCTCTCGGTTCACTCCTGCACTTCCTGTATGACTGGACGGGACAAAAACGCTGGGCAGCCGTCATCGGCGCCGTGAATGAAAGCTACTGGGAGCACATCAAGATTGCAGTCTGGCCAGTAGTACTGCTCCAGGTCATCCTGTTCGCACTGGGCGGCTACCACTACCCTGCGTTCATTCCCGCCGCCACCGTGGCGATCTACAGCCTGCCCATATCGATGATCGGCATCGTATGGCTCTACAAGGCCTTTACGAAACGAAACATACTCTGGCTCGACATAACGGTGTTCGCAATAGTCATTGCTCTGGCGCAGTTCATCTTCATCCAGCTCTTGCAACAACTGCAAGCAGACCTGCTTACCATCATTCTGTCCATACCGTACTTGTTGGGAATCATTGGAGCCTTCTGGCGATTCAGCCTCCGGCCACCAGCGGAACCCGATGTCTTCGTCGATCCGATCACCGACGAATACGGCATCGAAGGACACGCCCACCACCACTGATTCACCGAGCGGTCTGATTGGACGATGCCGTCTCCATTACAGGTCTCAACAATTCAAGTCGGGCGGCTCTGACGACACCGGGTTTCTGACGGCACTTATGAAGAGTGACGAGCTACATGCCATTCTTGCCGCAAATGGATGAACGAAGGCACGTTCGGAAAACCTTCGTTTTTCGGACGGCCATTCGACCATCCTGGCCGTCGCTATTAATAGGACTTGGCCTGACTCAGCATTGAACCAATCCAGTTGGTCGCTGCATGCAAAGAGACATAGAATTTCGTTGTGCCGTACCGTCCGCGTCCACGTGCGGCACGGCTGTCTTCCGAAGAAGCAACACCAGCAAGACGCCAGGAGCCATCCACCTCAATCAGTGCAGGACCGCCACTGTCACCCACTCCGGAAACCCCTTCATGGTCAGTACCGGCACCAGGTTCATCGAATCGCATAGAGAACCAGTACATGCCATGAAGAGCCTCCACCCTATTCGTGGCCTTGCGCCACCTTCCGTCACTTTGAACACCACCGGTCAGTTGACAGTGCTGAATCTAGCCCGGAACAATTTTACTGGCACTACTGCGTTTGCTGGCCTCGAACACCTTCAGGAGCTCACCCTGGCGCAGAACGACATCGGGGACCTTACGGGCATCGAGTCCCTCACGAATCTCGATGTGTTGCTCCTGTCCGACAACCGGCTCGCCAGCCTGGTACCACTCGCCGGGCTCACCGGACTCCGCGTCCTCAACCTGCGGAATAACCTGATTTCCGATATCCGGGCACTGAACCGGCCAGCCCTGTTCAGCAACAATGGCTGGCTCCAGGCGCAGGACAACTGCATTGGCGAGGGCATAGCCATCATGCCGGTAAACCAGGAAACCGTCGACAATCTGCTGGAATGGGGAGTGACAGTGCAGGTTACACCCTTCCTGCCGACAGGGGCCTGCGAGTAGGCACGCCCCTGTCGGGCTGGTCCGCATGGCGACGCCTTGCTGAGCTGTGCAGGGAAGAGACAACTCCCGCCCTGTTGTCTGGGTCGGAAACCCGCAGGTCAAGTACCCGTTTCCGCTCACAGATCCGGTGCCCACTACCAAAGAAGCGCCGTTCTTATCGCACGGTCTGGGTACTTGGTTGCATGCGAAAATCGGGGAGTTGACGGTGGAGCGCGATTTTTGGCCAGAGCACTCAAACGCTGAGTGCGCCCGAGCGGAAAGCCATGATCAGGGTTCAAGCCGATTTGAGTATCAGCCGGCAGTGTGGACTTTCGCCTGAATGTTCAGCGGCCCTTTCCCTTGAAAACCTGCAGGTCGGCAACCACCAACAGCACGCACATCACTGCGGTGAGCACGACCCCACCAGGCGTCTGTGCGAACGAGGTCACTTGGAGCGTAAACGCAGAGAAGGCTGGCACAAAGGCATTAAGGACGAATGTTGCAGCCACCAGCAGCAAACTGGTTACCTGCACGAAAGCCATTCCCATAATGTCGTAGAGCAACGTAACGAATGCACCCAAGGCGACACTTGCCAGCAGCAAGGAGCCGAGTGCCCAGGATCCATCCAGTCGCTCAAACACTTCTGCCCCCGTGGAGACCGCCGCAAGTAAAACCAAGAGTACGCCCAGGGTGGCAGCGAACATCGGCAGTACCGCCGATCGCAGCAGCCTGGCACCAGCCACCGTTCCCGGATCAACAGGCAGCAGGCTCCACAATCGACGCCGGTGCTCGCTACGTTCCACGTTAATCAGCAGGAAGCAGCTGATCGGAGTGACCAGTGGGAGGCCCAGCATCATGATCGTCAGCGTGCTTGGCACCCCACTCAGGCCACCAGCCTCGACGAGTGGCCAAAGACTTATCACAAGGAGGACACTCAGCCAAGCCAGTACACTCGCAAGGTTGTAACGCAGCTCTGCGGCAGCGAGTCTAAGCATGCGCACGCTCAACTGGCTCCACGGAGTCAATCGGC
Organism: uncultured Trueperaceae bacterium; assembly: GCA_937911855.1. Classification (GTDB taxonomy): domain Bacteria; phylum Deinococcota; class Deinococci; order Deinococcales; family Trueperaceae; genus CALDPK01. The sequence goes on along the minus strand of CALDPK010000062.1, from coordinate 4,484 downwards.
TGGGAAAGCATGTTGGTTTTGAGCACCTGCACCGAAATATCCTCTAGCGACATGCGACTGGCATCCAGCTGACTTGCGCCCAAGGCCCGCAGCTGATCCTCGATGCGTGCAAAATCATGGGTGATTGCACGGTGCAATGACCCGTGTGTCTCATGATCCGTTAGCAGCTGTGCCGTCGCGAAGGGCAGTGGCTGCCCGTCCGTTCGGAAAGTGATGCGGCGCCAGCCAGCCTCGAGATCATCCCGGCTGGCCCGCTGAATCAGCCGCCCGTCGCGGATGAAGGCGAGCTCATCGGCCAGCCTGCTGACATCAGAGAGAATATGGGTGGAATAGATGAGTGTGGGACCGTCACCACTGAGATACTCGAACAGCACATCCAGGACTTCGCTCTTGACGAGCGGATCCAGACCGGAGGTTGGTTCGTCAAGGAGCAGGAGCCGCGGTTGCTTCGCCAACGCCGAAACCAAGGCCAACTTCACCCGGTTGCCACGCGATAGGGTGTTCACCTTTTTATCGAGCTGTACCTCAAGGCGCTGGACCAATTGTGCCGCCAACTCGGATGACCAGGCTGGATGGAAGCCGGCAATGAGCTCAAGGTTCTTGCGTCCTGTCCAGTTTTCGTAGAACGGCTGACTGTCTGTGGCATAACCGACATCGACATTTCGCGCAGCATTGAGCGGGCCCTGGCGGCGACCCAATACACGAACTTGACCGGCTGCCGGCCTGCTGATTCCTGCCAGCAGATCCAGAAGGGTAGTTTTCCCAGCTCCGTTCGGGCCAATCAACGCATGCGCCCTGCCTGCTTCGATTCTCAGGTCCAGTGGACCCAACTTGAAGCCCGGGTAGGTTTTGATCAGTCCATTGAGTTCTGCTGCCACACTCATGCGGGCGTACCGTCCAGGAGGCGGCTGACGCTGGCCAACAGTTCAAGTGAACTCAACCCTTCAGCTCTGGCTTGTTCAATCTGGGGATGCAGCTCTGCCTCGAAACGGGCCAATGCCAGGCGCCGTCGTTCTTCTGGTTCCAGCGCCACAACCATAAACCCTTTGCCCCGGCGGGCCTGGATAAGACCGTGGCGCTCCAAGGCCTCGTAGGCACGCTGAACGGTGATAACGCTGACCTTTTGTTCCGTGGCCAAGCCACGAATGGATGGGAGTTGGGCCCCTTCCTCCAGGTCGCCCGACAGAATCAGTGCGCGAATTTGTTGCACCAACTGGTGCTGTAGAGTCTCGTTCGAGTAATCGCTGAGGTTGAGAATCACGGACGGGACCAGCCTTTATAGTGCATGCGGTGAGTATATACATTATGTACAGTTGGCTTCAAGCTTCTACTGGCAGGGCAAGGCCACAGTTGCTGCAGGGCTCCTTCAGGACAGTGTCATTGGGCTGTGGTTGGTCGCCTTGAGTTTTTGCGGCGCCGCCGCAAAAACTTGAAGTTGGCTGAGAATGGGCATTTTCAAGTAGTTGGGGACGGCAGCTCGGCACGGGCGCATCCAGGGCTAGAAATCCTGCCCGTTCCCCTAAGCGATAGATCCCTCGCCTGACACGCGGGCGATGGGACCGCCCCGCACTACTTGGTTGGGTAGATGCCTCGAGCGCTAAGGGTTGGAACTTTCCGTGCGCTAAGGCTCCAAGTCACCGGAGCTAGGTTATAAGCGTTGGTTATCTGGTGCGGGCGGCCGCCGCCTGTTCCGCCAGAGGCGCCAAGCGGCTGCCAGCGCCAGGCTGAGCGCCACAGCTATGAGGAAAGGTGGCAAGTCCAGCGGTCGTCCGTCCGCGCCGACCAGCGCGAGCAGGGGCTCGTTGGTTAGCGCATGCACGCCGACGGCGGCGAAGAGGTTGCCGGTGAGCAGATAGAGCACGGCGAAGTAGATGCCCAGCAGGAACAGTGGCAGCAGCGCCCCAGGCAAATCGGCTGGGCTCAACCCAGAGACCCACAGTCGATTGGGAACATGCGCCAGGGCGAACAGGGCTTGGGAGACCAGGGCCGCCAGCACGATCGCTGCGTTGACGCCTCGGTGCCGGAACTTTAGGAACAACTGCGGCAGGAGGAAGCCGCGGAAGGCGATCTCCTCGTAGAGCGCGTTGCCGATCAGCTGCGCCAGAAGTAGGTAACCGGCGGTCAGGGCACCCACCCCCGCCCAGAGGTTGACGACTTCGGAACCGCTCAGGCTGGCGAACGCCAGCAGCGCCAACTGAAGCAAGCCGAAGTACAGTGCCGTGAAGGCCAACCCTGCACCGACGGCGCGTGCCCGCAGGCCGACGTCGGCAGGCCTCAGGCGCCCAACCACGAACAGGAGGCCCAGAACCAGCAGCGCCAGGCCACTCAGGTTGGCGGTGAGGGTGTCGAGGCCGGGCAAGCGTGCCCTGAAGCCGAGGTTCATTGCGATCGCCCAGGCGGCGTGAGCGACCAGGAAGAGGCCAATGAAACCCCAAGACACCGTTCGCGTCGGCAACCACAGCGGTGTGCGGCGGGCCACTGGAGATCCAGTCGGTGTGATTATGGTCGCGTCGTACCGGTCGGTGGCCTCTCCGAGCGTTTCCATACCTTAGCTAACCGCCTCTCCTCGGCACTCACCATTGACGAACGTCCCGCGCGCGGAGGCAAATCGGGAGAGTGGAGTCGGCACGCCACGTACCGGTCCGAACTCGAACCCGGGAGCCGCATGGCAGCGACCCGCAAATCTTAGTCATCTGAGGTTGTCGTCCAAGAAGGCGAGGCTCAAACGGTTGACTGTTTCAAGTACGGTCGCAGCGTTGGGCTCGCTTCGCCGCCCGTCCATCAGCCTTGTGAGCAGTGGGCTGGATAGGGCCAGGTCGGTGAGGCCGAAGTGGCCGACAGGTGAGGTAATAGTTGTGGGCGTTACCGTCCTGCGTGGCCAGCAAGGCGTGGTTGGCCGCGTACTGTGACCACTCGCCGAGGTGACTCCAAGAGCTGTCCGAGTAGACGTTGAGAAGTGGTACGGGGTAAGGCGATCCTGGCCATGTGAACTCGCCCTCCTACACGCCGGTGATCTCACCGATTCCTTGGCGTCATCGTCGGATTCATCGTGGCGGGAATGCTCCTGCCGATGTTCTCGATTATCGGGATGAAGCGGCTGCCGATCGGGTCGCCAGGGAACTGGTCGGCAGCCGCCTTGCAGCCTGCGTGAATATTTTTGGGACTGGCCGCTCGGTCTACCGCTGGGACGATGAGATCGTCAGTAGCCCTGAGGTGTTCGCCTGGGCTAAGACGACCCGAAGCCGCCTGGAAGAACTGCAGGCCAGGGTGACGGAACTGCATCCGTTCGAAGTGCCCTGTGTCGTGGCGTATCCGGCTCAGGGTGGTCTGCCGGCGTATCTGGACTGGGTCGCGACGGAAACCTGGGAGCAGTGAGATCCCGGTTCCACTCATACCGTTACCCACGAGTGTCACCATCTGCCCAGGCTCAGCTTGCTGCATGAACAGAGGAACTGCATCAACCCCCCGAACCGGCCGACGCAGTTCTAACAAGGCCAAATCGGCAAAACCCAGGCGATTCTCCGTTGCGTCTGTAGCGGAACGATCCACCCAGGTTGGATGCAAACTGATGGCTGCCACCTCATGGCCTGTACCGGCAACTGTCAACGAATGACCGACACGCAGCTTCTCAGCAACATGCGCAGCCGTAAGCAGGAACCTAGGGTGAATCAGCGTCCCGATACCGCGGGCCCGCTCATCATCCAGACTGCACACCGCTGGAAATGCCGATGCATCAATCAAGAACGCCGCTTCCGAGCAATCGTGACGAACGATCAAACTGGAGACCCTCCACGACCCAGATGGTGTGAAGTCAATACAGTCCGTTGGTCGTCACCGGTGATTCCGTGGAATCGCCCTGACTTTGGTAGACACTCTTCTTTCACAAGATTGAGGAGAATGAGTCATGGCTTCGAAGTACGACAACGAGACGAGAGAACGGGTTTTCAGGTTGTTCCTGGATCGGCGGCAGGAGGCTCCGGAGGAGTCTGAATCTGCTTCTTTCAGGCGGCTGCATGAACTGGTGGGCATTCCGATTGACACGATGCGTGGCTGGGTCAGGCGCGCTCTGATTGATTCCGGAGTCAAGCCGGGCATTACGAGCGTTGAGAATGAAGAGATGAAGCGGTTGCGTAAAGAGAACGCTGAGCTTAAGCGGGCCAATGAGATCCTGAAGACAGCGAGCGCGTTTTTCGCCGCAGCGGAGCTCGACCGCAAACTCAAATAATTGTCGCGTACATTGACGCTTACAAGGATTCGTTCGGAGTCGAGCCAATCTGCAGGGTCTTGAAGGAACACGATTACAAGATTGCTCCGAGCACTTACTACGCTTTCAAACTACGCCCGCCTTCAAACCGGGCTATCAATGACGAGATTCTGCTGGATCACATTAAGCGGGTGTACGAGGAGAACTACTCCTGTTACGGCGTCAGGAAAGTCTGGTACAGCCTGCTGGATGATGCTGAGGTGCTCGTCAAACCGGGTCG
>CALDPK010000061.1 GCA_937911855.1 uncultured Trueperaceae bacterium | reverse complement strand
AAGCTACACCGCAATTGAGCTATGCGTCTCTGAGTAACGCGACTCATCACCTGGAGGTAGTAAAAATGAAACTTCGCAAACTGATTGTTGCACTCGCGATCACAGCCATTACCGCAGTTGGCGGCCTGAGCCTTACCGGCGCCACCCTGAGTTTCACTTCTGATGTTGTTGCTGGATCTGGTAACCCCTGGCTCGACGACGACGTCGGTTAAGCATCGGTCCATCTGACTGCAGGCATTCCCCTTAAAATCCCCAGACTGGACGTCGAACCGCCTCAGTCTTTAAAGAACAGACAGGTATCACAAGTGAATCGGACTTCCCCGGGTCGCGATAAAAACCAAAGGGCTGTTGGCCCCGAAGCCGGCGCTCACAGCAACCAAGCGGCCCAGTGTGGCCTTGAAGTTCAGGATTTGTTCTATTACTACCAGCCGATTCTGGGTAACGACGGACAGCCGGTCATTTATGAAGCGCTCGTGCGCTGGCTTAACCCCGAAGGCATAATCCTACCACCGGTTCACTTCCTCCAGGGACTGCTCTCAGGAGACGACGATACCGTGAACGCCTTCACGGCCCACACGATCGACTCCGCTGCGGCAGCGCTCACGGATAACGACCATATTTACTGGTTGAGCATCAACCTGAGCCCCGCGCAAATCTGCAGGCATGAGACGCTCGCACACCTCGCGAGCCTCCCGCACGCCCTCCGGCGGCGCCTGATGATCGAAATAACTGAAGACAAACTCCCCGAGCGCGAGACTTACAGCCTGTGGCTCGGCGAAACTGCTGCACTCGGCATCGACCTGGTGCTTGACGACGTCAAGCCCGACGACCTGCCGCAACGGCTTCTGAAGCACCTGCCTGTCGAAGGCGTGAAACTCGACCGCAGCCTGCTGCCACTGCTCACCGGCCCAAACCCCGACAGGGAACTGGTCGAGACCGTTCGCAGCCTCCGCAGATTGAAACTCAGTGTCACGGCAGAAGGCGTGGAGCACGTCCGCCAGCTCGAGCCGCTGACCGCGCTCGGCTGCAACCGTTTCCAGGGCTTCGGACTGGGCATGCCACTTCCGGGCCTGCACCGCCTGCCGCAGATGCCGGCACACACGGTCGAACAACCCCGTATTTCTCTTACTGCAACCGCACACTGAACAAACTGAATAGCTTAAGGTAATCAGTCGCTCGCCGCGATGCGGTGCTCCTGCTCGATCTCACGCAGGATGCTCACCAGTACGTCAGTCGTGTGCTCTCGGGCAGACTTGTCACCGACGGTCGCGTCGGCGTCAAGGTAGCTTCCGTTGCCACTGTGGGTGATGGCGGGAAGCTGAACGTACGTGTAGCGGCCTTCCTGATGCATCCGGTTCCAGTAGCTGCCGGGGAAAACTTTCCATCGCCCGGGCGAAATGACTGCGGCGATGTTGGGCACGATGTCCTTGCTTCCCTGCAGGTGCCACATGTGTTCGATGTACTGCAGGCCGTTCGAATTCGCCATCACACCAGCCAGGGAAATGACGTTCAGCGGACCACGCACCGAACCCCGCAGGTACGGCGCCGCCGTGAGCGCGACCTGCGCGCCGCCGCAGGATGGGCAGCGCGCACGATGCGCGGGAGTGGGCCG
>CALDPK010000060.1 GCA_937911855.1 uncultured Trueperaceae bacterium | reverse complement strand
GGCCACCGAGCACAGCCTGTCACTCGGCCCGACGCTCGTCGGGACGCGCTCGCGCGGCCAGATCACGCTCGCCTCCGCCGACCCGTTCGCGCCGGACAACCCCTCGGGGCTCGGGGCACGCGCACTGGCCCAGATCCTCGCGGAGCAGGGGGTCGACGTCACCTACGTCCGGACCACGCACGACGCCGTCCCGAGCGCCGTCCCCGGCAGCACCCTGCTGGTGGCCGGCACCTGGTTCCTCACCGATGAGCAGGTCGACCAGATCGCCGGCACCGGTGCGGACCTGGTCGTGGGCGACCTCAGTGGCCTGGCCGCTCACATCCGTGACGGCGGCATGGACCGCGAACGGTTCCCGGTTGACGAGTGGCGCCTGGTGGAGACCAGGCCGCCCTCAGGCATCGATGGCCTGGCCGAAACCCTGTTCGCCACAGGCAACGGTTACCTGGGGATGCGCGGCAACGCCGAAGAGAACGGCCCGGCTCACGAGCACGGAACGTTCATCAACGGCTTCCACGCGACCTGGCCGATCCGTTACCCGGAAGCAGCTTTCGGGTTCGCGACCGTCGGGCAGACGATCATCAACGTCCCCGATGCCCGGACCGTCCGGCTGGCGGTCGACGGTGAGCGCCTCGAGTTCGACGATGTCCGCATCAGCGAGTACGAACGCAGCCTGGATTTCCGCGACGGGGTGCTCCGGCGCAGTTTCGTGTGGACCACGACCGCCGGCAAACGCGTCCGGGTCACGAGCAGCCGCTTCGTCTCGTTCGTGCGGCGCCACCTGGCTGTGTTCAGCTTCGAAGTGACCGCCCTTGACGCTGACCTGGACGTGCAGATCGAGTCGCTGCTCATCAACCGCCAGGACGGCGAAGGCAGGTTCGCGGCCCGCCAGCTGAGCGCGGAGTTCGACCCGCGCAAGGCCGATGAACTGCAGGGGCGCATACTCCACCCTGAAGGTACCATCCACGCAGGTAACCGCATCGGCCTTGCTTACCGGGCGGCCGGCTCCGGGATGGCAATCGCGACCGTCGCCCAGTTCGAGCCGGCGGGTGAGAGCACCTTCGACACGGACGTAGTGACTACCGTCATCACGCGCAGCCTCAAGGCGGGCGAAACGGTCACCCTGAACAGGAACGTCGTCTGGGTCGATGACGCTGGTGCAGACAGCGGCGAGCTGCTGCAGAGGGCCTCTTCGCTCATGGACGACGCGGCAGCCCTGGGCCCGGAGCAGCTGCTTGCAGAGCAGCGGTCCTGGCTCGACAGCTTCTGGGAACGCGCTGACGTACGGGTCACCGGACAGAAGGACGTGCAGCAGGCGATCCACTGGAATCTGCTGCAGCTCGCCCAGGCATCTGCCCGTGCCGACGGCCGGGGGGTCAGCGCCAAGGGCGTATCCGGCAGCGGTTACTCGGGCCACTACTTCTGGGACACCGAGATCTACGTCCTGCCGTTCCTGACTTACGTCCTGCCGGCCGCTGCCCGCAACACCCTCGAGCTCAGGCATTCCATGCTGCCAGCGGCAAGGCGGCGGGCCGAAACCATGAGCGTCGCAGGTGCGCTGTTCCCCTGGCGGACGATAAGCGGCGAGGAAGCTTCCGCCTACTATCCCGCCGGCACCGCGCAGTATCACATCAACGCGGACATCGCCCACGGCGTGCTGCGTTACTCAGCCGCCACCGGTGACGAGGAGTTCCTGCACGGTGCGGGCAGCGAACTGCTCATCGAGACGGCGCGCATGTGGCTGTCCCTCGGCCATTTCGCGGGCAGCCCTGAGCGGTTCCACATCCATTCCGTCACCGGACCAGACGAGTACAGCGCCGTGGTCAACGACAACTTCTACACCAACGCGCTGGCCCGCCTGAACCTGGAAGCGGCAGCCGACGCTGCCGAGCGCCAGCCGGGACTGCTGGGTGCAGACGCTGCCGAAGCAGCGTCATGGCGCCGGGCTGCAGCAGCCATGTCGCTGCTTTACGACGAGGAACTCGGCGTTCACGCGCAGGACGACAGTTTCCTGCAGCGCAAACGCTGGGACCTGGCCGCCACCCCACGCGAGAAGCGGCCGCTGCTCCTGCACTTCCACCCGCTCGTCATATACCGGCATCAGGTCCTGAAGCAGGCTGACCTGGTGCTGGCCCAGTTCCTGCTCAGCAGCCGGTTCACGGACGAGCAGAAACTGCGTGACTTCGAGTACTACGATCCGCTGACCACCGGGGATTCCACCCTGTCCGCCGCGGTCCAGTCGATCATGGCAGCGGAGGTCGGTTACCAGCGGCGGGCGCTGCGGCACTTCCGGCGCATGCTCTTCACCGACCTGGCTGACCTGCACCGCAACACAGCCGACGGCGTGCACGTAGCCGCGATGGGCGGTACCTGGCTCTCACTCGTCAGCGGCTTCGCGGGGATGCGTGACGACAGCGGGCAGCTCCGCTTCGAGCCGCGCCTGCCTGAAGGCTGGCAGTCACTGGACTTCCAGTTGCAGTGGCACGGCTCAAGGTTCACGGTGACCCTGACGCCCGAGTCACTGCAGTTCCGCCTGCTGGAAGGTGCACCGGTCCCGCTTCACGTGCGCGGGGAGAAGTACCTGCTTGAAGGGCAGCTCACCGTGGATCTGCCTGACCAGGGACCCCGGCTGGACTAGCTCACCAGGCGCAGCAGCCAGAACGCGATCATGCCGGTGAGCAGTCCGGCCCACAGCTGCCGGGTGCGGAGCAGCACGATCCCGCCCGCAACCAGCGCAACGGTCCGGATCGCGGTCTCGCCCTCCACCCCGAACACTTCAGGAACGATGAGCGCCGGGAAGACAGCGACCGGTACGAACTGGAAGAATCTCATCCAGAAAGGCGGCACGCCCCGGCCCGCCAGGCGCAAGCCCAGGTAGCGGGGCACAAAGGTAACGACCGCCATAAGGATGATGACCAGGACCGGACTCACGCCTCCGGCTCACCTTCCGGTTTCACCAGCCAGGCGCCCAGCAGCGATCCCAGGGTGCCGGTGAGCATGACGGTGAGTCCGCTGCTCAGGAACTGCGACAGGAGCAGCGCCAGTGCGCCGCTCACCACTGCGACCAGCCACGCGGGCCGGCTCCTGAGCAGAGGCAGCAGAAGGGCCAGGAACGCCAGCGGGAACACGAAGTCGACCCCAAGGGCGGCCGGATCGGGAATCCTGTCGCTGAGGAACGAGCCTGCAAGCGTGCCGGCGTTCCAGACAACGAAAACACTTAAGCCCGCCCCGAGCAGGTAGTGCCCGCCCGTGCGACCGGCAGCGACCGTCACGCCGAAAGCCTCATCGGTCAGCAGGTGCGCTGCCAGCAGCTCTTCCCCGCGGCTCAGTGAGGAACCCCGCCCCAGGTTGAGTCCGTAGAGCAGGTGCCTTAAGTTGACGAGGAAAGTCGTGAAGATGATGGCGAACGGCTGGGCTCCGGCGGCGAACATGCCGGCGGCACCCATCTGGGCAGCACCGGCGAAGACAATCACGCTCATCAGCTGAGTCTCAGCGAGCGTCAGGCCGGCAGCCCGCGCGGCAATCGAGTAAGCCAGAGCGAAGGGAAGCATGCCCAGCCACAGTGGCAGCATCGCCCTGAAACCGGCCAGCAGTTCGCTGCGCCTGCTCATGCCCGGGTTACCTCACGGCGTTTCAGCGTCTCGGGCACGACCCGCGCGAACAGCAGGCTGCCGCCGGCACCGATTACTGCCACAGCGATGGCAGCTGGCGACAGGCCCAGCAGGCCCGCAAGGCCCCCTACCAGCAGGGGCCCGGTTGTCGAGCCGACGTCGCCGATGAAGCGCCACAGGCCGAGGAACTCACCTTGCCGTCCGTCGGGCGCCAGGTCCAGGCCCAGGGTCATCATCGTGCCCGAGCCGATTCCGTTGCCCAGTCCACCGAGGGATGCTATCAGCAGGACCGAAGTGAAGTCGGCGGCGAAGGGCAGCAGGAACAGGCTGAGCGCCTGGATGAGGAAGCTGGGAACTATCGCCCACTTGCGTCCGTACCTGTCCATGATGATCCCGGCAACGTAGAAGAGAGCGAAGTCGATGGCGGCGGCAACGCCGACGACCAGCCCAATCGATTCCACGGGCAGGCCGAGTACGTCTACAGCGTAGAGCGGGATGAGCACCTGCCGGCCCATGCGGATCGCCTGGGCGCACAACTGGCCGATCCCGGCCGGAATCAGCACGCTGCCCTGATCCCGCAGTGATTCCATGAACAGCCGGGTGCTGCCGTGTTCAGGCTGCGGGCGCAGCGGCGCCCCCTGGCCGCGTCGTTCGACGAACAGCCAGCACAGTACCAGCGTGAACAGGGCCAGACCGCCGTAAACCATGAAGGTGGCGCCCATGCCGAGCGAGCCGGCGATGTAGCCGCCCAGCACGGGTCCGGCCAGGTGGCCCAGCCGGTTGGTCCCGCCGAACAGTGCGGTTGCCCGTCCGCGGGTGCGCTGCGACAGTTCGGACGCCATGTACACGTGCCGGGAGATGTTGAAAAGGGCTGCACCGGCGCCAGCAAGCAGCCTCAAGACCAGCACCTGCAGCGGATCTTCGGTGAAGGCGAGCGCGAGGACGCTGAACGCTGCTGTCCCGAGTCCCAGCAGCATGGCGCGTTTGCGGCCCAGGTGCCGCAGGGCGAAGCCCGCGGGCAGGTCGGCCATGAGCATGCCGATCGATTCGCCCGCCAGGATGAAGCCGACGAGCAGGTAGGAGACTTCCAGTCCGCTGGCGAAGACGGGCAGGGTGGGTATGAGCAGCCCGTTGCAGATGGACAGCAGCAGTGAAGGGAGATACAACGAAAGAAGCAGCGAACGGCTGATCGGGCTGTCGCTGCTTCCTGCTGGCATGAGCCAGACTGTAACGCCTGGACGCCGGTTTTGACTAACGTTGTCCTGTCAGTGCAGGTCGGTGATCGTGGGGGCGAGCCGGAGCTGCGTCAGCCGCCCCTCGGTATCGGCAGTCAGGTACCAGACTGCCAGGTCGGGACGGAATTCGTAGGCGAGGTCATCCAGCCAGCGGGTGAACTCGTGATCCCAGTTGAACCGGTTGCTGAGCATCCGTTGCACGAAGACCTCGGGCACCCTCGTGTCGAAGGCGTACTCCAGCAGCTCCGACATCTTCAGCTTCGCAGGCATGGTGTCCGCCACCTGTTACCTCTGCTCAGTCGAGGTCGGCTTCCAGCTCAGTATCGGTGTCAGCCCCGGCCGGCCTGTGCGCAACAGCCTTGTCACCCTGGATGTCGGCGGTGACGCGGTCGCGGATCTCGTCGATCATCTCGGGGCGTTCGGCCATGAACTCCGCAGTCTTCTCTTTGCCCTGTCCGAGCCGCACTTCGCCGTAGCTGTACCAGCTGCCCGACTTCTGGATGATGTCCAGGTCGGTGGCGATGTTGATGAGGTCACCGAGCTTGTCGATGCCCTTGCCGAACATGATGTCGATCTCTGCTTCCTTGAAGGGCGGCGCGACCTTGTTCTTGGTTACCTTCACCCGCGTGCGGTTGCCCACGCGGTCGACGCCGGTCTTGACGTCACCCTTGCGGCGCACTTCCATGCGGACGCTGGAGTAGAACTTCAGTGCGCGGCCACCGGGAGTGGTTTCCGGGTTGCCGTACATCACACCGATCTTCTCGCGGATCTGGTTGATGAAGATGGCCGTGGTCTTGCTCTTACTGAGCACACCGGTCAGTTTGCGCAGCGCCTGGCTCATGAGCCTGGCCTGCAGGCCGACGTGCGTGTCACCCATCTCGCCTTCGATTTCAGCGCGCGGCACGAGGGCAGCGACCGAGTCGATCACGATGACGTCGACAGCACCGCTGCGGACGAGCAGTTCGGTGATCTCGAGCGCCTGTTCACCGGTGTCAGGCTGGCTGACCAGCAGGTTGTCGGTGTCCACGCCAAGGGCGCGTGCGTAGCTGGGGTCAAGGGCGTGTTCTGCGTCGACGAAGGCAGCTACGCCGCCGGCGCGCTGTGCTTCTGCCACGATGTGCAGACTCAGCGTCGTCTTGCCGCCCGATTCCGGGCCGTAGATTTCGATGATGCGGCCGCGGGGTACGCCGCCGACACCCAGTGCAAGGTCTACGCTCATGCTGCCCGTGCTGATCACGCCGTGGTTCAGTGTTCTGACGTCATCGCCGAGACGCATGATGGCGCCCTTGCCGAATTGCTTCTCGATGTTGGAGAGCGTGGCATTAAGTGCTTTCAGCTTCTGGTCCATTATTTCCCTCCGCAGCCGGCTGCCTGAGCAGTCGCCACATCCCGGCCCGTTCCCGGGAGCATGGTATCGCCTTAAATCTTAAGGTGTCCGGGCTTCCCGCGCAAGGGGTACAGGCACCAAAGCCGGGCCAGTCCAGGCAATCGTCCCGGTCAGCCCAGGAGGTACGAACCTTTCTCCAGCGCCCGGTCGGCGATCTCGCGCCGGAGGCCGATCAGGTCCACGCCATGGTCCGGCAGGAAGCCTGCGACCCTGGCGGAATGTTCGAAACCGGAGGGGATTCGCCGCAAGGCCTCACTGGCAAGCTGGCGGGCGTCGTCAACCGCCCTGAACACGTACAGCCGCGCCAGGTCGCCAGCTCCAGTCGGAGCCCCTTCAGCCCGCGCGCGCAGCAGGGCGGATTCAGCCAGATAGACGAGGGCGATCATGTCCGCCACCCGCGCCATCACTTCCTGCTCCTTCTCGACTTCCTGCATCCAGGCCATCACCGCTGCCCCGGCCACCGCCAGCACGGCCTGCTTCATGTCAGCGATGGCGGCGTCGGCACTGCGGAAAGCCTCCGGCACGGACTCGTCCGGCGTGGCAGGCTTGCCTGCGGCTGCCGCCTGCACCGCTGACATCAGGTCCAGCTGACCCTTGAGCGCGCGCTTGAGCAACTGACCGGAAGTCAGCAGGCGGTTGATCTCGTTCGTGCCTTCGAAGATTCGGTTGATGCGCGAGTTGCGGTAGGCAGCCTCAACCGGATACTCGGCGGAGAAGCCGTTGCCGCCGAAGATCTGCAGGGTCTCATCGATGATGTCGTCAAGTATCTCGGAGCCCATCACCTTGATGAACGAGTACTCCACGACGTACTCGTCAAGAGCAGTCAGGACTTCCTGGGGACCGCGGCGTCCCGCCAGGTGTGTGTCCAGGTCGCCGCTGACCCGGTAAACGGCGCTTTCAAGAGCGAAGGTGCCCGCCTGCATGTCGGCCAGCTTCTCCTTGATCAGCCCGAAGCTGCCGATGGGCACGCCGAATTGCTCGCGTTCCTTCGCGTAGCGGGACGCAAGGCGGATCATCTGCTTCGCCCCACCGATTGCACCGGCTGCGAGCTTCAGGCGGCCGATGTTGAGGATCGAAAAGGCGATCCTGTGCCCCTTGCCGGCCTCGCCCAGCAGGTTCGAAAGCGGGATGCGCGCGTCCTCCAGGATCACCCGCATGGTCGATGAGCCCTTGATGCCCATCTTCTGCTCCTCGGCGCCAAGGCTCAGGCCCGGCGTATCCCGGTCAACGATGAAGGCGCTGAACTCCTTGCCGTCGATCTGCGCGAACACGGTGAACACGTCCGCGAAACCGGCGTTGGAGATCCACATCTTGCTGCCGTTCAGCACCCATTCATCGCCGTCACGGACTGCTGTGGTGCGCGCTGCCCGCGAATCGGAGCCCGACGTGTCCTCGGTCAGGCAGTAGGCAGCGACCCACTCGCCACTTGCGAGCTTCGGCAGGTACCGTTCCTTCTGTTCGTCCGTGCCGAAGTAGACGATCGGCAGCGTACCGATGCCCACGTGGGCGTTGAAGGTCACGTTGAACGAGCCGGTCTGCGCCAGCTTCTCGGTGACCAGCATCGAGGCCGTCTTGCTCTGGTCCAGGCCGCCGTACTGCTCGGGCACGTCCAGGGCGAGCAGTCCCAGCTCGCCGGCTTTCGCCAGAAGCTGCCGGGACCGTTCGTAGTCCAGTGCCTCGATCTCCTCTTCCACCGGCCGGTACTCGCGTTCGACGAACCGGGTCGCCGTGGCAGCGAACATGCGCAGTTCATCGTCGAACCTTTCGGGCGTCAGCACGGCTTCGGGTGACGTGCGTGAGATCAGGAACGCGCCACCGCGCGTTGCCCTCATGGTGTCCGTCATCGTTCTCCAACCTCCGGCCGGTTTCGGTGCGGCCGGCGCTCCCAGTGAAGCGATTTTGAGTTGCCCGAATCATAGTTCACGCACGGTGCATGCCACAACTGCCGGGGCCGGGCTATTCTTTAATCTGTGAAAAAACTGCTGCTTGTCCCCGTCACGCTGGGCCTTCTGCTGAGCGCGTGCAGAACCGTCGAGTTCACTCCCGTTCAGTCCTGCCTGCGGGGCGACCCGGTCGCAACCGCACAGAAGCAGGCTGCCCCCCTGCCCGTGAGCGAGATCCTGGTGGTCTACAGCACGGGAGGAGACCTGCGCAGCCAGCAGCTCGGCACCCTGAGTGATGATTACGGCCTCGAGCCGGTGCACGTCCGCTCTGGCCTGCTGCCTGACGTCCTGCGGACTGAGGGTGACGCGGAAACCGTGGCGGCTCAGCTGCAGCAGGACCCGCGGGTGGCATGGGCGATCCCCAACTTCTGGCTGGAGACGCTCGGTGAGCCGGACTGCCTGACAGAGAACTGGAACCTGAGCGGGTTCGGCGTTGCAGACGCCTGGGGGCGCGGTCCCGGCCGGCATCAGGTGACCGTGGCAGTGATAGACAGCGGCATCGACGTCGACCATCCCGAGCTGCGCGAGGCCATGCTGCCGGGCTTCAACTTCTACGACCTGACTGCTGATCCGCGCCCCGCGCTCGAAACCGACCGGCACGGCACGCACGTCGCCGGCATCATCGCGGCGCGCGGCCACAGAGATGTTGCCGGCGTGGCCGGTTTCCCGGATCACGTGAAAGTACTGCCGATCCGCATCTTCAGCGACAACGCGGCAAGCGCCAGCTTCGATGACCTGGTTCTGGCCCTTGCCTGGGCAGCCGGCCTGCAGCTGGAAGGAAGTGACCTGGCTGAAGTGCCGGTCAACCGCCATCCGGCGGACCTCATCAACCTGAGCCTGGGTGCAGCGATCGCACCACACCCCGGCGTGGACGCACTGATCAGCCAGCTGACCAAAGAACGCGGGATCACCGTGATAGCCGCGTCCGGCAACGACAGCCCGGGAACGCACGTCTACGCACCGGCCAACTCGGCTGACGCGCTGGCGATCGGATCCGTCGACAGCGATTACCGCCTTGCCGACCAGTCGCTGTTCGCAGGTCCCAAGGAGATCACGGTCGTGGCTCCGGGCGGCGCAGGGCCCTCCCATTGCGGCCAGGTGGTGAGCACCGTGCCCGGCGAAACTCCGCAGGGCTGCATGTCGGGCACGTCAATGGCTGCGCCGTTCGTCACCGGCTCACTGGCGCTCCTGCTGACTCATGAACCCAACCTGACTCCGGAGCAGCTTGAAGCCCGGCTGCGCAGGTCAACCTATTTCGATGACGCCTTCATGTCGGAAGAAGCTTACGGGGCAGGAGTGTTGTGTGCCAACCGGCTGGTTTCGGGACGCAATCAGCAGCCAGCTACGCCCTGCTGACAAACGTTTGCGATATAGCGCCTTCCGCTGCATAATGCGTGCATGTCGACTTCAGTGACGGTCAGGAACGTCCCGGAGGACGTTCGCAACGAACTCACTGCGAAAGCTGCGCGGCGTGGGCAGTCACTGCAGGCGTATTTGCTGGACACCCTGACGGAAGTGTCGAACCAGCCAGATCAGGAAGAGCTTATCGAACGGATCAAACAGCGCAAGCAGGCCTTCGGGACTGATCTGAAGGCACAGGCCATTCTTGCCGCGCGTGATTCCGACCGCAGGACTGCACTGTCACATCCGCGTACCTGTCTAGATCAGTTGCAGTACCTGCAGGATGACGGTCACAAGCGTCCACACCAGGACACCGGCAGCCAGGCCGCCCGCGAACCGGTCGATGTTCCGGCCGCGCGGCAGGCCCTGCCGGATGAAGCCCCACAGCAGCCCGCCGACCAGCCCGCCGATGTGACCCCAGAGCGAGACGTTCGGGATGGCCACGGAGAACAGCACTATCAGCACCACCCACTGCAGCAGGCTTCGGGTGAGCTGCCGGTCACTGGCCAGGCCGCTGCGCAGTGAGTCGGCCAGCAGCGCGCCACCCACACCGAGCACCCCGCCCGAGGCGCCGACCAGCAGCTGCACCTGACCTGCCTGGGCGATACCCGTCAGGTACGCGCCCATGACGGTGCCGAACACGAACGCCATGAGCAGGCTGCCCCAGTTGCGGCGGGCTTCGTAAACCCGGCCCAGGTCGAACAGCACCCACACGTTGAAACCGATGTGCACCAGGTTGCCGTGCACGAACGCGTAGGAGACGTGCCGCCACAGCGCGTCGGCCGTGGCAAGGGTGGGGATGCCCTGCATGTAGGCAGCGACTGCGTCGCTGGGCCTCAGGCGGCCTACTGCAGTGAATAAGTCAGGTACCCGGGCGTTGAGCAGCTCCTGCGCAACGTACAGCAGCACGAGCCCGCCGACCAGGATCAGGGTGCCCAGCGCCGGTCCCCGCCGGGCGATGACCGGGACCTGCCGCCCCAGACGCTCGATCTGCTCACCGATGTGCTGGCGTGCCCCTTCAGGAGCCACCTGGTACGTATGCGCGTACAGCGAGGCTGCCTCGTCGATGCGGTGCCCCATCTCGGCTGCCCGAGCGACGATGCCGTAGATGATCCACGCCGGCGTTCCCTGCGGCATCTCGGCCAGCAGTTCGCGGACGCGTACCATGTTGCCGTATTCGGCAGCGATGCGCGCCTCGCTCAGTTTCACCATGCGGTAGCCGATCGGGCCCTGGCGGGCAGGATCGGTCTCCAGCCGCTGGCGCGCGTCGTCCAGCACCTGCTGGGCGAGGTCCATGCGCCCCATGCCGATGTGGGCGCGGATGAGCGACTGGTCGGCCAGAAAGGCGTTGTCACTGACGCGCGGCACTTCTTCGGCCAGGGTGAGCACCCTTGGCCAGTCCTCACGCAGGCTGGCCGCCTGCAGTGCCAGCAGCGGGTCGGAGTCACCGGCGAACTTCTCGGCCGCTTCAGTGTCAGCCTGCTGCAGCGCTACCTGCGCCAGCAGCCGGCCGATCGCCTGCCTGCCCTCCGGACCCCAGTACAGCAGCCTCGTCAGCCCGTCAGCCAGGCCGTAACGGCGGCTGCGGGCCAGCGCCACTGCAGCCAGCGGGCCGAAAGCCCATATGGGTGCCGCGATGACTGCGAACAGGCGCAGAAGGTCGCCGACCTGGTAACCGAGGAACGGCTGCAGGCCGACCATGGCTGCCAGGAAGAACGCGATTATCGATTTGACAGGCAGTTCAGATGTCGGTCGTGCCAGCCTCAGTGACCAGCGCATCGTGAAGAAACCGGTGACGGCAACCACGAGCAGGAAAAGTACAACTTCATCCATTCATCGCAAGCGTAACCCGCATGAAGGTATGCAATCATGTTGAAAGGAACCGACCTACAGGTCGACCGCATCACGTCCCGGAGGACTTTTCTTGACCCAATATCTCCTCGCGGCAGCCTGCGTGCTGATTGCCTATCTGATTGGCTCCGTCCCCAGCGGCTACGTCGTGGCGCGCATCCGCGGAGTGAACATCCAGCAGGTCGGCTCCGGCAACATAGGCGTGACCAACGTTCTCCGTTCAGTCGGCGTCGTCCCGGCGATCCTCGTCGGCATCGCCGACCCGCTCAAGGGTGTCATCGCGGTCATGTTGCCCAGGCTGCTGGGCCTTGATCCATGGACAATCGCACTGTCCGGCCTGGCTGTGGTGGTCGGCAACAACTACAACGTGTTCCTGAAGTTCCGCGGCGGCAAGGGCGTGGCAACGAGCATCGGCGTGATGCTCGCCATCTATCCCGTAGTCGCGCTGTTCTGCGTGGCTATCGGCATCTACGCCATCGCGCTGGGCCGGTTCGTGTCCCTGGGTTCGCTCGTGGGAATCTTCGCGGCGCCACTGTTCCTGATCATCCAGGGCAGCACGCACCCGGCGTTCCTGTGGATGACGATCGCACTCACGCTGCTCGCTACGTGGCGGCACCGTGACAACCTGGTAAGGCTAGCGAACGGAACCGAGAACCGCCTGGGCCGCAAGAAATCAGGCAAGCACAAGGACCCGGCGGACGTCAGGCCTCCTGAAACCGGTTAGGCGGGCAGCTGGACCTTGCGGCCGCAGGCGCAGGTCTCGTTCTCGCGGATCATGAGCGCCTGACCCTGGCGGTGCCAGAGCGTGCCACAGTCCGGGCAGCGGATCTCGTTGCTGCTGATCTCGCCGAACTGCTCCGGCTCGATCCAGCGCCTGACACCGCACCAGTGGCACACTACTTCCGCGCCACCGTCTTCATCGATCATGTCCTGACGTTCCTCGGGTGAGAAGTACGCGAGTGCGTCGAGCGCCTTCTGGTCACTGCAGCGGCACTGGAAGCGCAGCGGCAGCGCGTCCTTCGTGAGGATGTCGAGCTTCATGCCGGTTGACAGCCGCTCCACGACCTCGAGCAGGCTGCCATGGCCGAGCGCCTCGGTGAACTGACCCAGTCCGAATACGTTGTGTTCGACGTGGCCCAGTTCCTCGTCGGTGGCGTCAGGCAGCGCCTGCATGAGCACGCCACCGGCGCGGACGACCCGACCGCCTTCCAGGTAGACGCCGAGCATGACCGCCGAGCGGATCTGCTCGGACATCGCCAGGAACATCGCGAAGTCTTCCGCGACTTCACCGGTGACGATGTCAACCGACGAGCTGTACGGGTCGCCGTAGGGCGCGTGGGCGCGGATCACTTCAAGCTCACCCTGGCCGACCGCAGTGCCCACGTCGAGCTTGCCGTCCTCGCGGACCGGCAACTGGACGTCAGGGTTTTTGACGTAACCGCGGACGGTGCCGTCCAGACCTGCGTCGGCGATAATCCCGCCCAGCGGGCCGTCGCCACGGAAGCGGACGCTCACCCGGTCGCGCGGGTCTTTCAGCAGTACGTGCGACAGCAGCAGCGCACCAGTCAGGGTGCGTCCCAGGGCAGCAGTGGCGGTTGGCCTCGTTCCGTGCCGTTCGCGGGCATCTTCCACGAGCCGGGTCGTATCAGCAGCAACAATGCGGATGCCGGTGCCGGCAAGTCCGCGGATAAGGTGTGACATGGTTTTCCTTCCGCGCCGCGCAGTCAGGCGTGGCGCAGACGCAAGTATAGGTTACCGGCGGGCAAAAGCCCGGAGTTTCAGGTTACCTGCTGCGCCTCTGAGCGGGCGCTCAGCGCCTGCAGCGTGGCGGACGGCACCAGCTTCGAAACGTCCGCACCATAATGCGCCAGTTCCTTCACGCGGGTGCTGGACAGGTACGACCAGCGGGTGGCGGTCATGATGAAGGTGGTCTCGGCTTTCGGGTTGATCTGCCGGTTCAGGTGAGCCATCTGCAGCTCGTACTCGAAATCGCTGATGGCCCGCAGGCCCTTCACGATCACGTCAGCACCGAGGATGCGCACGTACTCCGCGAGCAGCCCGTCGAAGCTTTCGACGTTCACGTTGGCCATGCCGGCGGTCACCTGACGGATGATGTCAACCCGTTCGTCGGTGGAAAACATCTGCTGGCGTTTGCCGGGGTTGTTCAGCACCGCGACCGTCAGCCGCCCGTAAACCCTCACTGCACGGCGAATGATGTCCAGGTGCCCGTTGTGCAGCGGATCGAAGCTGCCCGGGTATACGGCGTGAATCATGAGCTGATGATACCGGACCGGTTCACGAGCCGGTTCCGGTCCACTCAAGGCCGACCTCGAGCGGCGAGCGGTTGCCGAGCAGGACCTCGTCCAGGACGTCGTCGCTGATGCCTGCAAGCCTGGTTTCTATCTCACGGCCCAGCAGCGCCCGGACCTCGAAGCGGGCCCGCCGCCTGCGCCGCTCACTGGCCAGCCCCCGCTGCGAGTCGTGCAGCAGCAGGTCGTTTATGCGCTCCTCAAGCTTCTTCACACCCTCGTTGCTGGTCGCTATGGTCGAGATGACGGGCGGTTTCCAGTCGTCCTCGCCATAGTTGCCCAGGCTGAGCAGCGCGGCGATCTCGCGGCGCAGCCGGTCGACGCCGGGCTGATCCGCCTTGTTGACGACGAAGATGTCGGCTATCTCCATGATCCCGGCCTTGAACGCCTGGACGCCGTCACCTTGCCCGGGGGTGAGCACCAGCACGGTGACGTCCGCGACAGTGGCGATGTCGACCTCGGACTGGCCGACGCCGACCGTTTCGATGATGATCCGGTCGAACCCGGCCGCCTCGAGCAGGACCGCGCTCTGCACGGTCGCGGCGGAAAGGCCGCCCAGCTGGCCGCGGCTGGCCATGGAGCGGATGAATACATTCGGGTCGTCGTGCCAGCGCATCATGCGGATGCGGTCGCCCAGGATGGCGCCGCCGCTGAACGGGCTGCTCGGGTCGATTGCCAGCACTGCGATGCGCTGGTCGCGTTCGCGTGCCTGGCCGACCAGCCGGTCCACCAGGGTGCTCTTGCCGCTGCCGGGCGTGCCGGTCACCCCTATCAGCGTGGAGCTGTGCTCCGCACTGCGCAATTGCTGCAGCAGCGCCTGGCCTTCCGTGCCGCCGGCCTCGATGAGGCTGAGGCCGCGGGCAACCGCGCGTTCGTCACCGGCCCTGATGCGGGCCACCAGTTCACTTGTCATTACCCTGACTTTACGACAGCCGGAGTGCCGTTTGGACCCCTGCTACACTGAGCCAGCACAGGAGGTTCTGATGTCACGCAAGGTAACGCTGTTCACTGGCCAGTGGGCTGACATGCCGCTGGAGCAGCTCGCTCCGCTTGCCCGCCGCATGGGTTACGACGGCCTCGAGCTCGCCTGCTCAGGTGATCACTTCGACGTCCACAGGGCACTGAATGAGCCCGGTTACACCGAACTGTTGCGCGAATTCCTGGCCGGCCATGGCCTGGACTGCTGGGCGATATCGAATCACCTGGTCGGCCAGGCAGTCTGCGACCCGATCGACGCCCGGCACCGCGAGATACTGCCGGAGCACGTCTGGGGCGACGGCGATCCCGAGGGTGTGCGCCAGCGCGCCGCCGAGGAGATGAAGCTCACCGCCCGGGCCGCGCGCAAGTTCGGTGTGAATGCGGTAAGTGGCTTCACGGGCTCGAGCATCTGGCACGCCGCCTACGCGTTCCCGCCGACCAGCCAGGAGTACTGGCAGGCTGGCTTCGATGATTTCGCGCGCCGCTGGCTGCCCATCCTGGAAGTGTTCGAAGAGGAAGACGTCAACTTCGCGCTGGAGGTGCACCCGACGGAGATCGCCTTCGACACGGCGTCTGCCGAGCGGGCCGTCCAGGCGGTCGAAGGCCACATCCGTTTCGGCTTCAATTACGACCCGTCGCACCTTGCTTACCAGGGCGTCGATTATGTGGGGTTCATCCGCAAGTTCTCCGCGCGCATCCATCACGTGCACATGAAGGACGTGTGGTGGGGGCGCAGCGGCGCCGAAGCAGGCGTCTTCGGTGGCCACACGTCGTTCGGCGACCCCCGGCGCGCCTGGGAGTTCAGGTCGGTCGGGCGCGGCGACGTTGACTTCGAATCGGTGATCGTCGCCCTGGGCGACATCGGTTACCGCGGTCCGCTGTCAGTCGAATGGGAGGACATCCGCATGGACCGGGTGGAAGGTGCCACCGAGGCAGCCAGGTTCGTGCGGGAGCTTGACTTCAAGCCGTCCGACCGGGCGTTCGACGCGGCGTTCGCCCGGAGGGAGCAGCCGTGAAACGGCCACTCAGGCTGGGCATGGTCGGCGGGGGAAGCGGAGCCTTCATCGGCGCGGTGCACCGCATGGCCGCGCGGCTTGACGGTGAATGGGAAGTCACCGCAGGCGCGCTTTCGGGCAGCCCGGAGCGCTCGCTCGCCTCGGGCCGCGAAGTCGGCCTGGCCGACGACCGGAACTACCGCAGCTGGGAGGAGATGCTGGAGCGCGAATCCGCCCTGCCCGAGGGTGAACGGATCGACGCGGTGGCGATCGTCACCCCCAACCACCTGCACTTCCCTGTCGCCCGCGCGTTCGTGAGGGCCGGCTTCAATGTGATCTGCGACAAGCCGCTGGTGCTTGACAGCGGTCAGGCAGAAGAACTCGTCCGCCTGGTTGACGAGGCCGGCGTGCTGTTCGCGGTGACCTACAACTACAGCGGCTACCCGATGGTGCGCGAAGCCCGCGAACTCATCAGAAGCGGCCGCCTGGGTCGGCTGCGCAAGGTGATCGTGGAGTACACCCAGGGCTGGCTTGCCACCGCGGTCGAGGGTCCTGACAACAAGCAGGCTGACTGGCGCACCGATCCGGCGCGCAGCGGCATCGCCGGGGCGGTAGGCGACATCGGCACCCACGCCGAGAACCTGCTGACGACCGTCACCGGACTGGACATCAGGCACGTCTGCGCCGACCTGACCACGTTCGTTCCCGGCCGGCAACTGGATGACGACGCGAGCATGCTGCTGCGCCTGAGCGGTGGTGCCCGCGGCATCCTGACCGCCTCGCAGGTGTGCGTGGGCGTCGAGAACTCACTGACGATCAAGGTTTACGGCGAAACCGGCGGCCTGGAATGGCAGCAGGAGAAACCGAACGAGCTGGTCCTGCGTGAACTCGGCGAACCCGAGAAGCTACTGCGGCGCGGCAACGACTACCTGTCGGAAGCGGCGCAGGCCGTGAACCGCATCCCATCGGGTCACCCGGAAGGGTTCATAGAGGCGTTCGCCAACATCTACCGCGGCATCGCGCTGACTCTCAGGGCGCAGCGGGCAGGCGAGCGTACGGACGCGCCCGGCTTAGAGTTCCCGGATGTGCGCGCCGGTGCCCGCGGGGTCAGGTTCGTCGAGGCAGTGGTGGCAAGCTCGCGCTCGGATCAGCGCTGGACGGAGCTTGAACCGCTCAGCTGACTGCTGAGCTGCAGCGCGAGTTTCTCGAGCGCCCAGTCGCCGCTGCGGCCGCTTTTGCTGGCAAGTTCGGCCTCGGCGATGGCGCTGAGGATCGGCTTCAGCGACCGCTCGTCCAGGCCTGCCGCCACGCGCCTGACCTTGCCAGCCACGAAAGGATGCACCTTCAGGGCTGAGGCAACCCGGGAATCGCTTGCCCGCGGTTCGTCCTCCAGCAGACCGGTACAGCGGGCGACCAGGGCGAACTGCCAGGAAACTGCCGCCAGCACCTTGACCCCGTCCTCATCCTGAAGCTGCAGCGCGCGGCACTGCCCGAGTGCCTTCGCTGAGTCGCCCGCAACGATGGCGTCGATGAGTGAGAACGCGTCCGCCACGCCTTTCTTGCCGGTCAACTCACGCAGGCTGTCCGCGCTCAGCTCCTCTCCGACCAGCTGCAGCTTGGTTATCTCGGAAGCGATTGCAGGCAGGTCCTCGCCGAACAGCTCGACCATCGTGGGCGGTACGTCGCGGCTGAAGCTGATTCCGCCGGCCTTCAGTTCATCTGCGATCCAGCGTTCAAGCGCAGCCCATTTCGGGGTGGGCAGGTTGACGTGCTCGCCCAGCTCCTTCCACTGCTTCTGCCTGGCAGCAGTCGCGCTGCTGTCCAGCACGATGACGCTGGTGTCACCGGGCAGGGTGGGGAGCAGTTTCAGCATGGCGTTGCGTGGCTTGACTCCGGCCTGGCCGCTGAAGGCCGCATCGAAATCCAGGTACAGCGCTCCGGCACCGAACAGGCCGGACTGCCCGGCTACCGCCTGCACCCGCCCGGGAGTCAGGTCCTCGCCCAGTTCGGTGATGTCGAACGCCTGGGAACGGAGTTGTGCGAGCCGCGCGCGGGCAGCCCGGGCTGCCAGGAAGGCATCCCCGGAGAAACTCTCAATCATGCAGGGATGTTAACCAGCGGGAACGCAGCTTTCAGTTCTTCGGCGAACTCGCTGACCGACTGGTGACGCACCGCAGGATCACGCGCGAGCGCCCGGGCGAGCACCGGGCTGAACGCGGCGACCTCACCGGTCAGGGGTTTCAGCCTGACGCTTTCGTCACCGACCAGGAAGCGCAGCGAGTCATTGCCGTAGGGAAGCTGGCCGCTCAGCATGTGATGCGCCACCGCCGCTGCACCGAAGATGTCGGAGCGCGGGTCGCTTCGCACCCCGCGGAACTGCTCGGGCGCCATGTAGCCGGGCGTGCCCATGAGCGCATGTTCACCCGTGATGTTGGCAAGGGCCAGGTCCTTGGCGAACCCGAAGTCGGTGAGCATCGCGCGGTTGCCGCGGATCAGGATGTTGGACGGTTTGATGTCCAGGTGGATCACGCCTTCCGAGTGGGCGAACTCCAGGGCAGCGAGAATGCCGGTCATGATCTCCTGCACCCGCTCCAGGCTCAGGCGTACCTGGTCGATCAGTTCGGCCAGGTTCACGCCGGGGCAGTAGTCGTAGACGAGCGTGTCACCGTGGACGGCAAGCAGCCTGACGATGTTGGGATGCTGCAGCCGTCCTGCGACGTGGGCCTCACGGGCCAGGCGGCTGGCGGATTCGTCCGAAAGCCCGACGACTTTCTTCGTGACGACGAGCCTTCCGTCCCAGCGGGCCAGATCGATTCGTACCGGACCGTTATGAGCGAGTACCCGGATCGTATTCAACACTGCCTGCAAAATAACACAACCTCCTCATCTTGCGCTCGCCTCACACTCATCTACTACCTGTAGCGGTAAGCGGGATCCGGACGGCCCCTTCCGAAAGCGTGGTGCGGACTTCGTAGCCGTGAGCCGCAAGCCTGCCCAGCACGTCAGGGTGGGGATGCCCGTAGTTGTTGCGCCCGACCGAGATCACAGCCACCCGTCCGCCGACAGCCTGCAGCAACCGGTCGCTTGAAGAGAAACGCGAACCGTGGTGCGGCACGCTGAGCAGCGGCGCAGCTGCCACCGCGAGGGTGGCTTCGGTGCTCGCCGACACTTCGCCGGGCATCACCAGCAGCGGCCGGCCCAGCCAGCTGACGTTGAAAGCGAGTGAGTCTTCGTTCGACTCGCCCGTCGGGTTGACCGGCGGATTGAGCACGCTCAGTTCAAGTTCGCCGATCACCACCCGCTCGCCGCGGGTCAGCTGCAGCACCTCGACGGAATTCCTGGCGGCTGCCGCGAGCAGGTTGGCGAACAGCTCCCGGTCCGTCTCGGGAACTCCGATGGCAAGTGCCTGCACGTGGACGGCGTCAAGCACCGCCGGCAGGCCGCCCACGTGATCGGCGTCCGCATGCGTGGCCACGACGAGGTCGAGGCTGGTGATGCCCAGGGCGCGGAGGGCCGGCACCACGATGCGTTCACCCGGATCGAAGTCCGACCAGGCGCTGCCGCCGGCGTCAACCAGCACCTTTGGTCCGCCCCGGAAGTTAAGCAGGAAGGCGTCGCCCTGCCCGACGTCCAGCGCGATGAATTCAGCAGGCGGGCCGGCTGGCGGCGTGAGCAGCGAACCCAGCAGGGCTGAGCTCAGGACGATGGTGACGGACAGAGGGCGGATCAGGCCTCTGGCGGCCAGAATCAGGCACAGGCAGGCCACTGCCCAGAACCAGTGTCCGGCCGGCAGCACCTCACCCCAGGCAAGCGACGGAAGCTCGGCGCCAGCGCGGGCAACCATGAGCAGCAGTCCCGCTACGGCACCGGTGGCAAGATTGGGCAGCAGCGCCAGCGCGGGATGAAGCGTGCCCAGCACAGCAGCCAGCAGGCCCAGCGGCACGAGCAGGCTGGCGAGCGGGATGGCCAGCAGGTTCACCGGCACCGACAGCAGTGGAACCACCCCGAAAGTACTGGCCGTCACCGACAGAGTGGGCAGCTGCGCCGCGACGCTCGCCCCCATCCCGCCCAGAAGGAGCGAGCGCGGGTGCCACCAGGGCAGCGCCCGGAGCCTGTCCAGCAGGGGCGGTCCGAACGCCAGCAGGCCGACCAGGCACAGGTACGACAGCTGGAAGGACAGGTCGAACAGCCAGGCGGGACGCCACAGCAAGGTCAGCAGCGCGGCCAGACACAGCCGCGTCCAGTTGTCCGGCCTGCCGCTGCCGGTCCAGTCACCCACGATCAGCGCCGTGGTCATGAGTGCAGCCCGCAGCAGGCTGGGCGCGACGCCGACCGTCAACAGGAAACCCGTCAGCAGGGCGATGACGAGCGGCCTGTGCCACTTGCCGAACCTGCGGAACAGGCGCGTGGCCATCCCGGCCAGCACTCCCAGGTGCAGGCCTGACAGGGCCAGCAGATGCGAAAGGCCGGCGGCCGCGAACACGTCCCGCAGTTCGCCAAGTTCGCTCCGCTCGCCCAGGGTGATGGCTTCAGTCAGTGCGGCAGCTTCGGCAGTAAGGCCGTGACGCTGGCCGGCCCTGAGCCTGGCCCGCAGGCTCGTCAGCGGTTCGTGCTGCACCACTTCGGAAACGAACAGCTGCCCGTGCACGCCGCGGGCAGCAAGATGGGCGCGGAAATCAAACCCGCCTGGGTTGCGCTTGCCGCTGGCGTGATCGACGCGGCCGCTCACCACGGCCCGCCCCATGGGCACGCTGCCGGCCGGACTGATCCGCAGGCTGGCTTCAAGCGGCCAGTCGACATCCAGGACGTGACCGTCGCTGACTCCGCCCAAGGTGATCGTCTGCTGCGGATCCACTCCCAGCAGCGGATCAGACCGGGCCTCCCACGCGTGCATGCGCGCCAGGCCGGCAGCCAGGCCGAACACTGCTATCAGCAGCGTGCCGGTGGGCCTTGGCTGCAGGCAGATCAGGACCAGGGCAGCCAGGGCGAACGGGATCGCGGTAAGCGGCCCTTGCCCGGCGGCGACCGTTCCGCAGACCATGCCGGCACAGGCAGGTACGGGCCAGGGCAGGTAGCGCATCCTCACGGGGCCACCAAAGGTTCCAGCCGCGCGAAGATCACGGGTCCGATGCCGGAAACGTTCAGCAGCTCATCCACGGTCGCGTAGGGCCGGCCCTTGATGATGCGCTCGGCCATTGCCGGCCCCACGCCGGGCAGGCGCTGCAGCGTCCATGTGTCAGCGGAGTTGATGCTGATCCGTTCACTGCCGTCCGCTGCCTGCCGGTGGGGCACGTGAACGCTGTCGCCCTGACCCAGTGGGCGGGCAGCTGCGATGAGGTCCGTGGCGGCGCCGGCACTGAAGCCGCCGGCAGCAGCGATGAGGTCACCGACCACAGCGCCCCA
This sequence comes from uncultured Trueperaceae bacterium, assembly GCA_937911855.1. GTDB lineage: Bacteria > Deinococcota > Deinococci > Deinococcales > Trueperaceae > CALDPK01. The sequence continues at coordinate 119 of CALDPK010000060.1, read as the reverse complement.
GTCGAGTTCGTAAACCCCGGGGCGCAGCACGTGGCCCGAAACCGCTACCCGCAGGTAAGGCTGTTCGACCGTCAGGGGAATGAAGCGCGGCTGCAGCCGCGTCAGCAGCTGCTGACCTG
>CALDPK010000059.1 GCA_937911855.1 uncultured Trueperaceae bacterium | reverse complement strand
GGTCTTCTCGAAGTTCACGAAACCGGTGTCGACCGTGAACGCGTAAACCTGCATCGGCAGGCCGTCGGGAGTGGGCGCAAGCTGTCGGATGGAGAAGAGCAGGTCGTTGCTGATGCGCGGGTCAGCACGCAGGTACGCCTCGATGTAGGCGCGGAAGGTGCCGAGGTTGGTCAGGCGCCGGGCGTTCACGGGATCTTCTGCCGCCGCTTCGTGCTTGGCGTTCCACTCGGCCAGGTCGGCTTTCTTGCCCTCAAGGTAGGGGCGCAGCAGTCTGAAGCGCTCGAGGTCGGCGACTTCCTCTGGCGTCAGGAAGCGGATGCTGTTCATGTCGATGACGATGTCGCGCATGATCCGGCGACCGATCTCGTACATCGTACGGTAATTCTTGAAGCTGTTCTTCAGGAAGACGTGCGCGGGAATGACGGTGAATGTTTTGTCCCAGTTCTGTACCTTCACGGTGTTGAGCGCGACCTCGACCACGTCACCGTCGGCTTGATAGGCGGGCATCTCGATCCAGTCGCCTACGCGGATGAGGTCATTGCTGGTCAGCTGCGCGCCGGCCACGAGCGACAGGATGGTGTCCTGGAATATGAGCAGCAGTATGGCTGAGGCGGCACCGATGCCGGAGAGGATCAGGAGCGGGTCCCGGTTCAGGAGGGCCGCGAGGGCGGCTATTATCGCCAGGGAGTAGAGGACGATGTTGAGTACCTGCAGGTAGCTCTTGATCGGTCGTTCACGCGACTTGGGGTGTTTCTCGTAGATGACGCCGAACGCCTGGACGGCTGCGGCGATGGCGCTGACGATCACGATCATGATCGCGGCCGACAGTGCCCGCTGCAGGAAGTCGGTGACTCCCAGCGGGAGCAGTGGCAGCAGTGGCAGACCGGCGCGGATGATTATGAGCGGGACGGCCATGCTCAGGCGGTGGAGCACCGCGTCGCCGAACAGCGCTTCGTTCCAGCGGTTGCGCTCGCTCTTGAATATTCGCGAGATGAGGGTGATCAGGTAGCGGCGGGTGAGCACCTGGGCGAGCCAGGCTGTGAACACGAGCAGCAGGGCGATGCCGATGGTTGCCAGCAGCGGGTTGCCTGCCACCCAGCCCTGCACGCTGCCGCTCATGGAGTTCGCCAGGTCGCCAAGTACTTGTCCGTTGTCATCGTTCATTAACTGGCGACTGTAACAAACAGCTGCTCTGCCGGTGGTGGTGAAGCCAGAAGACGGCCGGCGGGTCAGTCGTCAGGAGCGGTCTCTACCAGAGCCAGGTGAGTGATGAAATCCCTGGCTTTCGGTTGGGCCGGTTCGGACAGGTACCGCTGCAACAGTTCGTCAAGCTCGGATCGCAGTGCGCGTGCCTGCTGGCGGGTGAGGCGCAGCATCGCCCAGTCGTTCTTGAACGGCAGGTCGGGCTGTGGTTGCGAGGTAGGCACGATGTGGAAGGCTGCCTGGTCGCCGACGCGAGAGTAGCGGACGCACCAGCCGGCAGCGTACCTCCTGCCTGCCACGGCCACCGAGCGCAGGAAGGCGTGCCAGACCGGCTCGAAATGCAGGCCCAGCGTCTCGATGTCGTCAGTTGGCAGCAGTTCCAGGGGCACGCTGAAAGAATCCGCCACGGAGCGGAAGATCCGGGTGCGCTGCCGGCCGGATGCTTCGGTGCGCACGTATTCGATCAGCTTGAGCGTGAGCAGTTGCTGGGTCCAGTAATGCATGCGCCCGACACTGATGCCCAGCAGCGCAGCGGCATCAGCCACGCTGGATTCGCGCGCCAGGAACGGGTCCAGGTGCCGGCTCCTCTTGCGGTCGCTCAGGAACTGGGCCCATGCCTGCTCCCTTACTTCCTTCTCACTGCCCACCGGGCGATCCTACCATTCAGGAACGCATCTCAAAACTGAACCGTCCCGGTGCTACCTTTACGCTGCCCGCGGTAACAGGCAGGGCAAGGGGGGCAGAATGAACATCATTACGGCACGCCTGCTGGCACTGGTGCTGAGCGGAATACTCGTAGTTACCGGCTGTGGTGCAGGAGGCAGCGACTCGCCGCTCCCGGGCAATCCACCGCCGACGGGGGACAGCCCCTTCAGTGGACGCCTGATCGCAGAAGGCACCGCACAGGTCCACACCATGAACCTCAGCATGGCTGGCGACTGGACAGTGCGGCTGGGCAGCAGCGTCTACGAGGTGATCACCGTCCACCGGCCAGGCAACGAACTGCTGGTTGCCAATGCTTCGTTCGGTTCGCCGTTGACCGTCGCCAGTTACGACCTGAGCAACTTCGCTCTTTCCGGCACCTTCGTCTGGCCGGATTCTGAGGACAGGGATTACGGGCGGGTTCACGGGGTGGCGTTGTCACCGGACGGGAAGCATCTGGCTGCTGTCATCTCGGGGGTGGGCGACCCGTTCCTGGAAATAGTGGATCGTGGAACCAAGGAAGTGCGCTTCTCAGGCCGCCTGGGCATGGCCGGCAACCAGTTGCACTGGCTCAGCGACGACCTGCTCGCATTAGTCGCCAACACTCCAGATCCTGCGAACAACCTGGCTGGTGCGATCGTCACCGTCTCGCTGGCAGAGCTCGCCAGTGGAAGCAGCGAGATCAACATGAACCTGCTCGTGAAGTTCACCCCCGACGAATGGGCAGTGGATGTGCCCGGTGATTTCACTTTCTCGCACGACCTGAGTCAGATCGCCTACGCCTGGTCATCGGACATCTGGGTGAAGAACCTTGGCGACGACTCAGCGCCCCACCAGCTGACCAGCGGTCCGACCGGCCTTGTCGGTCCCGTCTTCTCACCTGACGGAAGGTATCTGGCACTGGTCGAGTTCCAGCGCTACTCGCTCCGGCACACGTTCGTGATCCCCAACCACCGCTCCGACCCGTTCTTCATCGACGGCCTGTCAACCGATACGGAGGCGTACCTGCTCGAAGCGAGCACCTTGGTCGACACGATGCTGCTCTGGGAGTGACACCGGGAACACCACGTACAATCAGCTCATGACGAGTAACCGGAGCAAGGCCGGTCCGCTGCAGCAACTTGTGGCTGCAGCGGCCGCCGGCCTGCGCAACAGCGGCACAACCATAAGGAACAACCTCGCCCGGGTACTGCCCGGCGACCGGCCCGACTGGGTCATCCTCAACCTCAGCGGCAGCTACCCGGTCAGGAAACGCAAACGCAAGATGCTGTCAGCCGACACCGTGACCGGCAAGAAGCCAGAATTCTCCCAGGAAGAACTGGAAGTGCTGGTAACTTCACTCCTCGCAGCACCCTGGCTGAAAGGAGTGCTGGTCCGCCTTGACGAAGCCGAACCGGACTGGACGACCGCCTACGCGATCCGCCGCCAGCTGCAGCGCCTGAAGGCAGCCGGCCGTGAACTCAAGGTAACCACCAGCCAGCTGACCGGCACGACGCTCTACCTGGCCAGCATCGCCGACGAACTGGTCATGCCCGAAGGAGCTGACCTGAACGTGCACGGTATGGCCTGGAGCAGCACTTACCGGGCGGAGTTCCTGAAACGCTTCGGTGTACGCGTCGACAAGCTCGCCATCCGCGAGTACAAGAGCGCTGGTGACGACCTGGCCCGCAGCGAAATGAGCCCCGGCGACCGAGAACAGCTGAACGCCCTGCTGGACAGCTTCCACAACATCCTCGCGCGCGACATCGCTGAAGGCCGCGGCACTGAGCCAGAGCACGCAAAGAGCTGGATCGATGAAGCGATAACTTCCGCCGTTCACGCCCGCGCTGCAGGCATGATCGACCGGGTCGCCTATGAGGACGAGTTCATCACCAAGCGGCACAAGCCGCTCGCCGCTGCCAGCCGTTACCTGACCCGGCCGCTTAAGCCGACCGGATCAGGTCGCGTAGCGTTCGTATCGCTTGACGGCAACATCATCCCCGGCAAATCCAGGCAGTTCCCCATTCCAATACCGCTGCTCGGCGGCAAGATGGCCGGCAGCGAATCGGTCGTACGGGCACTGCGCACCGCCGGCAAGGACAGCACCACCAAGGCAGTCGTCTTCCACGTCGAATCCGGCGGCGGCTCGCCACTGGCGAGCGACCTCATCTGGCGCGAAGTGAAACTGCTCGCCGAGCGCATGCCCGTCGTAGCCGTCATGGGATCCGTGGCCGGCAGCGGCGGCTACTACGTGCTGACGCACGCCACCAAAGTTGTGGCTGCTCCCATGACCATCACCGGCTCGATTGGCGTGGTGAACATCAAATTCGTGCTGGACGAGTTCAACGACCGTTACGGTTTCAACCCCGAGACGCTCAAACGCGGCCGCTACGCCGACCTGAACAGCTCAAGCCGACCCTGGGACGACAGCGAAACAGCCCTGGTCAACCGGTACATGGGCGAGGTGTACGACCGGTTCGTCGCCAGGGTCGCCGAAGGTCGCAGGCTGACACCCGAGCACGTGAACGAGATCGGCCGCGGCCGCATCTTCTCAGGCGAAGACGCACTGGCCAACGGCCTGATCGACGAACTTGGCGATGCCGCCAGCGCCATAAGCATGGCAAAACAGCTTGCCGGTCTTCACGAACACGCCCCGGTCTGGACGGTCGAAACACCCGCGCAGTACGTCCTGCCCGTCGGCGACGATGCCCGCGCACTGCAACGGGCACTCATGCCGCTGCTCTCCGAACGCGCGCTGCTTCTGACCCCACCCGGGCAGCTCAGGCACTGAACCGGATACCCAGGCACGGTGCCAGCTGGAGCAGGACGCTAATATCGCGTTACCTGACCAGAACTCACGACCAGGAGCGTCCCATGACTTACCGCCAACACCTGAAGACCGCCGGCGTAATTGCGCTCGCCACAGCGGCACTGCTCAGTACGGCTGCTGCGCAGGAGTTCGTCTTCGCAAGCAACCGCCTGCGGGCCGAACCCGCCACCGGACCATCCGGCAACCCGCTGCACCAGAACGAACTGTTCCTCTACCGCGACGGTTCAGAGATACGGCTCACCTTCACGCCTGACGAGGACGAATGGGACCCGCAACCCTCGCCATCAGGCCGGTTCCTGGCGCACTTCGTCAACGACACCATCATCGACTGGAGCGCCGACGAGCTGCCCGAAACCTGGAACTGGCTCGTCCGCATCATGGACGTTGAATCACGGCTCACAGTCGAAGAATGGACCATCCCCAGTGCCGCAGGCAGCACCCGCGTCGCCGGCGGGTTCGACATCGCCTGGCACCCGGACGAGACTGCGCTCCTGGCCCAGGGCTTCGAAGCCGACGGTGACGGCGTCATCTTCCGCTTCGAAGCAGGCAACCCCGAACCCGTTAACCTCGGCAGGGGCCTGGGCGTACACCTGCACCCGGAGACCGGCTGGTTCGCAACCATGCAGGACGGGTTCGTGACCGTCATCGACCCGGCCAGCGGCAACAGCTACCCACTCGAAGCCGGCGAAGCACTCGGCTGGCACGGCGACGACGTCATCGTCGGCGGCCAGGACCGCCTCAAACTCATGAACCCGGTCACGGCCGAACAGACCGCCCTGGACGCCAGCAACGACTATTACCCGGTCTTCGTCAGCAGCCCCTCAGGCGACCGCCACGCCTGGATCAGTTACGGCAACGCCAGTGCCGGCACCGTCGTCACGGTCGTCGACTCACAATTCAAGGAGCTCGCATCGTGGCTTTACAACGACTTCATCGACTCACTCGTGTGGCTGGACGAAGAATCCCTGCTGGTGAACGCCATGCTCGGCGACAACCTCGCCATCATGCAGGTACGCGTCGAGGACGGGACTGAATTCGTACTCGTCGCAACACGCTCGGACAACATGAACGTGCGCACCATACCGGGGGCTGACTGAGCGTCAGCCGAACTCGAGGTCACGGCGTTCCAGCTGACTGATCCACACCAGGAACAGCCAGACGCTGGTGACTACCAGGATGATCGTGGCCGGAGTGCGCATCAGCATGCCGGCCAGCTGCTGATCCGCCAGGGCCGAGATGCCGAGCACCTCCGCACTCATGACGTAAGTGCCGTACTGCGGCGTGTTCGCGAACGATATCAGCGAACTGAGGACCATGCCCTGCAGCATGGTGGTAACGGTGAACAGGATCGCTGCGCCATGCGGAAGCCGCCTGCGGCCGCTCGGTTGCAGCACCAGCCACCAGAACAGGCCGGCAGCACCCAGCATCATGGCGTGCTCGAGGGCGTGCAGCACCGGGCTGGCCAGCGCAGCCTCGTACATGACCGGAGCGTGCCACAGCCAGAACGTCAGGGCGAACAGCATCCACACCGTCACCGGGTGGGTCAGGGCGGCGACGAACACCCGCAGGCCCGTCGCTTTCAGCCACCACTGACTCGCATTCTTCAGGACCGGTGCGGGCATCGACCACAGGAACGCCAGTCCGGAGAGGCTCCACGCCAGAAGCGGTGCAGCGACGAAAGCCAGCAGCATGTGCTGCAGCATGTGGGCCGAGAACAGCATGCTGGCTGCGGCTTCGAGGAACGGTGACAGAGCGGCGCCCACAGTAATGAGTCCGGTAGCGAAGGCGACTGCCTGCCAGACAGTGATGCCGCTGCCAACGCCGGCGCGGCGCCACAGACGGGTCACTCCCGCTCCGTACAGCATTGCCGCTATGCCCAGGCCGACGACGAGGGCCGGTTCGGTGCGGGTACTTGCGAAAACCCAGTCTGGCAGCTGCGCGAACATCGCTTAAGTGCAGGTGCTCAGGATCAGGTAAGGAAGGCCGCCGGCGATGATGGCGATCGCGAACAGCCCGTTGAGGACGGCCCCTGCGCGGACTATGAACGGCCGGTCGTTCCCGGGGTTCGCGTCCGGCCCGGCGTTCAGGAGTGCAACCTGACCGGCTGCCACAGCTGTGAATGACGCTACGAGCGTGAGGGCTATGCCTATGACGCGTACTGCGGGCAGGCCGAACACCTGGAACGCGAGCAGGCCTGAGTTGCAGTCGATCTCACTCAGGCCCCAGAGGGCGATGAAGCTGAACAGCCAGGCCAGCAGTCCGCCGAGCATCGCGAAGAACGGCCGCACGGGTTGGGCGTTGACCGGCTGCTTGTGTGTTTCCGAGCTCATGCCGCGCCTCCTTCCATCACAGGTACGGCACCACGTAGAGGGTGGCGAACAGTGGCAGCCAGATGATCACCACGAACTGCCAGTAAAGCCCGTTCACTTCCAGGGCCAGGCGTCGTTCCCTTGTGAACATGCCGCGGACGGCCATCGCGAACACCACCAGGCCCTTCAGCACGACCGAGATGACGTGACCGGCATGGAAGATGGTTATCGCGTACACCATGGAACCGTAAGCGTGGGTGGTCCAGTCGTAATCGTAGCCGCTGTACTCGAACCATTTGAGTGACAGGAACACGACCGCCAGGGTGAGGGCCGTTGCCTGGCCGATCAGCAGCTGACCGCGCCGCTCGTGCTTGCCGCCCTGGTCAGCGATGCGCATGGCCACGCCGCTGGCGAGCAGCACGAGCGTGTTGATCGACGGCAGCAGCAGGTGCGGCGGGTCGATGTCCTCCGGCGGCCAGGCGGGATTGTAGAGCTTGAGGTAGAAGTACATGGCTATCAGGCCGGACACCACGACGGTTTCGATGGTTATCAGGCCGACCATGCCCCACCAGATGACGTTCTTCGGTCCCAGTGTGTGCTTCTTGAGCGTGGGAGTGTGCAGGGTGCGGGTGCTCATGTCGCCAGCTCCTTGTTGAACGGCCAGTGCCAGCCGATCATCGACAGGTAGAACAGGAATGCCCCGATCGGTACTGCCCAGAACGACCACATCAGGCCGATGAACGCAACCGCAACTGACAGGGCGGCCAGGAGCGGCCAGATGCTGGGTCCGGGCAGGTCGACGCGACTTTCCGGCTCGGCGCTGATGATGCTGGTGCCCCACGTCTCCCTTACGCTGTCATCGAACTGAGGCAGTCCACGGATTCCGCGGTCAGCAGCGGTATCGACTCCTTCTGGCGCCTGCGGTGCTTCCCACATCGGGTAGCGGCTTCGGACGACCGGAAGGTAATGCCAGTTGTACGAAGGTGGCGGCGAAGGCAGCGCCCATTCCAGGGTAGGGCCGCCCCACGGGTCGGCCTCGGCTTTCTTGCCGTTGCGCCTGGTGACGATCACGTTCACTACGAACAGGAATATTCCGATGCCCAGTATGTAGGAGCCGATGGTGGAGATCATGTTCAGGGTTCCCCAGCCCGTGTCCGCGCTGTACGTCTGGATGCGGCGGCTCATGCCGGTCAGGCCCAGGTGATGCTGGATGAAGAAGGTGACGTTCATGCCGATGAACATCAGCCAGAACTGCCAGCGGCCCAGCCGCTCGTTGAGCATGCGCCCGGTGATCTTCGGGTACCAGTAATAGAGGCCCGCGAACAGCGGGAAAACGGCCCCGCCAATGAGCACGTAATGCAGGTGCGCCACCACGAAGTACGAGTCGTGCACCTGCAGGTTCACCGGCACGGCAGCAAGCATGACGCCGGTCACACCGCCAGCCATGAAGATCAGTACGAAACCGATGAGGAACAGGAACGGCGTGTCGAACCTGGGCCTGCCGTACCAACTCGTCGCCAGGAAACTGAAGATGTGGATGCCGCTCGGTATGGCAACCATGACACTGGCAACTGCGAAGAACGACATGACGATCGGCGGGAGCCCCACAGCGAAGAAGTGATGCGCCCACAAACCGAATGACAGCACGCCCATCGCCACGAGCGCCATGGTCACCAGCGTGTAACCGATGATCGGGCGGCGGACCATCGCCATGAGAACCATCGCGACCACACCCAGTGCGGGCACGAAGATGATGTACACCTCCGGGTGACCGAAGAACCAGAACAGGTGTTTGTACAGGACGGGATCGCCGCCCATCGAGGCATTGAAGAAATGTGTGCCGGCCATGCGGTCCATGGCGATGGTGATGGACGCGAGCAGCACGGCAGGCATGGCCACGATGATCATCATCGCCATGACGAGCATCGCCCAGACCAGCACCGGCATGCGGCTGAGCGTCATGCCCGGCGCGCGCATCTTCAAGGTGGTCACGACAATCTCGACCGCAGCCGCGAGCGCCGATATCTCAAGCAGGCTGATGGCGGTCGCCCAGACGTCCATCCCCATCTGCGGCGTGAAACTTCGGTCAGATGACAATGGCGCATGAGCAAACCAACCCGCATCAGGCGCGACACCCAGGAAGAAGGCAGTGAACAACGTGACGCCAGCGATGAGGTACAGCCAGTACCCGAACGCTGACAGCCTGGGCATGCTCATATCGCGCGCGCCGACCATCAGCGGGATGAGGTACATGGCGACACCCTCAAAGATCGGCACGGCGAACAGGAACATCATCGTCGTGCCGTGCATGCTGAACAGCTGCTGGAACAGCTCGGCGCTGATCACGTCCAGCTCCGGCTGGGCCAGCTGGGTGCGCATCATCAGCGCCTGGATGCCACCCAGGATCATGAAGATTATGCCGGTAGTCAGGAAGCGGCGCCCCACCGTCCGGTGGTTCACCACCATCAATGTCCCGCGTATGCCCGGTGGCCGGTCCCAGGCGCGTTCCAGCGCCTCCTTGTCAGGCGTGTAACCCTGGTAGTTCTCCTGATGCACTCCGGTCGTGCGGTTCATTCACTCACTCCAAAAAAAGCGATGAGCGCGTCCAGTTCCTGGCCGGTCATGGGCGTGGAAGGCATGTTGGCGCCGGGTTTTATGTCCTGCGGATCAAGGATCCAGTTGGCCAGCTGCGAGCGAGTGTTCGGAGTCGCTCGTGCAGCGAGCGTGCCGCGGCTCGCCAGGTGCGTCAGGTCCGGGCCCGCCTCAACCGCGGCTTCGGAGATGCCACGCACGGTATGGCAGTTGGAACAGATGAACTCCTGGAACAGGCGAGCGCCTTCCTGCGCCAGCTCGGTTTCCGGTTCAGGCGCATCTGCTGCCTGTTCCTCAACCCAGGCTTCGTACTCGTCAGGCATCTGGGCCACGACGATCAGCTGCATGAACGAATGGCCCTGGCCGCAGAATTCTGCGCAGTAGCCGGAGTAGGCTCCGGGCGCGTCAGCCTGGATTATCAGTTCGTTGGTGCGGCCGGGTACCAGTTCCATCTTTCCCTGCAGCTGGGGCACCCAGAACGAGTGGATGACATCGGCTGATTCCAGCTCGAGGCGTACGGGCTGACCGACCGGTATGTACAGTTCGTTGGCAGTGGAGAAGCCGTCGTCGAGGTACTCGAGTTCCCACCAGAACATGTGGCCGGTGACGCGGATGTTGACGGCATCGTTTGCGCTGGCTTCAAGCGTGCGCATCCCCACGAGTATGAAGAAGGTCGTTCCTATCAGGATCACGAGCGGGATCACCCCGCCGCCCCAAACGAGCATGGCTTTGCCGCGACGTTCCATCGTGGCTTCATCGACGTTTTCGCGGCGCCTGCGGTAGACGGCTATCCCCAGGAGCACGAAAACGATAAGAACCACTGCCACGGCTGCCCAGTAAAGGATCCACCAGCTCTCAGCGAGCGCCCGGGCGCCTGGACCCTGGGGATTCAGGGCGAGCTCGTTGCCGCAGCCCGCAAGCAGCGTCAGGGGCGCCAGCCAGCCTGCCGCAGTGAGAGTTCTGCGCCAGCTCCGCCTTTCGTTTCGGTGATGCCTGTCAGCGGAAATCATTGTGGCTCCGAGTCTAGAACCAGGATATGTACCGGTAATGCGTGCTGCGTTGCAGTCGGTTGGATGTACCGGACGGCAACGGGTGATAACGGTTACCAGCACTGTGGGTGCGCTTGCGTTTGCGGTTTGCGCTGCACTTCTATACTCGATGCCAACGGAAACTCCTTGGGCGCAGCACGCCGAAACGCGCAGAAACGGGTCGGAATATGGCACAGGAAGAACGTACGAGCAGAAGATGGTTGTCGATGGTTACGGTCCTCTGGGCCGTCTTCGGCCTCGTCGTGGTCGGTCTTGTCCTCTGGTATGGAGGCATCATCGGAGGCAGCAACGGCGGAGGCGACGTCGTGGCACAGGAAGAGAGCACCGACAACGGTAACGGCGGAGAAACCACTGAAGATACTGAGAGCAACGGAGACGAAACCGCAGAAGGTAACGGTAACGGGGAAGGCGCGGAATCCGACGCTGACGAGAATGGCAACGGTGAAGAGGCGGATGTTACAGCCGAAGGCAACGGGGACGACGAAGAAGCGGACGACCAGACCGTGTCCGTGTTCACGTCCGAGCAGGCTGACCGCGGTCAGGAATCGTTCTCGCAGCACTGCGCTGAATGCCACGGCGGCCAGCTGGACGGCGAGCCGCCCCTGACTGGCGACGCGTTCACATCAACGTGGGAAGGAATGCCGGTCAATGCGCTCTATGAGGTGATCAGCCAGACGATGCCTCTCGATTCCCCCGGCAGCCTCGACGAGGAAACTTACAACGACGTAACCGCGCACATCCTGGCGTTCAACGGCATGCCCGACGGAGACAGCGAACTCCAGTCCGGCGATGCACAATCCATGGAAACCTTGATCAGCTTTGACGGCGGTGGGGAGAACGAGCAGGCTGACGAGGGCGACGGTGAGGGCGCAGAGCAGGCCGACGGCGACGAAGCTGAAGGTGACGGACAGGCTGAGGGCGGCCAAGCTGACGGCGATGAACAGGCCGGCAATGGTGACGAGGCCGAAGGCGACGAACAGGCAGCCGACGATGACGAGGAAGCTGGTACCTCAACCGACGAAGCTGCTGACGAGAACGGGGACGCTGAAGCAGATGCTTCCGATGGCAACGGCGACTCAGAAGCCGATGGTGAAACCCTCGAACTGGAAGAAACTGTTGACGGTCAGCCTGGCGCAGACGAGGGCTGGATTGACCTGACGGTTGAACCGGAGAGCGCCACGGTGCACGTGCTCGGGCCTATGGGCTACCTCGGCCAGCTGCAGGGCGGCACGGGAACCCTCACCGGCCTTGAACCGGGCAGTTACGTGTTCGCAGCGTCACTCGGGAACTTCAGTCACCGGGTAGACGCCCAGGTAGTTCAGAACCAGACCGTGCCGGTGCACCTCCGCATCGCCCAGCTCGCCGACTCCCCGGATGTCAGCGGCGCAGGACAGGACGGGCAGGGTGGCGAAACAAATGGCAACGGTGGCGCGAGTGCAGAAGGCGAAGAATCCGGCAACGGCGATGGCGGCTCTGACCAGGACGCTGAAGGTAACGGTAACGGCGAAGATGGTGCCGCAGAAGGTGACTCGGCCGGCAACGGCGAGAACGACGGTAACGGCGACGGCGAAGGCAACGGCGAAGAGAACGGCGACGACGCAGATTCATCTGATGGCAACGGCGACGACGCCTGGTACACCGACGAGCAGGCAGAAACCGGCTCGGAAGACTACAGTGCCAGCTGCGCCAGCTGCCACGGCGACGACGGCGCGGGCGATCCGCCCCTCGTCGACGGCGCCCTCGAGGGCAGCTACGACACCGTCTGGGACCTGTTCGATTACACCTCAACCGAGATGCCACAGGATGAACCCGGTTCGCTCGACGAGGAAACCTACGTCAACATCGTCGCCCACCTCCTGGCTCTGAACGACTACCCCAGCGGCGACGAAGAACTCACCGCCGACGAGGATGAAATGAGCGACATGTCCCTCAACAACGGCAACGGGGGCGGAGACAGCGGGGGAGAATCCACCGACAGCGAAGAATCAGGCGACGGTGGCGAGCAGGCAGACGGCGGCAACGGTGAGAACGGTAACGCTCAGGAAACAGAAGGAACTGCAGCCGAACGAGGCGCGAGCCTGTACGCCAGCAACTGCGCCATGTGCCACGGCCCGACCTTGCACGGTGTCGACGCCCCGCCACTTGCAGGTCCGGTGTTCATGGAGCGCTGGGGCGGCCACCCGGTCGACTGGCTCTACTTCCAGGCGCACACATCCATGCCACCCGATCAGCCCGGCTCCCTCGACGATCAGGCCTACGTGGACATCATCGTCCACGTACTCGCAGAGAACGGAATCCTTGAAGGAGACGAAGAGTTCCTGCCGGATGACATCCTGCTCCGCGGCATCATCATCGGCGGCTTCGAGCAGCAGGACGCGACGCTTGAGAACCGGATCGAATCACTCCGCAGGACACTGCACGAACCATTCACCGACGCTGAGGCTGAAGAGCAGCAGACCACGGCCCCACAGCCCGGCGGTCCGCAATCCCCCGTGTCATTCCGCCACATGAATGAGACGACCGAGGACACGGAAACAGCCGGCGAAGACGGTGCCCAGGATCAGGCGGATGATGGCGCGGAAGGCGAAGACGACGGCGCAGATGGCAACGGTGAAGCTGGTGACGCCGGCGGTAACGGAGAAGACAACGGTGAAGAAGATGCTGACAACGGTGAGGAAGACGACGGTACTGAAGATGACGTGGAAGCTGCCGAAGACGAGGGAGGCGCTGAATGAGCAGTCCGGATAAACCAGATACGACCTTCGCACGGCCGTTCAGCCGCCGCCACCTCATAAAGGCCGGCTTCGGCCTCCTGGCAACGACCATAATCAGCCGCGCGCTGCACGTGGACGCCCAGGAAGAACAGGCTGCCATCGAGGAGTCACTCATGACTTTCTCGCAGGCGCAGCACCGCACCCTCTCGGCCATCGCAGACAGGATCTGGCCACCCGACGAAGACAGTCCGGGCGCAGCCGAGATCGGAGCAGCCTTCTACATCGACCGGGCCCTGGCCGGCGCGTACAACCACTACGCCGACGTCTACCACCGTCTGCTGCTGCAGTTCGATGAACAGGCTGTCCTCGAGCACGGCTTCATGTTCCACGAGCTCGGCAGCGGACAGCAGGACGCCATGCTGACCCGGCTCGAGAACCTCGACCCGAGCGAAGACCTGGTAGCCCAGCTCGAAGGACCCGAGTATGAACTCGGGCCGTCAAGCAGCTTCGATCTGATCCGCACTCACGTGATGGAAGGGATCTTCTCTGACCCCATCTACGGCGGCAACCGCGAGTTCGCCGGCTGGCAACAGGTCAACTACCCCGGTGCACACTACATCTACACCGCCGAAGAACAGCAGACGTTCGAACCGCTCAACAAACCGTTCCTCAGCGTTGCTGACCTCTGAACCACAGGAAACGAGGCGATAATGGCAGTACATCCCAAAAAAGACGTGGTCGTGATCGGCTACGGTGCCGCAGCAGGACCGATAAGCACGGAACTCGCCCTGGCCGGCTACAGCGTGGTCGCACTGGAGCGCGGCCCACACATGACCACAAAACGCGACTTCGCCCAGGCGCAACTCGATACCCTGCGCTGGAACATCCGCGGCGAGATGCTCCCCCAGTTCCGCGACCTGCCGTTCACTTTCAGAAGCGACGAGAACGGCACGGCCACCCCGGCCCGCTACGCGATGTCCAGCCTGGTCGGCGGAGCATCCGTCCACTGGTCCGGCCAGTCATGGCGTTTCTACGAAGACGATTTCCGTGTTCGCTCGACCGTACTCGAGCTGTACGGCCCTGAGCGCCTGGCCCACCTGGAAGAGGACGGGGCCGCCCTGGCGGACTGGCCCATCACGTACGACGAGGTCGAACCGTACTACGAGAAAGTCGAGACACACGTCGGCATAGGCGGCTGGCCCGGCAACATCCAGGGCAACATCCGGCCCGTTGACCCGCAGGAAGGCAACCCCTTCGAAGCGCCCAGGCAGGCAGACTTCCCGTTCCGCCCACTGCGCGACAACGCCACCGACCTGACGTTCAGGCAAGGAGCACTCGAACTAGGATTGCACCCGTTCCACGTACCAACAGCCATCACCACGGTTCCGTACCTTTCACCGTACGGAGTGTCACGCCCACCCTGCACTTACTGCACGTTCTGCACCGGCCACGGCTGCTGGAACGCCTCTAAATCCAGTTCGCTGGTATCGCTGCTGCCTGCAGCCGAAGCCACCGGCAACTTCGAGCTGCGCCCGCACGCTCACGTACTCCGCCTCAACCGGGAAGGCGACCGTATCGTCAGCGTCGACTACGTCGACACGCTCACCGGTGAAGAGCACACCCAGCCGGGGGACATCTTCTACCTGGGCGCCTACTCGTACCAGAACGTCCGCCTGCTGCTGCACTCCGGTATCGACTCGGGCGGCATGGTCGGCAAGTACTTCATGAACCGCGCCGGCCCAGCCGTACACGCCATCTTCAATGATCGGATGATCAACGGCTACAACGGCCCCGCCGTCCAGCGTCAGGGCATCGACAACTACAACGGTGAGATCGCCTTCGAAGAGAAGATGCAGCTCAGCGACGATGATTTCTTCATCCGTGGTTCCTTCATCGGCTCACCCAGCCAGCGCAACCCGCTGGAAACGTACGACATGCTGCCTGAGGACGTGAACAGGTGGGGCCGGGGCTTCAAGGAACACACCAGGGAGAACCTCAACAGGTTCATAAGCCTGCAGTTCGTCGCCGAACCGATGCCCTACGAATCAAGCTACCTGGACCTGGACCCCAACTACACCGATGAATACGGCGTACCCGGCGTGCGCGTTACGCGCCAGGTCAAGCAGAACGAACAGCGCATGGGCCGCTTCCTGTTCGAGAAAGGCAGCAACATAATGCGTGCTGCCGGTGCGTCACGCGTGTTCGGCAGCCCGGAAGTATCAGCTGTCGCCAGCTCCACTCACGACACCGGCGGTTGCCGCATGGGCACCGACCCGAGCAACTCGGTGGTGAACCGCTACGGCCAGATGTGGGAGCTGCCCAACGTGTTCGTAGGCGGCGGGGCAGTATTCCCGTCGATGGCAGGCAAGAACCCGACCCAGACGATCTGGATGCTTTCCTACTGGACAGCGGACGCCATCGAGCAGGGCAGGGTCGACCTGACGAACGCTGAGGCACATACGTGATCGAACTCGAGGTCGTTACCGCTGCCAGCGAAGGCAGGACGGCGCCGGAAAACGACCTCGGCACTGCGCTGAACTGGCGCAGCTGGGAAGCTGGCATCGCCGAAGCACGCGAAACGCAGTCACCCGTGTTCTGCGTGGCAGAGAACAGGTGGGGCAACGCCGCCCAGCGCCTGGCGCTGTTCCTGGAGCGCGATCCCGAACTCGCAGAACTCATCGCGGGCAGTTTCGTGCCGGTCCTCGTTGACCCCGCCGGCAGGCCGGACCTTGTGGACCGCATCCTGACGGTGGCGATGCAGGTCGAAGCGACCGTCAGCCCGCCACTGCTGGCGGTGTGCACCGAAGAAGGATTGCCGCTGGTCACATCGTGTGACATCACTTTCGAAGGCACCGACGAACGCCCCTCGCTCGCCTCGCTGCTCAAGGCAGCACGTGAGCAGTACCGGGAAGCCCGCAAGGAATGCCTGGTTGAGGCGCGCGGGCTGCAGCAGCTGGAACCCCAGGCTGCGCGCGGCCGCAACATGTTCCTGCCCGCCTGGCAGTTGCTCAGGCAGCATGACGAGGAGCTGCTGTCCGAGCTGCTCAAGGCCGGCATTCATGACCAGCTGGCAGGCGGCTTCCACCGCGCGAGTCGCCAGGCGGGCTGGGGTGTTCCGCACTTCGAGAAACTTGGCGTGCAGAATGCAGCCATGGCAGCCGTGCTGCTGCGCAGCGGCCGACCCGGGCACGCGCCGGCGGCCCGGGCGTGTGCGG
Organism: uncultured Trueperaceae bacterium; assembly: GCA_937911855.1. Lineage (GTDB taxonomy): Bacteria > Deinococcota > Deinococci > Deinococcales > Trueperaceae > CALDPK01. Next base: position 17,689 of record CALDPK010000059.1, on the reverse strand, counting down.
AGTTCGCGCTGCGCGCTCTCAAGGCAGACAGTGCTGGCCTGGCGTCTGATACTGCCTTCTACACCTGGGCTTCGGATGAGGTGGTGTCATCACTGCCGGCCGAGGAACTGCAGATGGTGGGGCTGCACTTCCGCATCAGCGCCGCTGGCAGCAGGCACGTGCTCAATCAGGTGAGGAGCGTCGAGCAGAGCGTGGAGCTGGCAACCGGCCAGACAGCTGCCGTGGCGCGCGAACGGCTTGAATCAGGCAAGCAACGGCTGCTGGCTGCGCGCGCGGCCCGGCCGCACCCTGAACCACTGCCGGTGCCAGCGCTGAACGCCCAGTTCACGCTAATCCGCTGGCTGCTTGAAGTAGCCCGGATTGATCAGGACCTGGCTGACAGGGCCATGCTGCTCAGGCGGCTTGATGAACTTACAGGCGGCGTCGATTTCAGTCGCGGTGGTTTCCAGCGCATGGACGGCAGCCAGTGGCTGCACGACCAGGTGGCCGCCCTGGGCGCGTTCCGGGCTGCTGCGCAACCTGGTGACAGCCAGTGGGAGGAACGCGAGCGGCAGACGATCACCGTGCTGGAAGACTACTACCGCAGGCAGGGCTCCTGGTTGCTGTCACCTGAGGGAGAGGTGCTGACAGCCGGCTGGTTCGACGGGGACCTGCCCGCCGTACAGCTCGAACTCCGCGAGCTGCTGCCCGGCGTTCAGCGGATGTAGAAAGCTGGCGGTTCGATGCCCAGTTCCCGCAGGTACACGTACGCCTGGCCGCGATGATGGATCTCGTTCTCGAGGCCGTACATTATCCCGCCGAAACCGGTCGTTTCGAACATGTTGAAGATCCGCTGCCTGGCGCGGAATCGCTCGGTGGTGATCTCCGGCCACAGTGCCGTCATGTCAGAGACGGAGTCATCCCACATCTTCAGGAGTCCTTCGCGGGTTTCCGGCAGGTCGATCTCGGGGAACTCCCCCCAGTTGCCGGTCGCGACACCCCGGATGAGGGGTTCGCCGAAGCGCAGCATCTCGCCGACCATGTCAGCGAACGGCCGCATCCGCGCGGGTGCGAACTCGAAGAGTTCCTTCTCGGGGAACGCCTCGATGACGCGCCTGGTGAGGCGCTTGTTGCCGAGCACAAGCTCGAGGAGTTCAGCGGAAGTCTGGAAGTTCCCGTCGTTACCGGTGTTGTGGCTGGCGTTCATCTGTGCGCTCCTGTCCGCAGTCAGCTGTGCTGCGCCTGGGGGATTGTTCCAGAACTGTACCGCGGTCCGCCTATGGCTGGCACAGGTTCAAAAACAGTTGACATGTCAATGAAAGGGGTCTACCGTTGAGTCATGAACATCCAGGGCCTTCATCACATAACGCTGGTAGCAAGCGACGCTCAGCAGAACGTCGACTTCTACACCCAGACGCTCGGCCTCCGCCTCGTCAAGACAACCGTCAATTTCGACGATCCCGGCTCCTACCATCTGTACTACGGTGACGCCACGGGCAGCCCGGGCAGCATCATCACCTTCTTCATCGTGCCCGGCGCCAGGCGCGGCAGCTCCGGCATGGGCGGCACCCATCACTTCGCCCTCGGAGTCAAAGACGGCACGGCCCTGCGAAAGTGGAAACGCTGGCTTACCGACCGCGGCGTACGCGTGAACGGACCGCTGGACCGCCACTACTTCGAATCGCTCTACTTCCGCGATCCCGACGGCGTGATCATCGAACTCGCCACGGAAGGACCCGGCTTCACCGTGGACGAACCTATTGAGACAGTAGGCAGCGAGTACCGCGCGCCACCGGAAGAGATGGTCCGCAAAAACCGCGACCTCGCAGCCATCGAGGCCGACACGCACCCGGAACCCGTCACCCACATCACACCCGACATGGCGCTGAAGCGCGGCATGCACCACATCTCCGCCATAGCCTCAGACGTAGAACGCACCAACACCTTCTACGAGGACGTCCTGGGCATGAAACTGATGAAACGCACCAGCAACTTCGACGATCCCAACTCGCCCCACTGGTACTGGACCGCTGACAGCAGCGGCAAAGGCGGCGGCATCACCTACTTCCAGATGGATCCCGAGCGCACACCACCAGCGCGCATGGGCGCCGGCCAGACACACCACTTCGCGTTCACCGTCGCCCACGACGCAGCCCAGCTTCACTTCGCCGAGAGACTCGCCCAGGCCGGACACCGCGTATCCCCAGTGATGGACCGCGACTACTTCAAAAGCATCTACAGCGCAGATCCCGACGGCCACATAGTCGAGATAGCCACAGCCGGCCCGGGCTTCGCAGTCGATGAACCCGCCGACCAGCTCGGCATGAACCTCAAACTGCCTGACCAACTGGAACCGTATCGCGACCAGATCAAAGCCCAACTCCCGAAGTTCACCGCTCCCGAGTGGAAAGACCAGTAAGGTTAGCCATGAATCAGCTGCATGAAGGAAAAATCGTCGCAAGCTACGGCACCCCGTTGGAGGAAGCTCAAACCGCGGTCGTGATGATCCACGGCAGGGGAGACAGTGCCCGCGGAATACTCGGCCTGGCCCCAGCATTCGAGGTGGACGGACCCGCCTTCGTGGCCCCGGAAGCCCGCAACAACACCTGGTACCCGCAAAGCTTCCTGGCACCAACCGAAGCGAACGAACCGTGGCTGTCATCTGCACTCGAGGCCATCGGCGAAGTGCTGGCACAGGTCGAGGCAGCGGGCATACCTGCCTCGCGGACAGTCCTCGTCGGCTTCTCGCAGGGCGCCTGTCTGGCCAGTGAATACGTCGCGCGGAACGCACAACGTTACGGCGGTCTGGCCGTGCTGTCCGGCGGCCTGATCGGCCCGGACGGTACCCCGCGCGATTACTCCGGCTCGCTCGAAGGCACCCCCGTGTTCCTGGGCTGCAGCGACATCGACTTCCACATACCCGTCGAACGCGTGCATGAATCAGCAGAGATACTCAAACGGATGGGCGGGAACGTCACCAAACGCATCTACGAGAACTTCGGACACTCAGTGAACCAGGATGAAGTTGACCATGTGCGTGCGATCCTGCTCGACGTCACCGGTCAGCAGGGAACGCCAGGCAGCTGACTGACTGGCCTGCCGCCGGTCAGAGCCCGCGGGCGGCATTCCACTTCTCAAGGTCGTAGAACCGGAAGGCGCCGGCCTGAACGATCGGTTCGATCTGAACCTTGTCGCTCCGGGTGCGCCGGGGTCCTTCCCGCCAGCTGACGCTCACGGAGGGGCCGGCCGCGATGAGACCGGCGCTGCGCATGTGCAGCTGTTCGCTCGTATCGTCTGCGCGGTACACGTAAGGCCTGATGACTGTCTGCTGGTAAGTTTCACGCAGCTCACCGGCCTTGCTCTGTTCCAGCGTCCGGATGCTTTTGCGCAGTGCTCTCAGCTCGGTTTCTACCTTGCGTCGCGCCGGATCCTTCTCTGTCGCGTACTGCTCGAACTCGAGCAGGCTTGCAGTCACCGAGTCCTCGAGCTGCTTGAGCCGCGCCACGCCGGCCTCGCGGCTGATGGTGCGGCCCGTCTGGCCTTCGTATTTGCTTATGCGCACGTGAGTCACGTTCTCCGCTGTCAGTGGCGGCAGCAGGTTGCGCCCTGGCCTGGTCCTGCCGGTCAGCTCCAGCGCTTCGGTCTGGACTTCTTCCAGCTCGGTGAGTGCCTCGCGGTAGGGGTCCAGGCTCGGTACGACGTACACGGCCGGGTTGTAGACGTTCTTCTCGTATTCGCCGGTGAGGGTGTGACCTGGGGTGTCGAGCCAGGTCACGGCAGAGTCGGCGACGAGCGTTTCCAGCAGTTCTGCCAGTACCCGGTGGAAGTGTGCGTAGGTGCGCTCGACACTTGTAGCCTGGGGCGTTTCGTTCGCCATGCCTCATAATAGCAGGACCTTAATAAGCCGGAAGCCCTTACAGCGCACAGTCTGTAAAACAGGAACCGACCCCGCAACCACGCAGGATCGGCTCCAGCAGCTGTAAGGGAGGCTCAGCGAACGCGCGTGAAGGTTACGTCACCGACCGGCAAGAGCCCGCCGATGGACACTGTTCCCACCAGGCGCTCACCCATGAACCGGCCATCGAACTGCAGCAGGCCGTCAGCGTTGCTCAGGTAAAGCGAATCATCCAGACCAATCCTGCCGCTCAGATCAAGGTCACCAGCGTTCAGCCGGAAGATCGCGAAGTTGTACGCCAGGCTGGCGTCAGCCTCGATCTGGGTCAGGCGCTGACTGAAGTCAAGCTCGAGGCGGACGGGCAGGTCGATGCCGGTACGGCCGAACGGCTGGACGTGTACGTTGAAGTTCGCTCCCCAGACCTGGTTGTGGAGGATGCGGACGCTTGGTCCCTGACCGGGAACGCAGGCCGCCAGGAGCAGTGCAATTATGGCGGTCAGGCCGAGCAGTCGGGCAGTGCGGACGGTTTTCAGCATGGAATCTCCTCACCGGCAAGTGTAGCCTTCAGAAACTGCGGGTTGGATGAGCAAGTGTTTACCTTCGGTTCGTGGCGCTGCTCACCACGGATTTTGCGTGGGTGACTAGAATGGCCATTGGCAAGCATGCCTCGGACGAGGTGCGTCGTACCCGGTCAAGCAAAGACGGCGCAGAGGAGGAAACAAATGGCCTGGTTTGTTCTTATCGTGTCCGGGGTATTCGAAGCAGTGTGGGCTACCGCCCTCGGCATGTCCAACGGTCTCACCCGTTTCGGTCCGTCAGTCGTGTTCTTCGTGGCACTGGCGATCAGCATGGCTGGTCTGGCGTACGCGATGAAGACCCTGCCAACCGGATCGTCCTACGCCATCTGGGTGGGCGTCGGGGCCAGCCTCGCCGTCATATACGGAATGGTCACCGGAGCCGAACCTGTCTCTGCCATCAAGATCACCCTGGTGCTCGGCCTGATCGGCTGCATTATCGGTCTCCGGCTGGTCTCCTGAACCTGTTACCTCCGCGCAGCCGGTTTTAAATCGCTGGCTGCGCGGGCCCTCAGTTCTCTCATTGCCGCTGCGTCTATTTTCAGGCAGCAGGAGGAAGAACATGAAACGGATCGGTTCGCTGTTTTCGCTGCTCATCGCTCTGGCGCTCACCCCGGCGTTCGCTCAGGCACCGGCTGTACAGAGCGACACCGATATCTCTGCACTGGTGCCCCTTTTCGGCACCGCCAACACCGTGAAGGTCATCCTGCCCGGCGACGCCACCCGGGTATCCCTGGCTGCCGTGCATGACAGCGAACTCGTACTGGAAGCATCCAGATCTGTCGAGCAGCAGGAGGCGACCGGCCAGGTCGCCACGCTCACGGGCGCAGCCATGGGTCACATCAACAACTGCCCGCTGCAGGTGCTGCTGAACGTGCGCATCCAGAGTCTGGATGAACTGTCCAGAGGCCAGCAGCAGAATTTCACCTGCATAGACGGTGAGTACGGGTCGGTCAGCCGCACCGGCGGATTCGCTTCGGACTTCTTCGCGCCCATACCCCGCGAGGTGGAACTCGACACCTGGCACCTGTTCGAGGCGGCTGACATCCAGCTTGCCCAGTCCGAACCTGGCGAGGGTGCCTCAGAAACGCTGTCGTTCTACTTCTACGTCAGCAGCGACGGCGCGGCTCCGCCAGCGCCGCCCGGACTTCTTGAGGAACTGCCGGGCGAATCACTTTAGATCCTGCAACATTAATGAATCGTGTATGCAACTGATGACGGCTCAGTGCTAGTATCACCCGACTGAGTAAGTGAAACAAAAGGGGTGCTAGTTGAAGAAGTTGCTGCTGTCATTCGCAATGATCATCGCCACTGTCGGTTCAGCCCAGGCAGAGTGGCACGAATCCGGTGTACTCACTGGCGACATCGGCGGAGTTCATCATGAGCTGCGCTCCTACTACACGCAGGTCGCCGACGACGTAGCCGACGGCATCGAGGATGAAGCGGTCCGCGATTTCGCGGAACGATACGCGGGCACAGTTCAGCACACGGCCACCTACCGCTACGCCGAAGGTATGGAGATGGCCGGGATAGTCCTGATGCCTCCGACCATCTGGGTGAACATCGGAGTCCGGACCGACGCAGACCAGTCTGTACCGGGAAGACTGGACGTCGAGTTTGCACTCGACCCCGAGACCCTCGCCCTAGTCGAAGACACCCCGGTCATCAGGTTCTACATTGACGACTGGAATCTCTACGATTATTACGGCCTCACTGAAGGCGAACTGCTGATCGACGAAATAGTCGATAACGGTGACGACACCTGGACCATGACTGGTCGCATCATCGGCACCCTTACACACCAGACCAGCCTGACGATGAACCATAACGCTGACGACGCCCGCGCTATCGATGTTTCGTTCGTCATCGAGACACTCGCCGGCAGATGACCCGACTCTTCACAACGCTGGTGCTCAGCATGCTGCTGGCTGGCAGTCAGGCAGTCGCCAACTCGAACCAGCCGACCGGCATCATCGAAGGGGTGGTCGACGGAGCTGAACATACCTGGTACACCTTCAGGATTCCGGACTCACAGGTAACGCCCACGGCATACTGGTTCGACATCATGGGCATGTTCACGAGCGTAAGCATTCAGGGGCACAGCGAACTCCGCTACAGCCTGCAGGACTCGTTCGTCATCGAGTTCACGCTGTACGACAGTCCGCCAGCATGCCCCTGTGAGGTCGGTGACGCGCTGATCTCCTTCTGGCCTGGAGCCGAGAGGTACCCGCACTACTACGCTGAGGACGCATCCATCGACATAGTGGAGTTCGCTGAGATCGGCGAAGGTGCATATCGCCTGGCCGGTACTTACGAAGCCGTACTCGCGCTGAAGGAAAGCATGTTCGGTGCGCCCGACACGGACGATACCGTTACCGTGTCCGGCAGCTTCACTGTCGATTGGCTGCCGGAGGATCTGCAGGACTGAACTGCTCATCACTGAGTGACTGCAGATGTGTGGTAAAATGACTGCAGAAATGGAGGGCTGCTGTGGCCGAAGCATTCATACCTACCCGAAGCGCACAACCTGTGCCCGCTGCGGCCCTCCTCGGTCTGAACCTGACCAGTGAGTTTCAGGTTGCAGAACGCATAAACAGGGGGATGCCTGCGAGCACCGTCACCCGCCTGGCTGAGAAGCTTGCGATGTCCGAAAGTCAGGTGCTGGAATACGCAGGCGTACCTGACAGCACATTCCATTCCCGCAAACGTGCCCACAAGCCGCTCACTGCCGACCAGTCGAGTCGCGTGTACCGCATCGCCCGGGTACTTGCGGCCGCCGAAGCCTACTTCGAAGGGGACCAGGTTGCCGCAAAACGCTGGCTGACCAGCCCCAAGCTCGGCCTCGATGGCAGCAGCCCGCTTGAGTTCGCAAGGACTCCGGAAGGCAGTGATTACGCAGTCCGTTTGCTGCAGAGGATGGAGCACGGCGTCGTCTCCTGAAGCAACTGACTACTTACCGTATCAGCAAGGCGAAATACGCTGGCGAGTCGATGACTGGAACCGGCGCGTACCTGTTCGGTGGCCGCTGGAACTCACCCGGACGGCGGGTTGTATACAGTAGCGGTCACATCGCACTCGCAACCCTTGAACTGCTCGTACACATAGATGACGCGGACGCCTTCGCGCGCATCGCGCACGTGTTTCACACCGTCACCTTTGCCGAAGACGCACTGTCGATACTCGACCAGCAGCACTTGCCCCCGCGCTGGAACGCGCTGCCAGTGAGCCCTGACAGCCAGGTGGTCGGTGACGAATGGCTCGACGGCGGCAACAGTCCCGTCCTTGCAGTGCCCAGCGTTATCATTCCCGCAGCGCTTCGCTACCAGCCCGAGAACATGAATTACCTGATCAACCCCGGGCACCCGCTGTTCGCCGAGGCAGCGACTGCTGGCGACATCAGGGAGTTCCGCGCCGACCAGCGGCTGCATGACAGTGAATGAGTCCCGTTCGCCACGGCTATTGACACGGCGGTGGCGGGCACCGTACTGTTACGCATCTCGCACGAAAGGTGGTGTTGTGCCATGACCAATGAACTTGCTTTCCCTGACCATGGCGACGCCACCGCGCACTCAGCCTGAACAGCTGATCGTCTCGGCGTCGCAAGGCCCTCCGAACTCATAACCTGAAAAAATGGAGGTTCGCTTTGAAGCGAATCATGGCTGAAGATGCCGAAACTGTCGAACGTTTCGGTCGTCACAAGGACCGGCGTAAACCACGCCGTAAAACCAGGCGCAGCGAATTCTACGTAGAGAAAGACGCCGCAACCAGCTCAGCGGACAAATTCACCGACCCCGAACTGCAGCAACTGTTCGAACAGGGCAAGTTCACCGAACTGCTGAGTGAACTGAAGAGCGGCAAGGAAGCCACCGTGTACCTGGTATCAGGCCCCGCCGGCCTCATGGCCGCAAAAGTTTACGCCGACCTGGAAGTCAGGTCATTCAAGAACGACTCCAGTTACCGCGAAGGCCGCTTCATGGCGGACGAACGGGCGGCGCGGGCCATCCGCGCCCGCACCCGCTTCGGCCTTGAAGCGCAGCAACACTCCTGGGTCATGGGCGAATACTTGCAGCTGTGGGAGCTGTACCGGGCCAGGGTTCCGGTACCGAAACCGATGATCGGACCAGACCTGTTCGACATCCGCAGGGCGGGGAGGGTCGTCCTGATGGAGCTCATCGGCGATCACGAGGCGCCAGCGCCGAGGCTCAGCGACATTCGCCTCGAACCCGAAGCAGCTGCCGAAGCGTTCGAGCAGAGCGTCCGCATCGCTGAACAACTGAGCGCCCTGGGCAGGGTTCATGGCGACCTGAGCACCTTCAACCTGCTCTGGTGGCAGGAACGGGTGATACTCATCGACCTGCCACAGGTGATCATGAAAGGAGAGAACCCGAACTACATGGAGTTCCTCAAGCGAGACGTGCACACGCTGTGCAAGTCGTTCCGCAAACTGGGTGTCGACGCGGACCCAGCAGCGGTGCTCAGGCGCGTGATGCAGGCAGGCTCCTGACGTGCCGGGCTGATGAACCGGTGCTAACCTGAAGCAATGTCTGATGGAGCGGCGAGTGCTTTCTACGCCAGGCGCGCCCGGCAGGCCGACAGCGGTTTCCGCCCTGCCGCCCTCGCCCTGCACGCCTGGTTCGATGAACTTCTGGGGCTGCTGTTCGCGGAACGCGCCATCCGCACGTACAGTTCAGCGGCTGAGGTAGCGGACCACGCCGCGGATCTGGAGGCACGCCTGGCGCGCCTCCTGGCCTCGGATGACATGGCTGCGGAACTGATGGCCCGGCTGCCGTATCTTCACCAACTGCTCTGCGAGGATGCTGCCGCCATCTTCGAGGCCGACCCGGCGGCAGAATCCGCTGAAGAAGTGATCGCTGTTTACAACACGTTCTACGCCATCGCCGCCTACCGGGTGGCCAACGCATTGGTGACCCGCGGAGTCAGGCTCTTGCCCCGCGCACTCAGCGAACTGGCGCACGCCCAGACAGGCATCGACATTCACCCTGGCGCCAGCATCGGCAGGCGCTTCTGCATCGATCACGGCACGGGCGTCGTCATCGGCCAGACAGCGGTCATCGGCGACGACGTACGGCTGTACCAGGGAGTGACACTGGGCGGCACCAGCCTTCACGGGCCCGACCGGCCTGTGAAGCGGCATCCGACCGTGGAAGACCGCGTGATCATCTACGCGAACGCCACAATCCTGGGCGGCGACACCGTGATCGGACACGACAGCGTGCTCGGTGGCAGCGTCTGGGTGACCCGGAGCGTACCGCCCCACAGCAAGGTCATCTTCGAACCCGTGGTCAGGACCAGCACGAGGAGAATGATGCGCCCGTGAAACTGCTCGACGCCATCGGCAACACGCCACTGGTCGACGTGAGTCACCTGCAGGACAACCCTCAAGTGACGCTGCTCGCGAAGCTTGAAGGCAGTAACCCCGGGGGCAGCGTCAAAGACCGGGCCGCTCTCGCTATGTTTTCGGGTGCGCTCAGCCGCGGGGAGATCCGCGCTGGCGACCGCCTGGTGGAGGCAACGAGCGGCAACACCGGCATCGCACTGGCCATGATCGGCCCGTTGCTCGGCATCGGTGTGACGCTCGTCATGCCGCACAACTCCACCCGCGAACGCGTAACTACCAGCCGCGCGTACGGAGCCGAGGTCATCCTCACCGCAGAAGGGCAGACCATGGAGGATGTCCGGCTGCACGCGGACTCACTGGCTGAAGCCAACGGCTGGGCGCAGCTTGACCAGTTCGCGAACCCCGACAACGCGCACGCGCACTACGCAAGCACAGGACCCGAGATATGGCGGGACACGTCAGGCAGCGTGACGCACTTCGTATCAGCGATGGGAACGACCGGCACGATCATGGGAGTATCCCGCTTCCTTAAGGAGCAGGACCCTGCAGTGCAGATAGTGGGTACCCGTCCTGAGGACGGCTCCAACATCCCCGGCATCCGCCGCTGGCCGGAGGAGTTCCTGCCCCGTATCTACCAGGCGGAGCGGGTTGACAGGCTGGTCGACGTTTCCGAAGGTGAAGCGCGGGCTGCCACACAGATGCTCGCCGCCAGAGCCGGCGTCCTGGCAGGCATGAGCAGCGGCGGAGCGCTAGCTGTAGCACTGCGGGTGTGCGGCGAGCTGAAGTCCGGAACGGTCGTGTTCATAGTCTGCGACCGCGGTGACCGCTACCTGAGCTCAGACCTGTTCGACACTCAAGCCTGATCAGGCTCTTGACAAACCTTGGACATTACCTCTATACTTCCCTCAACCTTAGACAAAGGTTGCACACTTTGGAGGCAAATGAAATGGGAACACTCAAGGCAGTTTCACTCACACTGGTAATCGTAGGCGCTCTCAACTGGCTTCTCGTAGGTCTCTTCAGCTTCGACCTGGTCGCCGCAATCACCGGTAACAGCTTCGGCGAGAAGAACACGCTGTCGAGCATCATCTACGTCCTCGTCGGTGTCGCCGGCGTCGCGCTCATCCCCACGCTGTTCACCTCAAATGCCGCAACCCCCACGGTCAAGCGGCACTCCGTCTGACCTGACAGCAAGCCGCTGACATCAAAGCAGGGGGGCTTCATATGAAGCCCCCCTGCTTTTATAGCTCGGCGCTCAGCTGCCTGGAGTCAGCAGGGCTTTCAGCTGCGGAATGAACGACCGCGCGTCATTACCCAGGAACACCCCACCGAGACGCTCAGCCAGTTCCGGTTCAGCCTCGATCGCAGCTCCACCCAGTATGAGCTGGCAGGGAAGATCCCGGAGCTGATCCCGGCTGTCCAGCAGCGAAGCAGCCGATCCTGACATCGTGACAGACAGAAGGATGGCTTCGAAGCGGCTTTCCCTCACCAGACCGACCAGGTCCTCAAGCGGCATGTCAGCCCCCAGGTAAACAACCCGGAAGCCTGCCCTGCGCATCAGCGTGGCGACTATGAGACTGCCGATCTCGTGCCGTTCACCGGGTGCACAGGCAACCAGCACCCGCGGGCTGGGGGCCGTTCCGGCCGACAGCCGGAACAGAGCCCTCACCCGACCCAGCAGGAAATTGCTCGCGAAGTGCTCAGTGGCGACGCTGATGACACCGGCGTGCCACAGGTCGCCGATGCGGATCAGCGCAGGCCGGATTACATCGAGCATGACGACTTCTATCGGATACAGCGAGACAGCTTCCCGGTACAGTTGCTCCGCCCGTTCCCCTTCGTAAGCCTGCAGTGCATCACCGAGCTCGCTCGAGAGCGCTTCGGTAGAGCGGACGTCATTGACGGGGGCCAGTTGAGTGCCGACCAGGACGGCGGCCCTCGACGGCGGAACGCCATCGGCGACGAGGTCACGCATGCGTATGATCGCGGCCAGGTCGGCGTCGCTGTAATAGCGGTAGCCGCTGGGCGAGCGCTGCGGATCGGGGAAGCCGTAACGGCGTTCCCACTGGCGCAGCGAGCTTGCCGGCACGCCAGTGCGTTCCTCGACCTCGCTTACGGTGAAGCGTCCTGTGAATTGATTTCCATCCATATTCAAACCTTGGTCATCCTGATTCATTTATAGCACGCGGCGACGTGCATTGCCTGTTCGCGTCCGTCGAGGCTGTTGCAGCGGCCACTGAGGGGACGCAGCTGCCGCCGGGATTGCCCTCCCAACGGCCGTGTTCATAAAATGATGCCAGTGAATTCAACATCGTCTCCTGATAACCGGCCCACCACAGCCATCCGCATCGGCTGGGCAATGCACGTCCTGTCAGTCGCGATCTTGCTGGGTGTTCTCGCCTGGGGCGCTTACCTGTATCCAGCCTTGCCGGACGAGATTCCCATCCACTGGAACGCTGCAGGGATTGCGGACGACTTCCGGCCGAAGTCGGTCGGCTGGGCTTTTGGACCGCTGTTCATCGCGCTCGCCCTGGTCGCAGGACTGATCGCCATGAACATCGCCATGACCCGGAACGCAGCGACGGTACCCAGCGAACGCGAGGCGTACAGCCTGACCCTGGGGTACGTGAACCTTTCGATGGCCGTCATCTTCGGCTTCATCAGCGTCATGGGCTGGTACGACCTGGACCTGGGTCCGTGGTTGATAGCCGCAGGACTGCTGGGCGGCCTGCCCGTACTGCTGATCATGGGTTTCTACTTCAACCGGATAGCTGCCGAAAGGAAGCACCTGACCAGCGATACGGAGCCCACCCTGAACCCCCAGCACTGGGTCATGGGCGGACTCTTCTACAGCAACCCCGCTGATCCGCGCACGATAGTTCCCAAGCCACCGCACACCGGCCTCGGCACCACCTTCAACCTCGCCTCAGCTGGCGGCAAGCTGATGATGATCGTCCTGGTACTGATCATCGTGGGCACCCTGCTCATGGTCATCCTGCTCTGACCCGGCCGGCTCAAGTGGATTCAGTGTCCGGCACGTAACTCAAACGTACGGTCTGCTCACCGATCCGCTCGTGGCTGGCGAGCTTAATTCTGGGGCGACTGCCCGCGAAGAATGGGGTGCCGCTGCCAAGCACGAACGGCTGCAGGTAGATCCGGTACTCATCTATCAGTCCGTACTCGCCAAGGCTCCGGGCCAGCACCGTGCCACCGACCTCGATCTCACCCTGCACACTGTCCTTCAGCTCCCTGACTGCTGACTCGACATCGCTGCTGATCAGTGTGGCGTTCGGACCGGCGGAGGAGAGCGTCGTGGACACGACCCACTTGGGAACGTCCCGCCAGACCCGCGCGAACTCCCGCTCCGCAGGCGACCAGTGCGGCTGCTCCTCATCCCAGTAACTCATGATCTCGTACAGCCGCCGCCCGTACAGGCTGCCCGCCAGGTTGCGGGTCTGCCTTATGAAGTGCTCGAACAGTACGGAGTCAGGAGCGAACGCTTCGTGATCAACGAAGCCGTCCAGTGACTGATTCATGCCGAATACAAGTCTCGCCATGTGCTGCTCCTCTCAAGATTCCCACGTCAATGGTACTCGCCCGAAGCAACCGCAAGAGCTACCTGCCCTGCCTCACCCACTCCAGCGCAGTAGCCATCGCCCGCCGGTAGGTCAACTCGTCTGCCGGTGCGGCAAGCATGAGGTCAAGCTGGGCCGGACTCAGCCCGCCGAGCGGCGGTGCGGCGGGCCGTTCACCGGCGAACTGCTGCGCTGCCCCTTCAGCGCGCCAGCGCTCCCAGCCGTCAGGCTGCGCAAGGTGAAACAGCTCGTGCCGCAGCATCCGCTCCAGCCCACCATGCTGGGCAACCACCGCGAGGCGCTGCACGTCGATGCGGCAAGCCGCCCGGTCAGCCACGGCCAGCTGAAACCACGCTGCACCGGATGCCGCCTGGAAGGAAGCCAGGTCAGGATGCACGTAAACGACCGGCTCCGCACACAGCTCATGCCCCGTCAGGCGTAAAACCTGAGGAACGGCCCGCTGCAGCACCTGGCTCAACTGCCCCAGCTCGGAACTCGTGGCCGACTGGAAGTTGACGTCCACCCCTGCCATGTTCGCAGTGCGCCAGGCGGGAGTGCCGGCGTGCGCGCCGCCCATCACAAGGAGCACGCACACCAGCTGCAGCAACCTCACTCCGCGACTACGGTGAGCCGCTGCGCGGCTGAATTGGCACGCACTTCCTGCTCGTAAGCCAGCCACACCTGGGTGGGCAGGGCAGCGAACTCACCGGCATGCTCAGCACGCAAAATGTACGTGAACGAAACCGGCTCAGTCAGCCGCGAGAAGTAGAAGTCGATGCCCTGCTCGCGGATCTCACGCGCGTCATACCAGTAGTTCCAGCCCCAGTAATCATCGCCGTAACGACGCGGGATACCCGCCAGGCGGAACTGATGATCTTCCTCCACCACACTGAAACCGGCGGGCAGCGGTTCGTACACGCTCACGTAACGCGCGTTGCCTTCGGGTTCGATCGTGACTGTCACGACCACGAAGTCACCGATCACGAACTCATCAGCCAGGCTCTGTTCGTAAACGAAGTGCTGCTCGTCCTCGAGCCAATCTGGGGTGAGCAGCTCGAAAGTGCGGGTGATGCTGATTCCGTTGCCGGCGGGTTCGGCGAACTCATCTTCGATGAAGAACTCAACGCTGGCGCTGACGTAAAGCTCCGTGCCCTCAGGCACGTCGATGTTCAGGATGTTCTTGCCGGGAGCTGCCAGCCGGCTGAGGTCAACCTCGATCTGTTCGCCGCCCAGTTCGACTTCCTCGATGACGATCCGGTTGAGCCTGACCGTTGCCATGACAGGCTCGTCAGCTTCGGCTTCTTCTTCCTCGGGCACGACCGGTTCCCTCAGGCTGAGGGCCGCGTCAACGACAGCGGCGGTTGCCTTGCCTGAGTACCAGTGCGCGCCGGTACGCTCGAGCAGCAGCCAGTTCACGATGCGGGGGATCAGCTCGTCGTCCGCCCGCAGTTCGGCGATCGCCTGGAGTGCCAACGCCGTGGTGTGCACGTGATCGTCACTCCAGATGAAGCGTGGTGCTTCGGAGTCGAAGTAGGCCACTGCTTCGCGGTCGATGACGTGGCTGAGCAGTTCATCCAGGTACAGGTTGGCTTCGACCGTGTCGCCGGTGGCGATGAGAGCCAGGATGCTGAGCGCGAGTCCGTGGTTGCTCAGGTTTGGTTCGCCGGGCAGGCCGTGCAGGTGGTCGGTCTGGAAGCCGCCGCGCGCCAAGGCAAGCCAGACGTACGCCTTCGCATCAGCGCTGGCGCTTTTCCGCTGGCTTTCGGACAGGTAATCGTACGCCTGGAATGTGTCCTTGCGCGAGGCGTCCTGCAGGTACTCGAACCCGCGTTCCAGCTCATACTCGCGGACGTCGTACCCGGCGTCACGCAGGGTGAGCAGACCGTCAACCACGTAGGCGGTCACCAGCGGATCGGACGTGTCGAAGCGCCAGAAACCGAAACCGCCGTCCGGATGCTGCAGCCGGTACAGGCTCAGCAATCCGTCATTCACGTAGCTGTTCAGGTCCGCGAGTTCTTCAGGCAGGGCGAGCCCGTTCTGGTCCGCCTGAACCAGAGCCAGCAGCTGGCTCATGATGCCCTCGGTCCAGGAGTAATTCAGGTCGTACAGCCAGTGAACGGCGGGGGTGACGGCGGCAGTGAAGTTGGGCGTGAGTACCAGGCTGCCTGCGAGTGAACCGATTCGGGCGTTGCCGGGCATGGTGAATTCCCAGGTGGACGGTCCCTGCTCGGCCCACGCCATGCCGGTAACCAAGCCGTGCGGAATCACCTGCAGTGGCAGTCTAATCGCGTCGCTGGCCTGACCGGTAAGCACCTGAGCTTCCACTTCGGCCGTGCCAACCTGTTCGGCGCGCGCGGTCCAGTCCTGGGTGGCCCTGCCTCCGGCTGGCAACTCGGAGCTGCGGTTGGCTTCGTCGGCCAGTTCCAGGCCGCCTGTTATCAGTGACCAGGTAGCCTGCAGCGTTTCCTCGAGGTTATTCTGCCCGATCACGCGGATGCGCGTTTCGTCCCCGCGTACCAGGAAGTCAGGCATGGCGAGCCGGGCGAGCACCGGCAGGGTGGTGGTGACGTTCGCGGTTTCCTGGCCCACGTGTCCCTCTTCAGTGATCGCACGGACCGTGATGCGCCAGCGCGTGAGGTTGTCGGGGAACTCGACGGTGAAGGTGGCGCGGCCGTCTTCGTCCGTTTCGAGGTCGGTTGTCCAGAGCATGGTGTCCTGGAAGTCCTCACGGAGGCGGGGGTCCTCGAGGGCGGTGCCTGCGGCTGCTTCAGCCTGGTCTTTGGACTGGGCGAAGACGGCTTCGTCCATGGCTTCGCGGGCGGCGCCGACCGGGGCGATCTGACCGAAGTACGCCCAGGTGGAAAGGTCGGTGCTGACGCTGTTGCCACGCCAGGAGTAGAAGAAGCGGCGGATGTCAGTGGTGTGGTCGGGCCGGATCAGGTAGATGCCTTCGTCCACGATGCTGATGGTCAGTTGCGCCTGCACGGGCTGGCCCTCTGAATCGGTCACCAGAACGCTGAGTTCGCTGCTGTCACCGGGTTCGAACGTGTCAGCTGCGCTTTCGATGCTGATGTTGAGGAAGCGTGTTTCCGGGTTGATCAGGTAACTGGTGGACGCCTGGTGGATCTCGCCGTCGCCAACGACGACCACGCCGAGCCAGGCATTCGGAAGTTCGTTGCCAGTGACTTCGAGTTCGTAGGTGAAGGAGTTGCCTTCGAACGGGATGAGCTGCCATTCGCGGACGCGGTCACCCTCGTGGGTTACGAGTGCCCAGCTGTCCGCAACAGGGGACTGGACCACGAACCTGGCGGTTTCGCCGATCGCGTATTCCTCTTTGTCGGCACTTACTTCCAGGTAATCGTAGTCCCAGTACCACGCGTCGCCGCCGTAGAGCCAGAGGCTGGTCGAGTTGTCGGTGAAGCGGCCCTGCCCGTCTGTTGCGCCTGCCGTTATGGTCCAGCTGCCGCGCCGTCCGGGGTCAATGGTGATGGTTGCGCTGCCGTCGGCGCCGGTCGTGCCTGTGTAACTGGGTCCGGCTTCGCGGACGATGCCCGTGCCTTCGACCCATTCGCTGTGTTCGGTTTCGACGGTGAAGTCGGTGCTCACTGGGTTGCCTTCCAGGTCCTGGGCAGTGACAGTGAGTGTTGTCTCTTCACCCAGGGGCATGGCGTAGCGTTCGGTTCTGACACCGAGCACCAGGTCAGCGCGGTAGGCGATGAGGGAGGCGCTGCCTGCGATCTGCTCGTCGCTTTCATCGCTGACCTGCGCCTGCAGCGTCAGCCGGTAATCCTCGTCCTGAGGTTGCAGTACGACCGGGATCACGACCGTTCCTTCAGGTCCGATGGTCGCTTCGCCGCGTGCGATGACACTGCCGCCGTAGGTGCTGCTGAAGTCGTCGTAGAAGCCGTGCTCGGAGCGCCAGGCGAACGGGCTGTAAGGTTCGCTCATGACTACCCAGTTGACGCTGCCGCCGCCGACCGGACCGCCGAACAGGTACTCGGCGCTGACCGTGAAGCTCGCGCTCTCACCGTGGATAGCGTACGGCACGTCCGCTGTCACTTCGACTTCGAACTCGGGTACCTGGTACTCCTCAACGTAGAACGAACCCCAGCCGGTGTCTTCACCGATTTCCGTGCGGATGCCGTAATAGCCCAGCGGCGCCGCGGCGGGAAGGGTCAGGCTGAGGTCGAAGCTGCCGTACTCGGCGGGGCTGAGGTGTCGCGTGTAGAGCGGCAGGAGGATGATGAAAGCAAGGATCGCCGCGACCACGACGTTGCGCGGAGTCACCCAGCCGCGGGAGGGAGCG
>CALDPK010000058.1 GCA_937911855.1 uncultured Trueperaceae bacterium | reverse complement strand
TTGAGCGCAGCGAAGGGCGTCACTGCCGCAATTGAACAGCGTTGAACGTGATTGCACCCTCGTTGAACGTTCAAAGTGGCAGACTCTTGGGCATGGGTGTCTTCTACTCCATGGATCTCGTGCATATGAGGTTGTCTGAGCTGGAGTTCGTTGTGGAACGCGAGTACCTGGGTGAAAGCCTGGGGCGTTTCCTGTTGCGTGGCCAGTCACCGCAGGAGTTCGCCAGGCACCTCTTCGGCGACGCCCAGAGCCACCCGAACGGCGGGCTCATGCAGGATTTCGAGTTGCGAATTACTGATGCTGACTCCCTGGCTGCGGCCATACATCAGTTGATTGACTGGAAGGCCCTTTTCTTCGCGGCGGCCTGGCCGACTGCTGAAGGTCAGCTTTTCGATGGTGAAGGCCGGCTGGTGAGGTCAGTCAGCTTTGCCGGTCTGCACGCTGATGAGCAGGTGTGGCGTGAGCGGGTGGAGGAGGCTTTGGTTGATGCTGGTTTCGTGCGGGCTGCACCGTGGGCTGACAGCGGTACCAGAGTCGTGCCGCTCAGACTGCTTGAGATTAATCCCGGCGCCTGATCCGACGATGTCACTGTAGTGGCATCATGCATGGCGTTATTGTCCGAGCTGGACGCATTGTGCAGGGGTGATCTGATACATTGCTGCGATACTTAATGTTTGCAGCTGTCAGCTGGTATCCACTATGGCGTCATGGCAGTGGAGGGGCCGGAAGATGAATAAAGGGATCTCTGAGGATGCGGAATCGTCTCCCGCAGTAATCACAACAGGCAATTGCGCTGAGCAACGGAAATCAGGCGGCAGCAGGCGCCGGGTTCGGGTATTGCCTGCCGGCAGGCTCTGCCCGGAGACCGCTGCTGGTGCGTGTCGTGCGATTGATGCTGCCGCGTTCCTGGCGGACGCCGTGACGCCCGTGTCGTGGCTGAAACTGCAGGACCTTCTTTACTTCGCTCAGGCTTGGCACCTGGTGTGGGACAACGAACTCCTCTTCACTGAGCCGCTGCTGGCAACGGGGGAGGGAGTGCAGGTCGAGGTGATTGAGGCACTGCTCGGCAACAACTTTGACGTTACCGCCAACCACCTGCGTACTGGAGCGCCGGCGAACCTGACGGAGAGTCAGAAGCGGACCCTGCTGGGCGTAGCTAAACACTATTCCGGTCGCAGTCATTACCGGTTGAGTGAGCAGATCCGTGAGGAGAAGCCCTGGCTGGCCGCTCGAGCTGCCGCTGAAGCCGGCAAGTCAGGTCGGGTTGATCCGGCAGTCCTGTACCGCTACTACTGTGATCTTTAAAGCGCGTGTGTACCCGGCGAATCAACCCAGCAGACAGCGGGCAGGCTGGTGCCGGCCCAGGGGTGCGGGACGCCCTTGCGGGGAGCAGGAGTCAACCGATGGTAACTAATCTGATGACTTATATGCGGCTGAGTTTCGTATTGCTTCATTGGCGCCGACCCCCAGCCCTGCGGTTAAGGGGATGTTCCGGCAAGTAATTGACGAGTCGCGGCGGCCGCTGTTACTCGGGGAAGCTCAGGGAAGGTTTAAGGCCGTAACCACTCTTCGGGGTTGTCGTACTCGCCGGCTTCTGCTGCAGCGTGGACGTGCTCGCTGAAACGTTTCCAGCGCTCTTTGTCCCGCCGCTCCCGGTACTCAAGGACGTCCGTTAAAGCCAGTCGTCGCTGGGTGCCTTCCATCCGGTAAGGCAGATCCCCGGCCTGGCAGAGGTGGACAAGGTACTGGCGGGAAACGTTCAGGAGCTGAGCCGCGGTTGTTGTGGTCAGTTCATTACCTGTGATGACAAGCTCCACCGGTGGCTGCTCGCTCAGTTGACGGACGAGTTCTTCCGCTTCACGTACGGTGATAGAAATTTCGTGGTTGTTCACCATCAGGCAGTTGTCGGGAGACTCGGTGTCGGCGCCAGTGAGAGCTGCTTCCAGTAGTTCAACCAGCCAGGTGGCTGAGACGGTCTTGAAGTCTGGCGTGGGCATGCGTCGCCTCCCTGGTGCCGCACGGCTACGCCCGCAGCCTGCGCATCGTCTACACGCCGCTGCACGGGGTTGGGACCGCTGCCGCACGGGAGGCTCTGCGCCTGGCCGGCTTTACCGACGTCGTCGTC
>CALDPK010000057.1 GCA_937911855.1 uncultured Trueperaceae bacterium | reverse complement strand
AAAGACGGTGCCAGCATCATCGTCACCGACATCGCCCAGAAACGCATCGACCACGCAGTCAGTGAACTCGGCGCAGAAGCCGTCGCCAGTGACGCCATCTACGACGTCGACTGCGACGTGTTCGCACCCTGCGCGCTCGGCGCAGTCATCAACGACGTGACCGTGCCCCGCTTCAACGCCAAGATCATCGCCGGCTCCGCCAACAACCAGCTGGCAGAACCCCGCCACGCCGACGCACTCCGTGAACGCGGCATCCTCTACGCACCCGACTTCATCATCAACGGCGGCGGCGTCATGAACATCGCCGACGAACTCATGCCCGGTGGCTACAACCGCGAACGCGCCTACGCCAACATTGAAACCATCGGCGACAAGGTCGCCCGCGCACTGCAACTCGCCGACGAACTCGACGTCTCCACCGACACCGCAGCCACGATCATGGCCCAGGAGCGGCTGCAGGCAGCAGAAGCAGAGCAGTAAGAACGAAGCGTTCTGTTGCGTTCTATCTTGATGGCGACCGGGTTCCGGTCGCCATTGCTGTTTCAGGCCATAGTCTGCCGCACCGTGCCCGGGGTACAAACCTTCAACGCAACGTTCCTTCGGTCTAGACTGGCTGAAACCATCAGGAGGCGTCACGAACATGGATACGAGTACCCGTGTAGAGCAGCTGCTCACAGACAAGGGCCGCGAGGTTTACACAATCTCCCCGGATGCAACAGTCCTGGAAGCACTGCAGAAACTCGCTGAACACAACATCGGCGCCCTGCCCGTAACCGAGAACGGCCGACTCGCAGGCATATTCTCCGAACGCGACTACGCCCGCAAGGTCATCCTGCGCGGCCGCGCCTCACGCGACACCCCAGTACGGGAAAGCATGACCGCAGACGTCGTGACTGTGACCCTGACTGATGACATGGCCCACTGCATGCAGCTCATGACAGCCAAGCGCATCCGGCACCTGCCCGTCCTCGAGGACGGCAACCTGATCGGCCTCATCTCAGTAGGCGATGTGGTCAAAGCAGTGATGGATGAGCAGAAGTTCATGATCGAGCAGCTCGAAAGCTACATTCGCAGCTGAGAACTGCTCCGCCAGGGGGTGCTCTTCAGTGTTCAGGGCATGGCGGTGAGTCCTTCCTCAGTGAGCGCAGCTGGCTGACCGCCCTGCAATCAGGGCCGAGCTGTTCTGCCAGGCGGGTGATGAACCGGTCGAGCGCATCCCGGTCGGCCGGGGCCAGCTCGAGGTCGGGATGCTCAAGGAGGGCCAGGAACGTCCGCGTGCGGCGGTCTCCGAGCTCTTCAATGAGCGAGTGGGCGATGATCATTTCTCCGAATAACACGCCATCATGGTGCGACATCACGAGTGAACCTGCATTGACAACCGGGTGAAAAGCAAAGCGGGTCTGGGCAATTGCCCAGACCCGAAACCAACTGGTTGCTTGTCGCCTCAGCGCAGCCTGAAGCCGCCTGAGCCGGTGCGGACGCTGAGTTCCGGTCCTGAACCCCTGATGGTGACGGCGTTCCTGCTCGTGTTGCTGGTGTCGAAACCGTACCTGTCGTCGATGTCCCAGCCGCCTGAACCACCGGCGTAAGTGAGGGCCATGCCGCCAGGCGGGCGCTGCAGCCGAACGGTGACCCCACCGGAGCCTGAGCGCAGCTCCCAGTCCGCCAGCATCGTCTCAGCCTCGACTTCGAGCCGGGCCGAACTGGTGGACGCGGTCACCGCGCCACCTGAGAGGCCGGTCGCGGACAACCTGCCCGAACTCGTCTGCAACCTGTAACGGTCAGCCCGGACGTTGTCGATGGTTACGCGCCCCGAGCTTGCTGATACGTCCACCTCACCAGGCGTAGTGGAATCCTCGAAGGTGATGCGCCCGGAGCTCGCTCTGATCTGCACGTGACCCGTGAAGTTCATGTCACTGACGGTGATGCGCCCGGAACTTGCCGACAGGTTCACGTTGGCGGGTTCACGCCGCAGGCCTTCAAGCCGGATGGTCCCGGAGCTGATCCGCGCGTTCACGTCACCGTCGAAACCAGCCGGCAGCGACACTGTGAGGGTGGGCTGGCCGAAGCTGAACAGCCGGAAGAACCGGAAACGCCTGTCAACCACGACGTCGAGGGTGTCCCCGGCCCGGGTCACGTTGAGCTCCACGTCATTCGAGCGGCTGCCCGTCAGTTCAGCCTGAACTTCGCTGCCGGTTGTCTCGACGAACACCAGGTCAGCTCCGCCCGCCTGGATGGAGAGTGCACTCAGGCCGGAGGCTTCGTGACCGTCGCTTTCGACGCTCCTGGGGTAGTTGCCGGCCAGTACTGCCAGTACGGCGACGATGCCTATGGCCAGCAGCCACAGTTGCCGGTGATCGCGGCTTACCGGAGTCTCGTTGGCTGGCAGCGAGGCCAGTTCTTCATCGTTTCGTCGCGACAGTTCATCATTTCTCTCGTTGTTCACAGCGCTACAGCCCTCCTGGCCTGAAACTGATCTTCAGTAAGGTCACTTTATGACCTGCCAGTCGGTCTGACGTCCCCCATTGGTATGACACGCGCGCCCTAGATCAGAAGTCACCCTCGGCAACCTGCAGGCAGGTGATTCCCAGTTTCCGCCACATGCGGACCACCCGGGCGCGGTCTTCCAGGACCAGCAGGACCTCATCAGGGTCGTACTCCTTCTTGAACCACTCGCGTTTCAGCCGGTCGTCGGGGGTGTAGTCGTTGTCAGGCCGCATGAGCAGGCGGTCATGCGGCACCTCAAACTTATCCAGCCACTCGATGGTGTCGGCTTCTGTGACCTGGGAGCGGCCGGTGATGATGTGGATGTCATGCCCGGCCGCTTTCAGGGCGCGCAGGACGTGGATCACGGGCCAGATGGGTCCGTCGTCACGCGCTGCTGCGAAGAAGGCGTCGTAGTCTTTCGGGTGTTCGCGTACCAGGTGCACCCGGTGTTCTGCGTCGGTGATGGTTCCGTCCAGGTCTGAGATGACGATCATGCGGTGATTCTATGCGGCAGCCTCAACCCGAACTGCGTTCACGGTCGCATCAGCGCCGGTGAGCCAGCCAGATCACGTGCCGCGCCCCCTTGGCCTTGCGCGCCCGGCTGTTCAGCTGCTCCACCCGGAAACCAGCCCTGGTGAGGCGGTCAGTGAACGCGCGACTCGGGAACGCAGACCACACGGCGAGCACACCACCGGGCTTCAGGCTCTTAAGGGCAGCATTCAAGCCCTCAGCCTGATACAGCTGTTCGTTCGCTTCCGCGGTGGTGCCTTCAGGCCCGTTGTCGGTGTCGAGCAGGATGATGTCGAACTCGGCCTGGGCGCCACTGATCAGGTCAGCCACATCAGCGACCTGAACCTTTACCCTTCCGTCGGTGAGCGGTTCGCCGGCGAGCCCACCCAGGTACTGCCTGTTCCACTCGACCACTTCGGGAATGAGTTCAGCAACGGTCACCCGGGCTGTAGGTGGCAGCAGATCAAGGGCTGCGCGGAGGGTGAAGCCCATGCCCAGGCCACCCACCAGTACGTGCGGCGCAGTCGCACCCGCATGGCCTTCGATGGCTATCCGGGCGAGTTCTTCTTCTGAGCCGTGCATGCGGCTGTTCATCAGCTCGATGCGCTCGAGGCGCAGGGAGAACTCCTTGTCACGCCGGTACAGGCTGAGCTTCTGGTCCATGCCGGGAATCGCGGCGTCCCCCAGGTGCTCCCAGGGGATCATCGGCAGCTCCTGAGGCGGGCGGGAAGAGAGTGAGATGGTGTCCTGAACATTGCTCGCCACTATATGCCGGGCTGACGCGCCAGCAATGGTGCAGTACGGCGTACGGAATGGTGACTGGAACGGGCCACTATACGTACGGAGTTGCTAAGCTGGTCGCAACGTCATGAATACGGAAGGGAAGCCCGCATGAGCAAGGACGACAGGAACAAGCCCGACCCGCTGCGCACGATCCGCCTCATGTGGGACCCGCCCCCGCCACCAAGCCGCGGCCCGAAAGCCCGGCTCAGCACCAGCCAGATCGTTCAGGTTGCGATTGAACTGGCTGACGAGCACGGAACCGACGCGCTGTCGATGCGCCGGCTCGCCGACGTGCTCGACTGCGGCACCATGAGCCTCTACACGTACGTAAACAGCAAAACCGAACTGCTCGAACTGATGGTCGATCACGTTCACACGGAGATAAAGGCGCCGGATGATGCACTGGACTGGCGTGGGCAGCTGTTCAGTCTCGCCAGCCAGCACTGGCAGCTTTACAACCGGCACCCGTGGATACTCGGTACGAATCTCGTACGCCTCAGCCTCGGCCCCAACTACCTTGACGCCGCCGAGTACGTGCTCAGCGCACTCGAGAGACTGGGCCTGCCACCCGAGGACATCTACCAGTGCGCCCGCGCCCTTGACAACTACGTTCACGGCGCCGCGCGCAGCGCCCTGCTCGACGCGCAGGCCAGCCGCGCCACCGGCGTCACCCTGGCTGAGTTCCACACGGCCCGCGAACAGTTCTGGGAGCGCTACTTCGACCTGGACCGCTACCTGTTCGAGGAAAAGGCGCGCAACCTGTCGTTCAAGGAGCGGATGAAGATCGAGGCGCTGCGCATCGCCGGTGGCCGCGATCGCCAGCCAGGCCTACGGCCTGGGGCTCGGCCTGTTGCTCCTGAACCGGCTGCTCGACGGGTTCCAGGCACTCAAGGCCCACTGAACAACGAACCGGATTTAAGGCAATAGCCGGCCGAGCGGTTATCCTCTGCAGCATGAAAGCAAAACACGGCCTGCCTGCCCGCCACGAGCTGGATCCTCAGTACACCTGGAACCTGCAAAGCCTCTTCAGCGACGAAACCGCCTATGAAACCGAGTACGAAGCGACCGAGAAAGCCCTCGGCCCAATCAAGGACCGCCAAGGCAAACTTGACGCCAGCAACCTGTACGACTTCCTGGAACAACTGTTCGAAACCACCGCGCGCATCAGGCGCCTGGGAGCCTTCGCAAGCCTGCCCACCAGTGCCGACAGCAACGACCAGGAAGCGAAAGCCCGCCTGGGCCGGTTCATGGCCCTTGCTGCCAAAGCCAACGAAGCCACCGCCTGGATCGAACCGGAGATCCTCGCAATCGGCCAGGACGCCCTGAGCGCGTTCAAAGAAACGGACAGCCGCCTGGAGAAGTACGACCGTTACTTCCAGCGGATGGAAGCGCGGCGTGAGCACGTGCGCAGCGGCGAAGTCGAAAGCCTGCTTGGTGCGCTGGCAGACCCGTTCGGGGGAGCGCAGCGTGCCCGCGGCAGCCTCGTCAGCAGCGACATGACTTACGACCCGGTGCTCGACCAGGAAGGCAGCACCAGCGAGGTTGCACCAAGCACTATCGACGGGCTCATGAGCAACCCGGACCGTGACATCCGCCGCCAGGCTTTCAGCAACTACGCTGACGCCTTCCTCGGCTTCCGCAACACGCTGAGTGACCTGTACGTCACCCGCGTGAAACAGGCGGTGTTCAGCGCCAGGGCGCGCTCGTACCCGTCGACAGTGGAGGAGGCCCTGGCCCCGCGTGAAGTACCTCGCGCCGCACTGGATTCGGTACTGCGCGTGTTCAGCGAGCGCCTGCCAGTCTGGCACCGCTACTGGGCCGTACGCCGCAAGCTGCTGGGCGTCGAGAAACTCGAACCGTGGGACGTGTTCGCGCCGCTCAGTCGCAACCCGCTGCACATCCCTTACGAAAACTCCATCGAATGGATCACCGAAGCGCTGCAGCCGCTCGGCAGCGAGTACGTTACCCGCATGGAGAAAGGCCTCCGCGAAGAACGCTGGGTTGACGTGTACCCGAACAAGGGCAAGCGCGAGGGTGCCTTCGCAGCCCACGCTCCCGGCAGCCAGCCGTTCATCATGATGAGCTACGACAACGGCACCGGCGGCTTAAGCACCCTGGCCCACGAACTCGGCCACGCCATGCACGCCCAGCTCACCATGGCCAACCAGCCCGTTGTTTACGGAGGCTACAGCATGGTGGTCGCTGAAACCGCCTCCAACCTCAACCAGGCGCTGCTGTTCCCGCACCTGCTGGAGAACAGCGACGAAGTAGAGTTCAAGATCGCCATCATCGAAGAAGCCCTCTACAACCTGCACCGCTACTTCTTCATCATGCCTACCCTGGTGCGCTTCGAACTGGAAGTGCACGCTGCAGCCGAACGCGGTGAAGGACTCACAGCAGGCCGCCTGCTCCAGATCGCCGGTGACCTGTTCCGCGAGGGTTACGGCGACGAGATCGAAGTTGACGACCGCACCGCCATAACCTGGGCGCAGTTCCAGCACCTGTACATTCCGTTCTACACGTTCCAGTACGCCAGCGGCATCAGCGCAGCCGCAGCTCTCGCCGATGACCTGCGCAACGACTCTGAAGGTGCCCGCGAGCGGGTCCTCTCGTTCCTGAGCAGCGGCGACCGCTTAGACCCCATCGAAACGCTGAAACTGGCCGGCGTGGACCTCACCACCGAACTGGCCGACGAGGTGATCGCCACGCGGCTCGAG
>CALDPK010000056.1 GCA_937911855.1 uncultured Trueperaceae bacterium | reverse complement strand
TTAGAAGCTTCAGTGGTGCCCTTTCACGCCTTTTCTAAAAATTGCCGCAGCACATATTGTAGTATGCCGCCATGTCGGTAATATTCTACTTCTATGTTTGAATCGAGCCTAGCTATCACTTCAAATCGGATCTCGTTTCCATCAGCTGATGTTGCAGTCACTTCTACGTTTTTCAAGGGATGTAGTCCCTCAGAAATGCCTGTAAAGCTGAAAGTTTCTTCTCCGGATAAGCCAAGGCTTTCTGCATTCTGCCCATCCTTGTACTGTAAGGGAAGAACGCCCATGCCAACGAGATTGCTTCTGTGGATCCGTTCATAGCTTTCCGCCAACACCGCCTTTATTCCTAACAAGAAAGTCCCCTTGGCTGCCCAGTCACGGCTTGAACCCATGCCGTAGTCGTCACCTGCGAACACGATGGTCGGGATGCCGCGTTCGCGGTAGTTGAGGCTGGCGTCGAAGATGCTGCTGATCTCACCGGTGGTGAAGTCCCGGGTCCAGCCGCCTTCCTTGCCGTCCGCCAGCTGGTTCTTCAGCCGGATGTTCGCGAACGTGCCGCGGGTCATGACGCGGTCGTTGCCGCGCCTCGAGCCGTAGCTGTTCCAGTCCTTGCGTTCCACGCCGTTGTCTGT
The DNA here is from genome assembly GCA_937911855.1 of uncultured Trueperaceae bacterium. Classification (GTDB taxonomy): domain Bacteria; phylum Deinococcota; class Deinococci; order Deinococcales; family Trueperaceae; genus CALDPK01. Next base: position 11,991 of record CALDPK010000056.1, on the reverse strand, counting down.
CAGGTACTGGGCTGCCGGGCTGTCAGGCGATATGGCTCCGGCCGGCGAGATGTGGTCGGTGGTCACCGAATCGCCCACCATGACGAGCACGCGCGCGTCCCTGATGCCTGCGAGCGGGCTGGGGTCTGTGCTCATGTCGGTGAAGAACGGTGGTTCCTGGATGTAGGTGCTGTCCTCATCCCAGTCGAAAAGTTCCCCACCGCGCACGGGAATGGCGTTCCATTCGGGGTTTGATTCCTCGATGCCCTCGTACATGCGGCGGAACATCGACGGCTTGACTGCCGCTTCGGTGTGGGCGGTGATCTCCTCGAAGCTCGGCCAGATGTCCTTCAGGAAGACGTCCTGCCCGTCCTTGTCTTTACCGAGCGGTTCGGTCGTCAGGTCCTTGCGGACGGTGCCGGCTATCGCGTAGGCGACCACCAGCGGCGGTGAGGCAAGGTAGTTGGCCTTGACGTGCGGGTTGATCCGGCCTTCGAAGTTGCGGTTGCCTGACAGGACGCTGGCCGCGATCAGTTCGCCGTCGTCGATGGCCCTGACGACCGGTTCGGGCAGCGGGCCGGAGTTGCCGATGCAGGTGGTGCAGCCGTAACCGACCGTGTAGAAGCCGAGCTGCTCCAGGTAAGGGGTCAGGCCTGCTTCTGCCAGGTATTCAGTGACGACCTTGGAGCCGGGCGCCAGGCTGGTCTTCACGTAGCCGGGCACGGTCAGGCCGGCTTCTACGGCCTTCTTGGCCAGGATGCCTGCGGCCAGCATCACGGACGGGTTGCTCGTGTTGGTGCAGGAGGTGATCGCTGCAATGACGACGTCGCCGTGACGGAGTTCGTGTTCTTCCCCGTTCATCTCCAGCCTGCCGGTCCTGACGCAGTCTTCGCGGCTCAGCCCGAAACCGCGCAGGTCCACCGGCTTGCCGAGGTCTTCGCCGAAGCTTTCCTTGACGTCCGGCAGGACGATGCGGTCCTGGGGGCGCTTGGGGCCGGCGACGCTGGGCACGACGGTCGCGAGGTCGAGTTCGAGGATCTCCTGGAACTCGGGATCCGGCATGTCGTCGGTGCGGAACAGGCCCTGGGCCTTCATGTACTTCTCGACAGCTTCGATCTCGTCGGGCAGACGGCCGGTCTGGGCCAGGAACCGCAGTGTTTCTGCGTCCACCGGGAAGAAGCCCATCGTGGCGCCGTACTCGGGTGCCATGTTGGCGATGGTGGCGCGGTCCGGCACGCTCATGGCGGACAGGCCGGGTCCGAAGAACTCGACGAACTTGTCGACGACGCCGCGGCGCCTGAGCAGTTCAGTCACGGTCAGTGCGAGGTCGGTGGCGGTGCTGCCTTCAGGGAGCCTGCCGGTGATCTTCACGCCCACTACCTGGGGCGTGAGCATGTAGATGGGCTGGTTGAGCATGACGGCTTCGGCTTCGATGCCGCCGACGCCCCAGCCGACCACGCCGATGCCGTTGATCATCGTGGTGTGTGAGTCGGTGCCCACGAGCGAATCGGGATAGATGACTTCCTTGTCAAGCCCTTCGCGTTCGGCGAGCTGCACGCCCTTGGCCAGGTACTCGAGGTTCACCTGGTGAACGATGCCCGAGGCGGGGGGAACGACCGAGAAGTTCTCGAACGCCTTCTGGCCCCAACGCAGGAACTCGTAGCGTTCCCGGTTGCGCTCGAACTCGATCTCGGCGTTGCGGAACAGTGCGAGCGGCGAGTCGTACTCGTCGACCTGCACCGAGTGGTCGATGACGAGGTCGACCGGTACCTGCGGGTTGATCTTCTTCGGGTCCCCGCCCAGACGGCTCATCGCGCTGCGCAGTGCTGCGAGGTCGACGACGCTGGGTACTCCGGTGAAGTCCTGGAGGATCACCCGCGCCGGTTTGAACGGGATCTCCGAGCCGGATGGTTCGGCCGCGTTGTAGTCGGCCAGGCCGCGGATGTCGGCCTCGCTGACCTGGAAGTTGTCTTCGTTGCGGAGCATGGATTCGAGCAGGATCTTGATGGAGAACGGCATCTTGTGGATCCTGTCGAAACCGGCTTCCGCGAGGGCGTTCAGGCTGTAGTAATAAGCGCTGCCTGACCCCGTATCGAGTACGCGCCGGGTTTTGAACGTGTCATTGCTTGCCTTGTGTGCCACTGCCTGCTCCTTTGACTGGTGCCATTGGCCCGCGTAAGTGCCCGGGAACGTTCCGGCGCCGCGGGCGGGTGCCGGAGATCTTCATTTCGACTGCCTGTCTGCATTCTGCATCATCCGTACAGTCGGATGCCCGGGACGGTGTCCTGACCTGATTGTCGCGCTATCCTACGTGATATGAAAGAGTCTGATTCACATTGGGAAGAAGGTGCGGCGGGCAGGCGCACGGCCGTCGTGGATGACGCCGTCCTGGCAGACCTGCTCACCAACCCCGAAACCCTGCGGCAACTTGAACCGTTCCTCGGCCAGGAGAACACCGTGTCGGAAGCTGCCCGCCTGACCGCCACGCTCCCCAACACCATGCTCGCGCGGGTGGGCCGCTGGCAGAAGCTGGGCCTGCTGGAAGTAAGCCGCCAGGAACTCCGCGCCGGCAAGCCCGTCAAGTACTACCGGACCACAGCCGACGCCTGGTTCATCCCTTTCGACAACACCAGCGCGGAAACGCTCGAGGCGGGCCTGGCCCAGCGGGACCGCTTCTGGGAAACCAGGCTGCGCCGCGCGGTGGTCAAGGCCCGGGAGCAGCAGGTCGGCAACTGGGGCACCCGGGTGTACCGGGACGAGCGCGGCCGCCTGCAGATTCAGATGGCGGTGTCGCCAGACAGCAACTGGACGAGCCTGGACATGGACCGGCCAGCCGTGCTGGCAGCCTGGCGGGACGGCCTGCACCTGGACTTCAAGGACGCGAAGGCGCTGCAGCGGGAGCTTTTCGAGCTGCTGCTGCGCTACCAGAGGAAAGAGGGCGCACAGCGTTACCTGCTCCGGCTGGGCCTGGCACCGCTGGAAGAGTAACCGCACTGACGGTTTTCTCACCCTCAGGGGGCATGATAGTCACATGAAAAAGCTGAATCGCACCGCACTTGTGGCACTGATTTTCGTCCTCCTTGCCGTGCTGGCTGCCTGCGCACCGACAGCCCAGGCGCCCATGACCGGGGAAGGCCCGCAGTTCGTAGCTGCGCGTTCAGCCGCGGAACAGCCCGCCGTCGAGACCGCCCGCACGATCTGGCACCGCATGGAACTCGGCCGCATCGAGACAGGCACCTACACCAGCAACGTGCTGATCGACCTGACCGACCTTCCGTCAGGCGTCGCGTTCCTGATGGAAAGCTTCCCGGGCGAGTCATTCGAGCTTCGGGTGACCGATGACGCACTGCCGGGCGTGTACTGGCTCGTGACCCCCTCCGGCGTGACGCGTCACGAAAACCTGGGCTGAATCTGCACGGGCTGCCTGGGACGGGGCTATAGTGCAGCAAATCTGCAGTCCCGGAGGAACCAAGTGAAGCAAATGAAGAAACAGCCGTGGCTGGCGCGCCTCAGCCTATCCCTCGCTCTGCTGGCAGGCGGCGCCGGCATGGCACAGTCCCTCGCGGACTGGACGCCCGCCGGAAGCGTGGTCGCGATCGGCATGTGGCAGGACGCCGAATCTGGTCAGAACCTGCGTGAGCAGCTTGCCTCACTCGACTGGGCGGGCGCACTGGACACGTTGCAGCGCACCGCCGAAGCGACAGGTGCGACAGAAGATTTCGAGATGCTCATGGACATGTTCATGAGTCCATCAGTCCCTGATTCCGTGGAGTTCTGCCCCGCCGCTGCCGAACTGTGGTCCGGCGACGGCTACTCGGCCCTCGGCAGTTCCGCACTCCTGTCAGTGGGCTTCTCGCCCTTCAACCCGGCACCTGCCGTGACGATGCTGGCAGAGCTGAACGACAGTCAGGACGCACAGCTCCGTGACCTGACCACTGCACTGCTGGACTGCGCGGCCACCATGCCCGAAGTCGAAGTGCTCGAACTCGACCAGGACGGAACCCCCTTCTGGCAGGTCACTGTCGATTACGGAACCAGCTTCGCGTTCAGCCACCGGGACAGCATCCTGGTACTCAGCTCTTCCGCTGACCAGCTGCGCTACTCGCTGCGACTGCAGGCCGGCAGTGATGAACCTTCGCTGGCTGACAGCCGGCTTCATGCAAGCTGGGCAGCAACCGAACGTGGTGACGGCGGCGTGAGCTGGCTCGTCGACTACGGCGTGCTCGCTGACCTGGTGACGGTTTACGGACCGGCGCTCGACGCTGACGAAATCGCCACTGCCCTCGTCGCTGCATTGCGCACGGCCGGCGGCATAACCGGCAGCCTCAGCCAGGGTCCTGCTGGACTGGTCTGGGAGAACCAGCTGCTGCCGGACCGTGACGGTGGCGATCAGGAACTGTTCGACCTGCTGCTGGCAGGCGGACTCACCCTGCCCGAACCACCCCTGCTGCCAGCCGGTGCCACAGCGGTGGCCTCCAACGTCATCAACGCTCAGGCAGCCACTGACTACCTGCAGGGCTGGCTCGACCGCGTCAGCGTCCTGGTCGGCGAGAACCTCGACCTGCGCCAGCTGCTTGCCGAAGAAGGACTGGACCTGGATGTCATGCTGCTCGACTGGCTGGGCAACGACGTCCACCTCGTTCAGCTCGAAACGAGCACGGCCAGCTTCTCCAGCCTGATCCGCGGGCCCGCTCAGTTCACCGCAGTCCGTACAACCGATACTGCCGCTGCCATGAGCGGGGTCACCAGCATCGTCGATTACTTCACAGAACTGAGCGCGCTGACTGTCGAGGAAGGTTTCGACATAGGCATCGACAGCCGCACGGGTACGTACCGCGGCACGGAATTCCTGCATGTGCGCGTCGGGCCGGTCACGGAGTTCGCGATGACCACCCTGGGTGACTACCTGGTCGTCGGCATGCCCTTGAGTGCCCTGCACGCTGCCATCGACCAGTCCCTGGACGGTGGTAGCACAGCCCACCTGCCCGCGCGGCCCGCCGGCGCAGACGTTCTGGCTGCCTTCTGGCTGGACGGTGCAGCGGAGCTGCATGGCCTGGCTGACCTGGCCGAACTGGCCGTCCAGCCCGTGGCCTGGGCCATTCACGGCGGTGCGCTCAGCGAAGCCAGTGAGCCCCCGTTCGACTACTGGGACGACATGGGTGGCGGCAGCGTCCAGGACTGGAGTGCGGACATGAGTTACGGCGATCATGACGTGGCCGGCGAGGAACTCACACCTGTTGCGGCAGGCAGCGTCCAGACCGCTCAGCTGCCCGACTCCGGCGCAGCGTTCTGGCTGATCGAAGGCGTGAACGCAGGTGACGAGTTCTCGGTACGGATGGAAAGCGAGAACCTCGACGCCATGCTCGAGCTGTTTGAGCTGGAAACCGGCCGGATGGTCGCCTACAACGACGATTACGACTGGATGGACGGCCTGCACGCGCAGATCGATTTCGTTGCCCGTGAGGGCGTCACGTACGTGGCCCGAAGCGCAAGCTGGGGCGTTTCGCCCGGCGAGGAGTACGCGCTGTCAGTGATGGTCAGTGCGGACACGGCTGAAGCAGTAACAGAAGAAACTGCCGAGCAGGTGGACGTGCCCCCGTTCGGCGAGTTCATCGATCTGGTTCAGCTCGTACCTGAGTTCCTGCGGACGGTGGCTGATGGCACCGGTGAGCTGGAAGGCTTCCAGGAACGCCGCGGCGACACCATCTACTCCCGCTTCGTACTGCACAACAACTGGTAACACCGGACGACCGGCCGTAATGGGCTGGGGCCCGCAGGATGAACTTCCTGCGGGCCCCAGCCCGTTGATCAGTGATTTTCTGCCGGTCAGGCAGCCAGGTGCTTCTCGATGCGTGACTGGTAGGCAGACTTGGGCTGGGCGCCGACCATGACTTCAACGGCCTCGCCGTCACGGAACAGGATGACAGTGGGGATCGACATGACCCGGAACTTCTCCGAGGTCTTCATGTTCTCGTCGACGTTCAGCTTGCCGACCTTGACCTTGCCGGAGTAATCACCGGCGAGTTCCTCGATTACGGGTCCGACCAGGCGGCACGGACCGCACCAGGGTGCCCAGAAGTCAACGAGTGTCAGTCCGGTTTCAGTTTCCTTGCCGAAATTTTCATCAGTGATGGTAAGAGCAGGTGAATCAGACATTATTTGCCTCCTGCTCCCAATTTACAGCCCGTAAGCCGTCCCGCCTGTACTTCAGGCGGCACCCTGCAGGGCGGTGGCCTGGCTCCAGATGTGCAGGCCTGCCGCATCGTCACCGCGCTTGAGCATGGGTGTGCGGCTGCCGAGCACCTGATGGCCGCCCTTCACGGCAGCCCGCACGAGCGCCTGGGCGCTGGCCCTGTCACCGTGCAGCTGCAGGGCGTGCCGGACCTCATCCTGGACCGCAAGCGACGGACTCGAGCCGCGCGAATCGGTCCCGATGGCAACGGAGACCCCATGCCGGGCGTAAAGTTCCCAGGGGAAGCGCCCGCATCTCAGCTGGTCGTTGGACCTGGGGCAGTGCACCACGCTGCAGGAATGCTTCTGGATCAGCCGGATTTCTTCCTCGTCCACGTTCACCATGTGCACGAGCGTCGGCCGGGTGGACAGCACACCGAGCTGCTCCAGGTGCCTGATGGGCGAGACGCCGGGCGGCTGCCAGGCTGGATCGAAGCTGCGCCGCACTTCAGCCAGTTCGCCCTCACCATGCACGAACATCGGCTTCTCGAGTGGACTCTCCTCGACGTGGATCTGCACCGGAAGTCCGTACTGCTGCGCCAGTCTGGTGAGTCCCACCAGCAGGCGGTCAGTCACCGTCTGCGGGGTGTGCGGCGTCAGGCCCAGGCGGACACCACCCGGACGCTGCAGTGGCAGGAACTCGCGGATCAGCTCTTCGGTCTCCTGCAGCTGCGCGTCTGCCTGGGCCGGATCCATGCCGATCACTTCCCAGTAGGCCACTCCGGTGAGATCGGGATGACCCAGCAGCCAGGCCAGGACGTCGCGGCGGGTGACGATGTCACCGACAGCCGTGACTCCGCTCGCCAGGACTTCGGCTACGCCCCGCTTGGCTGCGGCGAGCGTTCGTCCGCCGGAACCGGCGAAATCTATGACGGTGGGGATGAAGCGTTCGTACACGTCGTCGACTATCGGCATGTCACTGAGGTCAAGGTGCGTGTGGGCGTTGACGGGTGTCGGCGATATGGCGAAGCCGGCGTCGTGAACCGTGGCCTCGGGCCAGACCCTGATGGCTGACTCGCGGTCGGTTATGTCCACGATCGTGCGCTTGCCCCCGAGCTCCTCGATCACTACTGCGCCGTCCTGCCGGGCAGTTCCGATACCGTTGTAGACCACTTCAGCATGCAGGATCTGAAGTACTGGGCGTTCTGGCATGCCACATTGTACGGCCCTGCCGGCAGCTGGCGGCCGCCGCAGGGAACCCCCTCGCGAAGCGGGATGTCAGAAGCGTTGTACTTGTATACGCAACTCCGGTTACAATATCGGCGATGTCCGATAGTAAAACGTCCGAACATGGCAGTCCCTGGAGGCGCATATTTGAGGAAGTCCGTAAGGCTACGGGCAACCAGCGCGATGAACACGGCACTCTGGGCAGCATCAACTGGCTGCGGAAACAGATGGAGCTGCGTGAGGCCAACCCCAACGTGGTCCGCAACATCATCTACCGCGACAAGGGCAAGCTTGAAGACAAACGTGCACTCTTCAACATCCTTGATGACCTGTGGCGCACCATGGGCGGTGAAAAACTGAGCTCCCCCGAACTCGAGGCCCTGCTGTCACCGGCAGCCGGCGCGGAGTCACAGGTGATGCAGCTGCTGGGCCGCGAGAAGATGCACGCGTACCGCCGTTTCGTCGGCGGCGTACGCAGCCTCACCGCACCCCGCATGTTCGTCACCGGCCGGGCCGGCTCGGGAAAGACCCTCCTTACTGACACGATCCAGCAGGCACTGGAGAACATGCCGGAAGCCAGTGGCCGGATCATGAGGCTGGACTTCAACTCATCGGACCTGGACTCGTCACTGATGCGCATGGGCAGGCTCCTGGGCGTGGACGCTGCAGCCATCGAGACACGGCTCATCAAGGTGGGTGCCTCCGGCGCCTTCGCAGTGCAGGCCGACGCCCAGGCTGATGTGGCGCGGGTGCTGTTCGACGCGGTGCGCCAGCAGGAAGTGCCGCCCATCATCCTGCTGCAGGTATCACAGCATGTGGCAGCCACCGAGGAACTCGCCGGCATACCCCTGCGGCTCAACACCCTGGAAGTACCCCGGGTGCGGGCCGGCGAATGGCTGTGGCACGCCCTCATCGAGCCGCTCAGCACCATCAGCGGCGTGAGCCTGCTCGTGAGCATGCTCGAAGCACCCGCCCGCGTACTCCAGCAGCAGGGCAGTTTCGGCGCACCCGTCAAACTCAGTCCGCCCACCGCCAACGAGGCGCGTCGCTTCGTGCGCGCGCGGCTGCCGCAGATGAGTGCTGCCCAGCACGACGAGATAGTCCAGCGGTCCGGCCGCTCGTTCGAGGAACTCCGGACGTTGACGCTGCTTGCCGAACTGCGCGAACCGCTGGGGAGCGCTGAAGGTGAAGAACAGCACCTGGAGCACCTGGTGAGGCTGGTCGACAGCGCCAGCAACCCCGCGCTGCGGGAATTCCTCAAGGTCATGGCAGTGATAGCACCGGCCGAGTTCCCCTCGTTCCCGGCCGCCCTGCTGGCTGCGCTGCGCGCCGAGAAGACCGGGACGAAGGCAGCGAAGTCAGCACGCTCGGAACCGGGAACCCTCGAACAGGCGTTCCTGGACCCCGTGCCCGCCAGACCCGAACATTACCGGCCGTTCTCCAGGCAGCTCACCCGCAGCCTGCGCCGCTACATGAGGAGTCAGCAGCCTGAAGAGTTCAGGCAGCTGAACCTGCAGGCAGCGGACTGGTACCGCAGCACCGCCCTGAGCGAACCACGCTCGGAGGAAGCCATCCGCTACATCCACCACCTGTTCGAGGCCCGCGAGTGGGACCAGCTCGACCAGTGGATGCACGGCAACAGTGTCCCCCAGAGCCTGCTGAAGTCACTCTGGGCAGCAGCCCGGCAGGAACTGCGGTCCGGCAAGACGTTCGACACCATCGCTCTGCGCGTCGCTACCCATTACGTCAAGCTCGGCTCCTACAACCACCCGGACGTACTCGAAGCACTCGAGCCGCTCAGCACTTCCGAAGATCCGCAGGTCCGCACCTGGACCGCGCTCAAACGCGCTGAAGGTGCGGCGCTGCGCGGGCAGTTCGAACTTTCGGAACAGCTTCTGGCTGACTGGGAAGCAACCGATGCCCCGCTGCTGAGCGCCGAGGCGGCGGTAGTGCGCGCCGGCATAGCGCGCTGGCGCGGGCAGCTGAGTGAGGCAGCGCGGCTGGTGGGCGAGATCGCCCGTCCCCTGCTGCCCCGCGTTGCCGAGGAAGGAGCCAACGGCAGGCTCCTGCACGCCAAGGTCGCCATATCCGCCGGCCAGGTGGCCAAGGACCAGGGTCTGTTCAGCCAGGCGCTCGCCGAGTTCGATTCCGTCGAACCCGGTGATGACCTTATCGAAGCCCGGGTCGCCTACCAGAAAGGTGACGTCCTGCTGCGGCTGGGCCGTTACGACGCTGCCCTCCGTGAACTGGACGCAGCCGTCAACCTGGCGCGCCGCAGCGAGGCCCTGATCTCGGAACAGACCCGCTTCCTCTCGCGCCGCGGCATGCTGCACGGCCTGCGCGGTGACTTCGAACGGGCCGAGGAAGACTTCGCCGCTGCACGTTCCATCCTCGTGCAGGAAAGCCTGCAGGGCAGCAGGCTGCTCAGCGAACTGCCGGGCGGCCTGCTGGAACGTGACTTCTGGCTGGCCCGCAGCAACGAGGACCACGCCCTGGTGCTCCTGGCGGCTGGTAACTTCCAGCAGGCGATCTTCCTGCTGACCGACAACCTGCGCATATACAGCCTGTACGGACGCACCTTCAACGTGGAAACCGGCCGGCGCGTGAGCCGCAGCACGCTGTACCTGGCACTCGCTTACTGGTGCCGCGGCACGATGCAGCCGTTCCGGTTCCCGTTCGTGCGCACGGTCAACGAAGCGGTCGATCCCGCAGACCTGGCACACGCCCGGCAGCTCCTGAACCAGGCGCTCGCGGATGACGGGCCAACCAACCGCTCGCTGCGCCGCGACAGCCTGCTGCTGACCAGCCTCATCACCGCCGAACCGGCCGAGGCGGCAGCCAGCGCCCTGCTCGCCCTGGACCTGGCCGGCAGCGCCTTCGAACGCGCCCAGTGCGGCGCCTACCTGGGGATGGCTTACCTGCGGGCCGGCGACTACGAATCCGCCCTGGAATGCAACGGGCGGGTACGCGAGAACCTGGACGAGCTGACCAGCACGGGAGAACGCAGCGACCTGAGCCTGCGCGCCTGGACCAACGCCCAGACCATGCGGGCGAACGTGGGACTCGGAAGGCTCGACACCGCCGTGGAAATCCTGCGGGCCAGCCTTGCCGACCCCGATTTCGAGGACTTCCAGGAATCCCTCATAAGGACCTTCGGCAATGCCGTGGAAGGCTGCCGGACCTGCTCCTTCGAACTGCCTGATGACATCCTGCCGGGCAGCACGGCAACCCTGGACCGTTCGCACGAGATCCGTCTGCCCGACGCTCTGCTTGCCAGCTGGCATGCCCGGGGCCGCGAGGCCTGAGGGAAACGTGGCCGCGGACCTGGAGTTTGCGGCCTGCGTGGCGGCTGAGCAGCTGGCGGCTTTGCCGTTAAGCCGCGACCTGGATACTTTCAGGCCACCGGAAGTGCAGAAGACTGCCCTGGTCGGAATCGCACAGGAAGAACGCTGCTGCGTAAGCATCGCCCTGCAGGCAGATGAAGTCGTGGCTTACGCCAGTTTCCATCCACCTGCACCGCCTGAACGCTGGAGCGAAGACCGTACCGGCCGGCTGCTTGAGCTCGGTGCCATCGAGGTCATCCCGCGCCTGCGCGGCCGCAAGGTGGCCGAAACGCTGCTTGAACTGAGCTTCGCCAGCGGACGCTTTGATGATACGATTGTGCTGGCTTTGATTTACGTATGGAATTTCGATCTGCAGCGCGTTCCGCTCGGTGCGCTGGGTTACCGGCGGCTGCTGGAACGGCTGTATGGAAAAGCGGGCTTCGAACGGTTTCAGACAGACGACCCCGAGGTCCTTGCCAGCCCGGCCAACGCCCTGATGGCGCGCACAGGCAGCCAGGCAGCGGACGGACTGATCGCCGAGTTTGACCGGCTGCGCCTCAGTGCGCACGAACTTTCCCAGGCCTGAACCAGGCTGCTGGAGGTAAACAGCTGATGCTCGTCCAGGACATCATGACCCGCAAGGTGGTGGCCATCGCGCCCGCCATGCCCATCGCAGACGTCCACACCCTCATGGAACAGCGCAACATCCGTCACTTCCCAATAATGGATTCGGTCCTGGGTGAAGCAGGCAACGTGGGTGAAGGCGAACGCCTGGTCGGCATCGTGTCGGACCGGGACATCCGTATCGTCGGCAGTTCGCCCCCGGCCGCTCCACCTGCCGTGACCATGAACAGCCCCGTCGGTGACATCATGATCCGTGACGTGCTCACCGCCCACCCGCTCGACCCGATCGAGGAGAGCGCGCGGGTGCTGCGGGAACACAAGATCGGCGCGATGCCGGTACTCGAAGGTGACGAGCTTGTAGGCATCGTCACCGCCATCGATTTCCTGGACGCCCTGGTGGCGATGACCGGCGTCAACCGCTCCTCTGCCCGCCTCGAGATCGAGGTACCGAACCGTCCCGGAGCGCTGGCGCAGCTGCTCGAACGAATCGCCGGCCGCGGCTACAACGTCAGCAGCGTGTTCACGAGTGAACGGCACGAGGACAGCCTGACTTTCGTGCTCAGGGTCGAGACGATCAGCGGTCATCAGCTCGCCGGTGAACTCCGCGCGCAGGGTTATCACGTCGTCTGGCCCACGGGTTCCTGATTCAGGGTGAGCCGCTTCGCCT
>CALDPK010000055.1 GCA_937911855.1 uncultured Trueperaceae bacterium | reverse complement strand
GCGCTGCTCGACGGCATCCTCAACGGCCCGAAGACCGAACGCGTCGGCACCATCCGCAAGGAACTGCAGGACTCGATGATGGACAACGCCTCGGTGTTCCGCACCCACGAGCTGCTGCACAAACAGGTCGGCATCCTGAACGACCTGCGCGCCCGCTACCAGAACATCGGGGTGGACGACAAAGGCCTGATGTTCAACACCGAGCTGATGGAAGCCGTCGAACTCGGCTTCCTCATCGACAGCGCCGAAGCACTCGTTCACGGCGCCCTGAACCGCACCGAATCACGGGGCGCCCACAGCCGTGAAGACTTCCAGGAACGCGACGACGAGCAGTGGCTGCGTCACTCGATGGTCTACCTGGAAGACGACGGCAGCGTAAGGATCGATTACAAGCCGGTTACGCTGGGTTACTACGAACCCAAACCGCGCGTCTACTGAACTGGAGCTGAGCAATGAGCCGCAAGGAAATCAATACCGACAAGGCCCCGGCCGCCGTGGGCCCGTACTCGCAGGCTGTCACGGCCGGCAACTTCGTCTACACCTCAGGCAGCATCCCCTTCACACCTGAAGGGCAGCTCGTCCCGGGCGGCGTTACCGAGCAGGCCGAGCAGATATTCATCAACCTGAAAGAGGTGCTGGCTGCTGCCGGCGCCACCTACGGTGACGTCATCAAGGCCAACTGCTACCTCAAGGACATGAACGACTTCGAAGCGTTCAACGAGGTGTACGCCCGGCAGTTCCCGGACTTCAAACCGGCACGCACAACGGTGGAAGTCTCGCGGCTTCCAAAGGACGTACTGGTAGAAGTTGAACTGATAGCCTTTAAGGACTGAACGGCACGGCCGGCAGGGGAGGCGCATGTGAACAAAGGTCGACTGGTAGACATACTGCTGATCATCACGCTGGTACTGGTTGCGTTCGGCATCACCTATACGTTACTGACGCTGAACCGCGGCCAGACCAGGCCTCCGCCTGAACCGGTAACGCAGGTCGAAACCCCGGCCGTGCAACCCCAGCAACAGCAGGACGCCGATCTGCCTGTCGTACCTGAAGGCCTGCCCGTCGACCCCGAAGCACTGCCCGTCATCGGCGGTGGCGACCCCGGGGATGACACCACCGCGCCCGCAGCGAATGACGAGACCGAGACCGAAGTCGCCGAAGAGGAAACCGAGGAAGAAGCACCCGCCCCGCCCCGCACCCTGGCGGCCGGCGAGCAGGAGCTGCAGAGCGTCGGCTTCTCGTTCGTGACCGGTGGCGCTGGCGCCTGCGGCGTCGTGCTGGAACCGTGGGAGCACGTGGCCGTGAGCCGCGAGATCCTGGCTGACCTGGGCTGCGGCGCTGAAGTGCAGATAGAGCTTGCCGATGAAGTCGGTGGCCGCAGCATGGTCAACGCCACCATCGGCGACACGATGAACCCCAGCCACACCATGACCGTCAACATCTACGTGGGTGAAGACGAGCCGGCCTTCGAATACGGCCGCACCACCGGCATCCTGCTGGCTCCGTAAAATCACGCCCAGATCGAGAACATGACGATCAGCAGCACCAGGTAAAGCGAGCCCAGCAGCCAGAAGCGGTACTCGTACCACGGCTGCCGCTTCAGCTTGCTCATGAAATCCTGAACCGGGTACTGGTCCTCGACCTCGCGGACACCGCCGAGCGTCTCGCCCAGCGCCACCGACGACGGTTCGAACGCCCGGTCTTCCTTCAGCGCGTACTTCTTGTTGCGCACCTCAACCGAATTGACCCGCAGCACCACTGCCGTCACGTTGTCGGGACTGCCGCGGCTGTTCGCTTCCTCGAGCATGCGCTCAGCGGCTTCGGCGGGGTCGGACTGCTGCAGTATGCGCGTCATGTGCTCGGTCGACAGCAGCATGCTCACGCCGTCGCTGCACACCAGCAGCGTGTCGCCCGGCTGCACCCTGAAATGAAGCAGGTCAAGCTTCACCTGCGGACTTGAACCCAGCGTGTTGGTGATGACGTTGCGCCAGCGGTGCTGGCGGGCTTCTTCCTCGCTTAGGATGCCCTGGCGCACCCGGTCGGCGACCCAGGAGTGATCAAGGGTCAGCTGGCGCAGCTGGCCGTCACGCAGCAGGTAACCGCCTGGGGGCGCGTCATAGGGATAGCGGTAGGCAAGCTGCAAAAGCTCAGCTGCGGACCGGGGCAGAGGCCAGCTCATTCGACCGCCGATCTTTGGGATGTCGTTACCGCGAACACGCCAGGTGCGGGCACTTCAGTCGGTGCAGGGAGGGCTGTCGTCCGGATCCATCGCCTGGATACGGTAGCGGGTCGTGGCGTCATCCACCGTCGCCCAGGCGCGCTTTGCCCACTCCTTCTTGGCTTGCTCGAAGCTGTCGAAGGGGCCGATCCACTCTTC
>CALDPK010000054.1 GCA_937911855.1 uncultured Trueperaceae bacterium | reverse complement strand
CACCTGGAACGAAGACCGGGAAGAACCATCGGAAGTCATCTTCGAGCTCGAGGAAAAGGGCGCAACCACCCGGCTCACGCTGACTCACCGCCGGCTTGGTGACGAAGTGCAGGAACTCGCCAATGTCGGTGCAGGCTGGCACACCCATCTGGGCATACTTATCGAGCGCATGGCAGGCCGGACGCCTGAACCGTTCTTCACCCGGTTCGAGGAAGTTGAAGCGGAATACGCACAGGCACTTCTGGCGGACAAAAGTGTGCGCAAGGCGGACTGAACCTGCGTGCTGCAAATGCTAGCCTTCGGTTCATGAACACACTTGAAGGCAAGACCGCACTCATCACCGGCGCGTCCAAGGGTATCGGCCTGGGAGTTGCCGAGGCGCTTGTTAGCGCCGGCATGAACGTAACAATCACGGCCCGAAACCAGGAGCAGGTGGAAGAAGCTGCAGCCAGGCTCAGCGGCAAGGGGCCGGGCAAGGCGCTCGGCGTAACCTGTGACGTGCGGGATTACGACCAGCAGGTCGCCGCCGTGAACGAAACCGTCAGAACTTTCGGCAAGCTCGACGTGGTGGTCGCCAACGCAGGCGTCGGCGGTTACGCGCCCGTGGACGAGATGGAGCTCGACAACTGGCGCAACATCATCGACACCAACCTGACCGGCGCGTTCTACACCGTCAAGGCATCTGTCGAGGAACTCAAGAAGAATCAGGGTTACCTGATGACCATTGCGTCGCTCGCCGGAACGAATTTCTTCGAAGGTGGCAGCGCTTACAACGCCAGCAAGTTCGGCCTGGTGGGTTTCACCCAGGCAGTGATGCTGGACCTGCGCAAGTATGGTGTCAAGACGACGACGATAATGCCCGGTTCGGTGGCCACTTTCTTCAACGACAACGAGCCGGCCGAGAAGGACGCCTGGAAGATACAGCCCGAAGACATAGGCGAGATGGTCCTGTATCTGCTGCGGGTACCCGGGCGTACCCTCCCGTCGAAGATCGAGGTACGGCCCACGCGGGTCGGCGGCAAGTAACCGGCTTAAAACTGTTTAAAGAAGAAGGGCGCGCCGAAATATGGCGCGCCCTTTTGAGGTCAGGTTGCGTCGTTCCTGAGTTTCACGTCGAACGCGTCCCTGAGTGCTTCTGCAAAGAAGGTGAAGCCCAGGGTCGCGATGACCAGGACCGCACTGCCGAACGTGATGAGCCACGGCGTGGCCCGCACGTAGGCGTAGCCTTCCTGCAGGATCGAACCCCAGCTTGGGGTGGGTGGCGGAACGCCAAGACCAAGGAAACTGAGTCCCGCTTCGAACGTGATGACAACGGGTATGTCCATGGCCGCCTGAATGAACAGGGGCGCCACCACGTTCGGCAGCAGATCAAGGCGCATGATGCGACCGGCGGGACTGCCCGCAGCACGCGATGCCATGACGAACTCTTCCTCGCGCACCTTCAGCACCTGCGCGCGTACGAGCCGCCCGTAAGTGGGGAAGCGCGTAGCCGCCATGATCGCCACGACCATCGTCATGCTCGGTCCTGTGAGTGCGATTATCGCGATGGCCAGCAGCATGGCGGGGAAAGAGCGGACGATGTCGAAGAGTGTGAGGAGAACGTTGTCAGCCCAGCCGCCGATGTAACCGGCGATCAGACCGAGGATCGTACCGACGACGGCACCCAGCGCGACGGCCGGCAGTGCTGCCAGCAGCGCGATGCGACTGCCGTGGATGAGCCGGCTGAGCGTGTCACGGCCCAGCTGGTCCGTGCCCAGCCAGTGATCGGCGCTCGGTCCGGCAAGCCGGTTCAACACGTCGATCTGTTCAGGAGGGTACGGGGCGATCCAGGGCGCGAAGATCGCCACGACGACGATGATGGCGACGAATATGAAACCCATCACGCCGGTGGCATCGGCGAACACTCTGCTGAAAGGGGAACGGCGCCAGTCACCCCGAAGTTGTTGCATTCTGGTCACAGTCGCACCTAATTCATCCTGATCCGCGGGTCGATGAAGGCGTAGGAAAGGTCAGCCAACAGGTTCGCGAGGCTGTACATGAACACGGCGATGATCAGGCCGCCCTGAACCACGGGGAAGTTACGGGATTCGATGGCGTTGAGGATCAGGTTGCCCAGGCCCGGCCGGTTGAACACGATCTCGATGAGCACAGCGCCACCGAGCAGGTTGCCGAAGCCGACCCCAAGAACAACCACAACCGGAATCAGCGCGCCGCGCAGCGTGTGCTTGTACAGGACTGAACGGTCCGACAGGCCTTTCGCCTTGGCCGTCCGCACATGGTCCTTGGTCATCTCTTCCAGTACCGATGAACGGACTATCCGGGCGATGTAACCGATCCACGTGAGGGCCAATGCCGTGACCGGCAGGATCAGGTGCCGCAGCTGACTGCCGAGATCGCCTGACTGGCCCGCCCCGCTGACGGGGAACCAGCCCAGCTGCACGGAGAACACGAGCAGCAGCAGCAGGCCAGCCACGAACGGTGGAACGGAAATCGCCCCCACTGACAGGACCGCTGTGATCCGGTCGAGGAACGAGTTGCGGTTGGCTGCCGAGTAAGCACCCAGCGGAATCCCTATCAGGCTGGCGACCAGGATGCTCAGGAAAGCCAGGAGGACCGTATAGGGCAGGACTTCAAGCACCATGGCGCTGATGGGACGGTTGTTCAGCACGTCCGTGCCCATGTCGCCCTGCACGATGTTCAGAAGATAGCTGCCGAGCTGCATGAAGAACGGATCATCAAGCATCATCCGTTCACGCATCGCCGCGATCATGCCTTCAGTGGCCCGCGGGCCCAGCATGACAACTGCCGGGTCACCCGGAATAAGCCGGATGACCACGAACAGCACGGCCAGTGCCCCGATGACTGTCAGGACGGTCGTAATGAGTCGTTTCAGGCTGTAAGCGAACAAGTCACACTTCCTGGGTCAGGTACAGGACGGCCCGGAAACATATCCGGGCCGCACTGCAGTAACTGGTTACTCGCGCAGATCCTGCCAGTACACGTACTGCGCGTACATGGCAAGGAAAGCAGGCTCGATCTCGCCCGTGCGATATGCGTAAACACTGGAGCCGTTGGTGGTCCAGACGGCCGTGATGTCCTCGTCGATGAGCTCCTGCATGCGGATGTACATGGCATTGCGCTCATCCGGGTCCGTCGTCTGCGAAGCTGCTTCCTTCAGCTCGTCGAACTCGGCGTTGCACCACTGCCAGTAGTTCCAGTCGCCGCGCTGATCGCAGGTGAACCACTCGAACCAGTAGCCCGGGTCGAGCACCGCTGAGAACGAAGCGTAGTGCATGCCGGGGGTTCCGGCACTTGCTGCCTCGTGGAGGGACGGGACGATGTTGATGCCAGCGTCGATGCCCACGCGGGCAAGCTGCTGCTGGACGATCGCCGCGCTCTGCATGTGCTGCGGGACGTCGTCAGTCGTGATCGAGGTGCTGAGGCCGTCTGCGAAGCCAGCTTCGGCCAGAAGTTCACGTGCACGCTCAAGGTCCACCTGGTACTCAGGTGCGTCTTCCCAGTGTCCGAGGACGCCCTGCGGGATCATCGCGTTCGCACGCTCGGGAACGCCGCTGTAAGCGCCGGTGATCAGCTCGTCGACGTCCACTGCCAGGCGGATGGCTTCACGGACGCGGATGTCATCGAACGGTTCTGCCTCGAGGTTGAAACCAAGGAAGTGGTAACGCAGCGTCGGGAGGATCTCAAGGCTGACGGTCGGGTCGGCCTCGTAGCGCGGGATTGAATCGAGTGAAACTTCAGTCACATCGAGTTCGCCGGCATCGAACGAGAACTCGGCGATCTGCGGATCGATGATCGGCACGATCGTGATGCGGCTGAAATCAGGCATCTCGCCGTAGTAATCGTCGAAGCGCTCCAGGACGAGCTCCTGGTTCGGGCGCCACTCCGACCAGTAGTACGGGCCGGAGCCGACGGGGTTGAGGGAGATGCGGTCACCGCGGTCCTCGAAAGCAGCCTGGCTCAGGATGCTGCCTGGTGTCCATGGCAGGGTGCTGCTCATCAGCGGTGCATAAGGCGCGCTGAAATGCAGGATTCCTTCGTAGCGGCCTGTGACTTCGACGCTGTCGAGGGTGGACCAGTCGCTGGCGTAAGGGGAGTTGTTGTCCGTGTCAGCCATCCGCTCGAAGCTGAACTTCACGTCTTCAGCGGTCATCTCGCCGTAGCCGTGGTGGAACTGGATGCCTTCGCGCAGCCTGAACTCGGCGCTCAGACCGTCTTCGCTCAGCTCGAAATGTTCTGCAGCGTCCAGCTCGACTTCAGCCGAGTTGGGGAGGAAGCGGACCAGTTTGCTGTAGATGGCCTGGTCGACGTTGAACTCTTCGTTGCCGAGGTAGTACGCCGGGTCCATGGTGTCGATGTCGACACCGCTGCGGGCGCGGACGCGGAGCTCGCCGTCTCCCTGCGCCTGCGCGCCTGAGAACAGCAGTGCTGCGCTCACGAGCAGCGCCGTTATTGCCTTCGGTCGGAATTTCATCTTGTGCATTAATGTCTTCCTTTCATCCTGCATTACAGGAACCTGCGTGGGATCAATCTGGTGAATGTCCTGCTGAACACGCGTTCGTCGCCTTCGAATGCGTCCAGTTCTGCGTAACTCCTGAAATGGGTTGCGGTGGAGGTGAGTGAGGTACGTATCACGGTACGTGTCTTCCAGTCGTCTCGTTCCAGGCTGTACTCCATTTCCGTTTCACCCTTGACCGAGGCTGGATCTGCCTCGTCGAATGAATAACGCTCCACGGTGAAACGCCGGTTGGTAAGACCAGTATCCTCGAATTTGCTGAAGCCGGAGTCGGAAAGGATCTCCATGGTCGTGATGCCCGTGACCAGGTCACGGGTGATGCCCTTGCTGTTTTCACCCTTTGTGATTCGCGTGATGGCCAGCGGCTGCACCTCAGCGCGCTCCTCGGTGACCGTTACTGCCCGGTCCGTTTCCTGAGGCGGGCGCACCGGCAGGGTCAGCTGGCTGTCTCCCATGAAAACCTGCAAAGTGACGGGCTCCGGAGCGGGCCACATCACGGGCCAGTAGTTGGTCGACACTGCCAGGCGGATCTTATGACCGGCGGGGAAGTGCTGCGCTATGTCGTTCAGCTGCACCCGCGCGCTGTACCGCCGCCCGGGGACCAGTTCCTGCGGCTGCTCGTGACTTTCCAGATGCGTGAGGTTAAGCAACCCGTACGTCACCCGGGTGGCAGCACCGGAAGGCGCCACGTCCGACAGCCGGACCGCGACATGCGCGACCGGCCTGTCGCTGGCGAACTCCAGCTCGAGCACCGGCGCCCCGAGTATCTCGACGGGCTCGCTCAGGACGGGTGTCTCGAACACCAGCGAACCCTGGTCGTCACCGTTCTGGTCAGTCGGCAGGTCAGGCATCCAGTTGTAAGGGAACCACTTGCCAGAGCCCTGACCGACGGTCAGTGGTGACTTGATCGACAGGCTCCCGCCTGCGCCTTCAGCGGTCGGCTCCACCAGAAGGCCGGGCTGCAGCGAGAACGTCTGCGGCTCAACATGCTGTGGCGGCCAGGAATCCGCGCCGACCCAGCGACCCGGGCGCTCGGCGTACATGCTGGCGGGC
>CALDPK010000053.1 GCA_937911855.1 uncultured Trueperaceae bacterium | reverse complement strand
CGGGGCTGGAGGCGCGCAGGATGCGCGCCGGCTCGGCGATCGCCTGGTGTGACCAGGCCTGGTTTCCGGTGTCGGTCTCGAACGCGATGATCTGGTTGTCCACGTCCACCGCGAAGACCCGTCCGCCGGCGACGGTCGGGGCTCCGTGGATCGGTACGTCGACGCGCGAGGTCCAGACCACCGCGCCAGTGCGCGAATCCAGCGCCGAAGCGAGGCGATAGCCCGACGTGGCGTAGACCCGCCCGTCCGAGACCGCCAGGCCGCCGCCGAAGGCGCCGCGTTCGCCTTGCGGCCGCAGATTGGTGCGCCACACCACGTTTCCTGAGGCGGCGTCGACCGCGGTCACCGTGGCTTCGCCATCCATCACGAAGATGCGGCCGTCGGCGGCCACCACCGGCGAGGTCACCTGGGTGTCTCGCGACGCCCCGGCGCCGATGTCCGTGCGCCAGGCGACGGTGAAGGATTCCGCTGCCGCCACGTGCTCGATCGATTGTTCGAGATTCCCGCCCGGCACGGGCCAGGCGCTGATGGACTGCGGCGCCGGCAGGGCGATGGGGCTACCGGCCAGCGCCGCCGACGGCGCCAGAGTCTCCTCAAACTCAAGGATCGACACCCGTTCGCCGGCCGAGGCGGTGGCCTGGGGCCCGTCGTCCCCGCCGAAAGGCCAGAGACCGCTCACGGTGCTGCACGAGGCGACGCCCATCGCCAGACCGGCGACCAGAACGGTTTTCACATATCGGGACATGGAGGCCATCCGTTCACGCGTTTCCTGCGGTTGTCTTTATTGCGCCGGGGCGGGCTGCGGCGCGGCGCCCGGCCCGCCGGCAGGCTGTTGCGCGGGAAGCGCGGCCTGAGCCTGCAGGATCGCCGGCAGGGCCTCGGCTACCCCGGAGTCGATCATGTCGATTGCCGCCTGGGCGCGTTGGCGCACGCTGTCGGGGACATCCTGCCCCAGGCTCAGCTGCACGAACTCTTCCCGCGCCTCGGCCATCTGGCCGTGCTGCAGACGCGCCAGGCCCAGGGCCTCGCGTGCGAAGGGACGGAACGGGCGGCCTTCTTCGGCCAACGGCGTCAGGCGGGCCTCGATATCGGCGAGTTCGGCGCTGTCCATGGCCAAAAAGGCGGCCTTCAGGGCCGCGGCATCGCCGATCAGGGGGTCCGGCGCGGCCTCGGCGGCCTCGTCGAACAGGGCGATCGCGGCCTCTGCGTCCTCCGCCGTGACCGCCAGACCCGCCCGCTGCATCAGGGCCAGGGCTTCATAGGCGGGGGATCCCGCTTCGGCGGCTTCGGTGAAGGCGGCCTCGGCGGCGGCGGTGTCGCCTTCCGACATGGCCTGCATGCCGCGCTCGTAAGGCACCGAGGCCGCGCCGGCGTTGCGCGTCTTCATCGTGTCCCAGCCCCAGAAGGCCAGGGCGGCGATCAGGGCGAGGACCAGCGCGCCGGCCACCCACGGCAGCCAGGTGCGGGCCAGCCGCTTCCAACGGTCGGAGCGCAGCTCCTCCTCGACTTCTTCGAATACATCGACCACGGAAACTGTAGCTCCCCTCGGCGTCGCCAAGCTTGAAATTCGCGCGACCCTACTGGCTCGCCCGTCCGCTCGCAACGCGCTCCAGCCGTCAGGCCGGCTTTTTCGAGAAGTAGGTCTCGACTTGGGCCGGAAAACGGCGCGCCCGCACGTCCGCCGCGTATTCCGCCGCCGCCCGGCCGATCTCGCCGCGCAGGTCCGCGTAACGGCGGACGAACTTCGGCGTCCAGTCGAAAAGACCCAGCATGTCGGGCGCCACCAGCACCTGGCCGTCGCAGGCGGCCGAGGCGCCGATGCCGATGGTCGGCGCGGTGATCGCCTCGGTGATTTCCGCCGCCAGGCCTTCGGCCACGCCTTCGATGACCACGCAAAAGGCGCCTGCGTCCGACGTCGCCCGGGCCTCGGCCAGGACGCGCTCGCGCTCGGCGTCCGTGCGTCCCTTGGCCTTGAAGCCGCCCTCGGCCAGCACCGCCTGCGGCCGCAGGCCGACATGCCCCATCACCGGGATGCCGCGCTGGACCAGATATTCCACCGTCGGCGCCAGCACCGATCCGGTCTCCAGCTTGACGCCTTGCGCCCCGGTTTCCTGCATCACCCGCACGCAATTGTCGTAGGCGCGGCCGATGTCGCCCTCGTAGGTCCCGAACGGCATGTCGACGACCACCATGGCGCGCCGGGCCCCGCGCACCACCGCCTGGCCGTGCAGGATCATCATCTCCAGCGTCACGCCCACCGTGTTGGGCAGGCCGTGGACCACCATGCCCAGCGAGTCGCCGACCAGCAGCACATCGCAGTGATCATCGAAGATCGCGGCCGTCGGCGCGTCGTAGGCGGTCAGGCAGACGATCGGCTCGCCCCCTTTGTGAGCGACGATGTCCGGGGCGGCGAGGCGGCGGACCGTCTCCTGTTTCTGGGCTGACATCAGACGTCCTGTACAATGCGGGTGACCAACATGGTCGCCCCGGCGATCAGAAGTGCGGCGGTCACCCAGAACAGCTGCGCCCCCACCAGGGCGCCGCCGGCGACGTCCAGCGTATCCAGCCCCAGGCTCGCAAGGCTTCCCTGCAGGATGCCCTGGGTCTGGCCGCTCAGCAGGAGGATGTCGTACCTGGCCAGCCACCAGACGGTGAGCAGCGCGACCGTAAGGGCCGCGAGGCTGGTCGTCAGCACCGCGATGGGGAGCAGCAGCGACCGATAGACGAACACCAGGATCACGAACACGGCAACAAGGGTTACGACGAGCAGGAGCCCGTCGATGCCGGCGAAAGCGTCGGTCAGGTCGGAGATGAACCCTGCCGGTCCGGTCACGTACACGGACACACCGTCAGGGACCGATTCCTGCAGCGAGGCCCGCATGGCAGCCACGGTGGCAGACGCCTCCGTCCCGGCGTCTACGAACGCGAACGCCTGAGCCGCCACGCCGTCCTGCGAAGGGATCACCGGTGACATGTCCTCAGCAACTCCGGGGATCGCGGTCAGTTCCGCAAGGCTGTCGGCGAGCTGGCTGCGCTGTGCTTCAGTCAGCGGTTCAGCTGCTTCGAAGACGATGATCGCCGGGGCTGCTTCGGCGCCGCTGAACTCGCCCAGCAGGCGCTGAACCTGGGTAGCATCCGCTGATTCCGGGAGGTAGCTCGTTGCATCGTTGGAAGACACCTCTGCGACGCGGCCGAAGTAGGGTCCTCCTATGCCTGCGGCTGTGAGCCAGGCGAGTATGAGCAGGGCGGGCAGCATGATGCGCACCCATCTGTTGCTGTTCTGAATGGTGTTACTGGACACGTGAGTGACCTCCGGAGTGACAGCCCGTCTAATCGCTAGCTAGGCTAGCAAGTAACCTAGCATGATGCATGGATGATGTAAAGTATCCGGGTGGACGATTCGACCAGCCGCACCATTTACGACGTCGAGTCCAGCGATCCCGACAGCCGTCTGATAGACCGGTCCGCCATGTCGGACCAGGATGTCCGTCAGATCGGCAGGCTCATGGGAGCACTCGGTCGGCTGCGCAGTGCCGAAGACCGCCTGACCGAAGCATCCCTGCGCTACATGAAACTGAACCGGACCGACATGCGGGCCCTGCATTACCTGATCACGGTCAGGAACCGTGGCGAGATGGCCACTCCCGGCATGATCGCCGCTCACCTGGGCATCTCGAGTGCCTCAGTGACCAAGCTGCTTGACCGGCTGGAGCGCGGCAACCACATCACCCGCGAACCGCATCCGACTGACCGTCGGGCGCTGGCCATCACCGTCACAGAAGAGACCCGGGAAGCAGCGCTGAGCACCGTTGGCGTTCAACAGGCCAAACGGTTCCATGCTGCTGCCCGACTGACTCCCGATGAGCGCGAGGCAGTGATCCGCTTCCTGGACGACATGGCCCGCGAGATCACTGAAGGAACCGAAACCTGGGCAGATGCCGGTAGCTGACCTCAGGTCAGCTGACCGCAGCCTCAGTAAGCCGTACCTTCCTGGCAGCGGAATCGACTGAAGCCTTGACACCCAGCGGCAATACCAGCTGCGGGCTGGTGTGACCGAAGTCCATGTTGGCGACCACAGGCATGTCCTCACGGTCGAATTCGCGCAGTATCCGGAGTATCTCCGCGTGCAGCCGGTATGTTCTGGCCATCGAATAAGCCTGCGGCCGCGCGAACAGCAAGGCGCCAGCCCGCTGCAGGATCCCCTGCGAGCCGTAGTTCCGAAGAAAGCGGCCCACCTGTTCGACCCCGGGCGCTTCCTCGCTCGTTTCGTACGCAAGTATCGCCCCGTCCCACAGCTCTTCGCGCGGCCACCATTCGGTTCCTTTCAGGAACTCGAGCACCTCGATGTTCCCGCCCAGCAGGCGTCCCTCGGCCTGACCTTCCCCCTGCAGCCAGACCCAACCTTCGCTCGGCACGAAAGCTCGCGGCCGCTCCTGCAGAGCCGGATTCGACCAGTCGAGGAACTCTTCACTGTAATCAGTTGATTCAGGCAGGTCGGCAGCCTCTGCGTTGAACAGCACGCTGCGTAAGATCTGCTCGACAAACGGCCGGATGCCGCCGTTCTCAGCCAGATCAGTCAAGACTGCCGGCCCGTGGAAGGCCGCCACGCCTGCATTAAGGAAGGCCGTAAGTGTCACCGTCGTATCGGAGAAACCCATGAACACCTTGGGGTTGGCCCGGATCATCCCACTGTCGAGGTAGGGCAGGATCCGGACAGATTCATCGCCGCCGATAACGGAGATGATCCCTTTGACCTCCGGATTCTGAAGGGCCCAGTGAAGGTCCTCAGCGCGAGCCTGCGGATTGGCATAGAGCCAGTCGTTGCTCCGGGTGGCGTTCGGCGTATCTATAACATGCAGACCGAACGTTGCCTCAATCTGGCGCTTGCCGGCCGCGAAGCGTTCAGGAAACATATGTGCCGCTCCGCTCGACAGCGAGATGGCTGCGACCGTGTCACCCGGCTTCAGGCGTGGCGGTTTGATCATGAAACATGCTACTTGACCGGATGTGCCCGCGCCCTCTACCCTTCGTCAAAAGAAAGGGGCAGCCCATGATCCAGTCCGTCGCACCGTTCCTCATGTTCCAGGAAGGCGCCCGCGAGGCAGCCGAATTTTACGTGTCGATTTTTCCGGACGGCAAGATGCTGGAAGGCGACTGGCCGGGCGTCGCATTCGAGCTGGGCGGCCAGAGGTTCAATGCCTTCGATGGCGGCGAGCACTTCAAGTTCACCGAGGCCGTCTCGTTCATGGTCACCTGCGAGACCCAGGAAGAGGTTGACCATTACTGGAACAGGCTGCTTGAGGGCGGCGGACAGGAATCAATGTGCGGCTGGCTGTCCGACCGTTACGGCCTGTCCTGGCAGGTCACGCCCACCGCACTGGCAAGGCTCATCAGCGATCCGGATCCTGCCCGGGCTGAACGTGCGCGCCAGGCGATGTTCCAGATGCGCAAGATAGACATCGCTGAACTCGAAGCTGCTGCCGCCGGAGAATCCGGCTGAGTTACTGCTTGCGGTCGGTCGGGCTGCTGTGCTTCTCCTCGTACTGGTCCTTGCTGATGCTGACCTGACGGCTGCTGGCTGAAGACTCACCCGCTGATTCGCGCACCTGCATCTCGTCATCATCGATGAGCGGCTCCTGGATGTCTTCATCCGGCAGGTCTTCGACGTCCGGGATGTCCTCTATGTCGATTTCCTCGAAGGGAGCCTCGCCCGGCAGTTCCAGTTCATCCTGCTCGTCTGGCAGCCCTGGTTCATCGTCAATCGGCACGTCCGGCCACTGTCTCTCATCGTCATTGAACATGATTGCCCCCTTGACCGCCAGTCTGAGACCAGGACGGTGCTGGTGCATCAGTCAGGCTTACATTGTGAACGCTGTCCTGACGCTGTTCCAATGTTCCCGGTTCTGAAGCCAGCATCCCAGGGACCATATGGGCTATTCATTCCAGGCCAACCGATACCAGCCATAATGCATTCACCATGGAAGCCCTGACCATCGAACGAACCCTGCCCGCAGCACCCGACAGGATCTGGCGGCACCTGACCAACGAGAATTCCCTGGCCACGTGGTTCTGGCCACCGGAACTGGAGGCCCGCTGCGAAATCCAGCCGGAGCTCGGCGGCTTCTACCGAATCGCATCAGAGAATGGCGGCCTGGCTGTCTACGGTTACTTTCTGGAATTCGAACCGCCTGCCAGGTACGTGAAAACCTGGGCCTGGGAAGGTGAAGAAGCGGAGACGCAGGTTGAAGTCACCCTCCGCGAAACATCCGCCGGCATGACCGAACTGACCCTCAGGCACACCGGCCACGAAACCGCCGAAGCCGTGACCAACCACCGCACGGGCTGGACGGACTGCCTGGCCCGACTTGAGCAGCGGCTTCACAAAATAGCCACAGCCCCCATCGCAACGGAACAGGACATCCTGGACGCAATCGGTCAGTCGATGGACCAGGGTTACAGGCTGCTCACGGAAGATGACCTGTCACCGGAATTCTTCGACCTGAGCACGGGCCTGCTGGGCGAACTGTTCCAGAAATTCTCAAACTACGGGCAGAGACTCGCGATAATCCTGCCCGATCCCAAAAAACACGGCCCAAGAATTGCCGAATTGGCCTACGAACACCGATCCCACAAAACCCTGCGCTTCTTCCCAACAAGGAAAGAAGCGCAGAACTGGCTGCATAAAACCGACTGATTCGAAGTCGTAAACGATGCACCCACCAAGCTGGGGAGGAAGTTTTCTGTAAGGCCCGTTAAGAGAGCCGAAGGCGAACGCAGGGCCTTACAGAAAAGCTTCCGACCGGCTCAGCTCGCGCACCACACACAATCCTCAGCCATCACAGTCTGTGACCGCACGTAATAGGTGGTCTTGAGTCCGGATTCCCAGGCTTCGAAGTGCCACTTGTTGAGCTTCACGGCTTTCTTGCCCCCGCCCTGGGCGTCTTCGCTGGCGTTGAGGTAAAGGTTGAAGCTCTGGCTCTGGTCAACGTGCCGCTGGCGGGCTGCGTTCTGTTTGATGCTCCAGCTCTGGTCCTGCTGGTAGGCAGGCTTGTAATGCGGGTAGGTGTCCGGGTTCAGGTCGGGCACCACGACCGGGATCTTCATGTCTTTCTTCTCTTCGACGTAGAACACGTCGGTGACGCCGTCAAGTCCGGCAGTCGTGCCACTGATGATGCTGGTCGAGGCGGTCGGGGCGATGGCGAGCATGTAGCCGTTGCGGACGCCGCCGGCCTGCACGCGCTTCCTGAGTTCCTGCCAGCGCTCGGAGGTGTACTGCCGGTCGTCGAAGTAGGCGCCGGTGTCCCAGTCGCTGCCGCGGAACAGGGGGTACGCGCCTTTTTCGACGGCCAGTTCGTTGCTGGCGCGGATAGTGTAGTAGTTGATCTTCTCGTAAAGTTCGTCAGCGAAGTCGACGGATTCCTGGCTCTCCCAGTCGATGCCCTTGAGTGCCAGCAGGTGGTGCCAGCCGCTGGTGCCAAGGCCGACGGCGCGGTAGCGCTGGTTGGTGCGCTGCGCTTCGATGACCGGCAGGTTGTTCAGGTCGATGACGTTGTCGAGCATGCGCACCTGGATGCGGATGAGGCGCTCGAGCAGTGCCTCGTCGTCGCCGGTGCGGCCCAGGGTGACGCTGGACAGGTTGCAGACCACGAGCTCGCCGGGTTTCTTGGTGACGATGATCCGGTCGGTGCCGTCGTCCAGGTGGACGCTCTCCTGCACGGTCGGCGCCTGGTTCTGCATGATCTCCGAGCACAGGTTGCTGGAGTAGATGACGCCTTCGTGCTTGTTGGGGTTCAGGCGGTTCACGGAGTCCCGGTAGAACATGTACGGGTAGCCGGTTTCGATCTGGCTGCGCAGGATCGCTTTCCAGAGGCCCTTGGCCTTCACGATGGTGCGGCTGATGTCCATGTCGTGGACGAGTTCCTCGTAGCGCTCACGGAACGAGCCGCTGCCCTTCTGCTCGTCGTAGAAGTCCTGCAGGTACCAGCCTTTTTTCTGGTGCACTTCGTGCGGGTCGAACAGGTACCAGTCGCCGTCCGAAGCGACGCGCTCCATGAACAGGTCCGGGATGGACAGGCCCGGGTGCAGGTTGTGGGCACGGTTAGTGTCGTCGCCGTTGTTGAGGCGCAGGTCCAGGAATGCCTGGATGTCCTTGTGCCACACGTCCTGGTACACGGCGATGGCGCCCTTGCGCACGCCCAGCTGGTCGACGGCGACTGCCGTTGCGTCGAACAGTTTCAGGAACGGGATGGTGCCGCCGGCCGTGCCCTTGTAACCACGGATGTCCGAGCCGCGTGAGCGGATGAAGCCTGCATAGACGCCGATGCCGCCGCCGCCCTTACTGAGGTTGGCAGCGTCGTGCACGCTGTTGTAGATGCCGTCAAGGCTGTCGTCAACGACGATCTCGAAGCAGCTGGACAGCTGCCCGTAAGTCTTGCCGGCGTTGGCCAGCGTGGGGGTTGCGACGGTCATGTACAGGTTGCTGAGAGCCCAGTAGGCCTCGCGGACCAGGTCCATGCGCTGGGATTTTTCCTCATCGCTCATCAGGTGCAGCGCGATGACGAGCCAGCGCTCCTGCGGCAGTTCGAACACTTCGCCGGCCTTGTCGGTGGCCAGGTAGCGCTCGGCCAGGGTGCGCAGGCCGATGTAATCCAGCAGGTGGTCGCGCTCGGGATCGATCCAGGAGCCTGCCTGCATGAGTTCATCACGTGAGTAGCGGTCCAGGAGACGCTGGGCGTAAACGCCGCGCTGGGTGAGCGTTTCGAGCAGGCCGAAGAAATCGCCGTACTTGTTCTCGGTCGTGTAGAAGCGGTTGCGGCTGGCCTGCTTGTACAGCTGTTTCAGGTAGAGGCGTGCTGCGAAGTATTTCCAGTCGGGCGCGTCCACGTCGGTGTTCTCGACGCCGATGCGGATGAGATAGTTGACGAGGTCATCAGCTGAGACTTCGCCCTGGCCTTCGACGTAGCTGAGTGCCTTGCGCTTGAACGAGCCGAGGTCGTAGCTGTCGTCCAGCACGCCGTCGGCGTGCCGGTCGATGTAGCTGATGAGCCGCTCGGGCAGGAACGGGAGGCGGCGCTTGCGGTCGTCCTTGGTGATGAACGCGGCGGACTGGGTGGTGTTCGGCTGGTCGAGGACGCCCATCAGGCTGCTACCTTTCCGGAATCGAAGTGCTGGTCCATGAGTCGTGACAGGTCAGCCGGGCTCTTGAAGCCGGCTGCCTGGTGCAGCAGTTCGCCGTCACGGACGAACAGGAGCGTGGGGACCGACTGAACGCCGTAGTTGCCTGCGGCCAGTTCGAAGTCGGTGTCGCCGGACAGGTGGACCTTCAGTACGTTGGCCTCGCCTTCCAGCCGGTCGAGGGTCTTGCTGAGCATCTTGCAGGGCACGCAGTCGTCCTTGAAGAACTCTACAAGCCATTCACCCTGCAGCATCTGAGGCTCAAATTTCGTGAATCCGACGGTCTCGACCATATGTTTCTCCTGTTCGGCGGTTCCGGTGCGCCTGCGCACCTGTTCCACTATTTCTGTCGTCCAGGCGCGGATCTCTGCCCGCTCCCGGGAATTCGGCATCTGTTCCTGTTTGAAGCCCGCAAACGGGCTTGCGTAACGTTCGCGGAGCAGGTCTACCGCCCCGCAGAAAAACTCTTCGCCCCATTGCGTCTCGCCGCTGCCGAAGGCGGCGACGGGGCAGTCGAACGAATGCTCCTCCATGAACCATTCGGTGCTGGGCGGAGCGGCGCCGTAACCCCACGTGTAACTGCCGATGAAAGCGAGCTGCACATCCGGTAACTGCGCGAGCGGCTGGCCGCCATTGATGCGGTGGCTTGTGACCTGGCAGCCGGCTTCTTCCAGCGCAGCCATGACCTCGAGCGCGATTTCATACGTGTTTCCGCTCTCTGAGTCCGTCGCAACAAGTACCCGCATCAGCCAGCCCTCCTGCCTTCCCGGCCGGGGTTGTCCCGGCTCCCAAAAAATCAGGCAATCTGGAAATCGTGCCGCCTCGTGTGGCGGCTGATGACCAGATGTAGGAGTGAGGATAGCATCAGGTACAAGTGGTTGTATAGCCCCTTGTTTCACAGTCTGGACCCGCTGCAACGCAAAATTGCCCTGCGGCGGGTCCTTACAACGTACTTACGGCGTTATTACCTGCGTGAAGAAAGGGGTCAGCTCCGCCACGGCATCGCCCGGCGCTCGAGCCATTGCAGCAACCAGGTGAGTCCCACGCCCATGACCATGACCACGAACAGCGAGGCGTACATCTTGTCGATCGCCAGCACCTGCCAGTAGTAGAAGACCAGGAAGCCCACGCCCTGCTGCGCGCGGATGAACTCAACAGCCACGATCACGATGAGTGCCGAGCCAAGGGCTATGCGCAGGCCCGAGAAGATGATGGGCAGCGCCCCCGGGATGATCACGTGCCTGAGCATCTGCCAGCGGCCCGCCCCGAAGTTGCGACCGGCCTCCAGGTACACGGCCTCGATGCCCCGCACGCCCGCCATGGTGTTGATGGCGATCAGGAAGAACGCGGTGATTGCGATGACCGCGACCTTGGGTCCTTCGCCGAACGGGTTGGCGAAGATCAGCATCATCAGCGGGAAGATCGCGATCTTGGGCAGCACGTAGATGGCAGACATGATCGGGTCGAGCATCTGCCGGATGGTGTGGTTAAGGCCCATGGCCATGCCGACCAGGATGCCGGGCAGCGCGCCGATGACGAAGCCGGCCGCCACGCGGAACAGCGTCGCCAGCACGTGGCTTTCAGCTATCAGCGCCCAGGCGCCGTCCCAGCCTTCCTCGCCCCATATAGACGGGATCAGCCAGGGGCGACCAAGCAGGCTGGTGCCGTTGAAGCGGTCATAGGTGACTATCAGGTCCCACAGCGCCATGGTGATGCGTGAGGGCGGCGGGAACCAGCGGCCGTTTAAGTACCCCAGGTGCACCATGACTTCCCACAGCACCAGAATGAGCAGGGGAAAGCCGATGGCGAGCGCACGGTTATAGGCCGGCCTGCGCGCGAAAGAAACGCGCTTGCCGAAGCTGTCAGCAAAATAGATGAACAGGCCGATCAGAACGAAGACCCCTGACCAGACGAGCCAGCCGGGCACGCTCACCGCTGTGACTCCATGGCCTTCCTGACCTCGTCCTCGAGCGCCTGCCAGACCTGACCGGTCATGGCTGCGAACTCGGGCGTAGCGGTGGTCTGAACGTTGCGCGGACGGGGCAGGTCAACACGGAACTCGGTCTTGTTGCTGCCCGGGTGCGCGGTCATGATGACGACACGGTCGCCCAGCAGCACCGCTTCTTCGATCGAGTGCGTGATGTACACGACCGTCTTGCGGTACTCCTCCCAGATGCGCATGAGCTCGCCCTGCAGGACGATCTTCGTCTGGGCGTCGAGTGCGCCCAGCGGCTCGTCCATGAGCAGGACTTCCGGGTCATTAGCGAGTGCGCGGGCGATGGCTACGCGCTGCTTCATGCCGCCGGACAGCTGGGCGGGGAAGTAATCCTCGAATTTCAGCAGCCCGACGCGCTCGAGCCACTGGCGGGCCACCCCGTAGCGTTCCTTCCTGCCGATGCCGCGCATCTGCAGGCCGAAGGCCACGTTATCGAGCACCGTCTTCCAGGGGAAGATGGCGTACTCCTGGAACACCACGCTGTTCAGCGGTTTGCCGGGTGCGCCGGGCGCGATGGAGACGGAACCTGAGGTCAGCGGTGTCAGACCCGCCAGGATGCGGAGGAATGTCGACTTCCCGCAGCCGGAGGGCCCGACGATGCATACGAATTCGCCTTCCGCGACCTCAAGGTTGAAGTCGCGGATGGCGATGCCCGTGCCACGGGCGGTTTCGAAGGTCTTGCCGACGTTTACAGCGGAGATCTTCGGCTTCGATGCGGGTGTTACTCCTGGTATGGCCCGAGAACCTCAAGTGCCCATTCGGTGAACGAGCTGTTGACGGCGTTGCTCAGGTCCAGCTCTTCGGTGTACTCGGTGCGGCCGTTCTCGCGGTGGGTACGTTCGACGTCAGCCAGGTCCTGCACGGGGATCTGCTGGTCGGGATCGAAAACGAGCAGGGCGTCGCCGGCCACTGCTTCAGGGGTGGAGCTGACGTAGGTCAGGTAGGCGTCGACGTTCTCCGGACTCAGGAAGTCGTCGCCCTGCATGAGCCGGGCGGCCTGCATGAGTGCCAGCGCGAAGCGCTGCGCGACCTCAGGCCGGTTGGTGACGAAGTTGTCGGAGCCGACGAAGGCCACGGTCATGGCGCCGGGGGTGAGGTCGCCGGCAAGTTCGACGGCGAAGCCTGCTTCCTCGACCTGCTGCGCGTATGGTGAGCCCAGGATGCCGGCGTCGATGGCGCCGCCTTCGAAGCTTGCGGGCATGTCGGGGTTGCCGACGTTGATGAGGTTCACGTCACGGATGGTCAGGCCGGCACGTTCCAGTGCCTTGGCGGCCAGGTACTCGCCTCCGCTGCCGGGTCCGCCGGCGACAGCCACGTTACGGCCGGCCAGGTCGGCAATCTCGGTCACGGCGCCGGATTCCATCAGGTCGGCGCGGACGAGCAGTTTGGTGGGGCTGTCCTCGAACGGCTCGAGGCCGCCGGGGGCGATGACCCGGATGTCCAGGCCCTGGTACCAGCCGTTCCACAGCGAGGTGACGATGGCGATGCCACCCACGTCGATCTGACCTTCGGTCAGGAAGGCGATGGCTTCGGTGCCGGATGCGACGCGGTTGATCTCCACGTCCAGGCCGAGTTCCTCGAACAGTCCGCGTTCAGCTGCCACGTACAGCGGCGCAAATTTCATGATGGGCACGTATGCGACTGACACGCGCTCGGGTGGGTCTAAGGGTTCTGCCTGGGCGAGTGCGCTGCCTAAAAGCAGCGAGCCGGCCAGGACAACAGCGATATTGCGCAGCAATGAACTCTTCACGAACTGCCTCCAGTCCAGTTGCGCCGGATACAGCGGTACTCGGGTTTGCCGCCGTCCCTTATGTGCCGTCAACTGGATTGCCGCACATCCTACAATGCCGGTTGCACGGGGGAGCAAGTCAGCTGTCTGTGTCCTGATCCTTCGGCGGACGCCCGCGCTTCGGCAGGTCGCCCGCGCTCTTCGGCATGCGTCCGGCGGCTTTCAGCGATTGCCTCAGCAGGAACTCGATCTGGGCGTTGGTGCTGCGCAGGTCGTCGGCCGCCCAGCGCATGATTGCGTCATGGACGGCCGGATCGAGCCGGAGCAGAAGTTGTTTGCGCCTGGCGACTGTCTGCTCCTAGTAGATGCTGCCCGTGTTGACGACCGGCTGGGTGGCGCGGTCGGCGCACAGTACAACGAGCAGGTTGCTGACCATGGTGGCCTTGCGGTCTTCGTCCAGTTCCACGACTCCCTGTTCCTTGAGCCTGTGCAGCGCCAGGTCGACCATGCCGATGGCACCCTCGACGATCTGGGTGCGGGCGGCAACGACGGCGCTGGCCTGCTGGCGCTGCAACATCGCCTGGGCGATCTCGCTCGCATAGGCCAGGTGCGTGATGCGGCTCTCGATCACGTGCACGCCGGCGGAGGAAACGCGGTCAGCGACTTCTTCGGACAGCTGGCGGGTGATCTCCTCGCTGTTGTCACGCAGTGACTTCTCGGTGTTGCCCACGCTGTCGTAAGGGTACTGATTGGCGATGAAACGCACGGCGGTCTCGGTCTGGATGGTCACGAAGTCAACGTAGTTGTCCACTTCGAACGAGGCGCGGGCGGTGTCCTCGACCTGCCAGACGACCACAGCTGATATTTCGATTGGGTTGCCGTCGGCGTCGTTGACCTTCATCACGGACGTCTCGTGGTTGCGGATGCGGCGCGAGATCTTGGTGCGGCTGGTGAGCGGGTTCACCCAGTGCAGGCCGTCCCTGTGGATGGTGCCGCGGTAGCGTCCGAACAGCTGCACCACGCGCGCTTCGTTGGGTGCTACCACCGTGGTGCCGGCCATGATGACGATGCCGCCTATGAACATCAGCGCGCCCAGCGCCAGCTGCAGGCCGCCGGGCAGCCCGCTCAAGGAGGAGATGAGTGCAGGGTTACCGTCGAGCAGGGCGATGCCGTTGACGATCAGGGGAATGCCGGCGATCGTCACGATTATGCCCAGCAGGAGCATGGGTACACCGGGGCCGGTGGCAAGGGTTCGTTCGGTTACCTGTGGTCTTGCGGATTCTATGTGTGCCATGGGCACCTCCATGCGTCGGAATGGTCTATATCAAAGTGATATCACTTTAATCGGTGGGCTGTCAATTGCCCGCAATCCGTGTGCCGGGGCGCACCCAACCGGTCCGCTGCCCTGTTATTTTGGGACGGATGTTCTGGAGTCCCTGAGTTGTTGCCGTCCCTGACAATACTGATCGCCCTGGCAGGGGCCCCCCTCGTCTGGCTGCTTCGGCCTGCCGCAGGCAGGTTCGGTGGCGCCCTGGCTGCGCTGCTGCCAGCAGGACTGTTCGGCATGCTCCTGAGCGCCTGGGGACCAGTCACCGGCGGCGCGG
The DNA here is from genome assembly GCA_937911855.1 of uncultured Trueperaceae bacterium. GTDB lineage: Bacteria > Deinococcota > Deinococci > Deinococcales > Trueperaceae > CALDPK01. The sequence continues at coordinate 9,313 of CALDPK010000053.1, read as the reverse complement.
TCATCAGCCAGGAGATCGCCTGGGCTCCGTCTGTCGGGATCGACTTCAGCCTGCAGCTCGACGGCTTCTCGCTGCTGTTCGCGCTGCTGGTCACCGGCATCGGCACACTCGTCACCATCTACACCGCGGCTTACCTCAAAGACGACGCGGCCCGGCGCTTCACCCTGCTGATCCACCTGTTCATGACCGCCATGCTCGGCACCGTCCTGGCGGACAACATGCTCGTCATGTACCTGTTCTGGGAATGGACGAGCCTGATGTCGTTCATGCTCATCGCCTTCGAGGCGCAGCGGCCCGAGGCGCGCGGCGCCGCACTGCAGTCACTGCTGGTTACCGCTGCCGGCGGGCTGGCGATGTTCGGCGGCATCCTGCTCCTCGGCTCCGAACTTGGCACTTACTCTTTCAGTGAACTGGCCAGTCACGCGGGCCGGATCGCCGAACTGCCGAACGTCTGGGTCATCGCCAGCCTGTTCCTGCTGGGCGCCTTCACCAAGTCAGCCCAGGCGCCCTTCCACTTCTGGCTGCCGCGCGCCATGGCCGCTCCTTCGCCCGCGTCCGCCTACCTGCATTCAGCCACGATGGTCAAGCTGGGCATCTACCTGCTGGCACGGCTTGATCAGCCTTTCAGCCAGATCCCCGGTTACGGCCCGGTGCTGCTCACCGTCGGTCTGGTGACCATGCTGATCGCTTCGCTGAACGCGCTGCGGGCTACCCAGCACAAGGCTGTCCTGGCTCATTCCACTGTCGCTTCGCTCGGCATACTCGTGTTCCTGCTGGGCATCCAGACTCAGCTGGCGGTGTTCGCCATGCTGGCGTTCCTGCTCGCCCACGCGCTCTACAAAGCCGCCCTGTTCTTCGCGGCCGGCAGCGCGATCAAGACTGCTGGTACGGCCGTTCTGGCCGACATGAGCGGCCTGCGTCGGCAACTGCCCCTCACTGCTGCCGGGGCGCTCCTGGCCGCCGTTTCGATGGCCGGCCTGCCGCCGCTGTTCGGCTTCATAGCCAAGGAGTTCGCACTTGAGAGCCTGCTCGACGGTTCCGGCGTGCTGCTGGTCAGTGGCATGGTGCTCGTCAGCGCAGTCATGGTCGCCATCGCCTGGCACACCGGCATCAGGCCGTTCTTCAGCAAGCCGGCTACACAGGCACCTGCTCTCGAAACACCCGGACTCGCCGCCGGACCGCTGCTGCTCGGAGCCTTCGGCCTTCTCACGGCCGTGCTGCCCGGCGTGTTCGTGACGCCGCTGCTGCAGGCAGCTGTCACGGCGCTGACCGGACCCGGTTATGAGGTCAGCATCGCCCTGTGGCATGGCATCACGCCGATGCTGCTGCTCAGCGCACTTGCGATAACGCTTGGCGCGCTGCTCGCCTGGCTCTGGCCGCATTTCAAACGGATTGCTTTCGGCCCGCTGCCGACCGCCGAGGCCGGCTACAACTGGATCTTCGACGGCACCCTCAGCCTCGCCCGCTGGCTTACCAGGAGTACCCAGAACGGCGACCAGCGGTTCTACACCGCGGTCGTCATCGGCGCGGCCGCGGTCGGTGCCATCTGGCTGGGCGTGAACAGCGGCGCCGGCCTGGTGCTGCCGGCTTCCGGCAGCGACTTCAGCCTGGCCCAGCTGCTCGTGCTGCTCCTGATGTGTGCCGGCGCGCTGAGTGCCACGGTGGCGCGCGGCCTGGTGGCCACGCTCGTCAGCATCGGCATAGTCGGCTTCGGCTCAGCCGTGGTCTACCTGCTTAACGGGGCACCCGACCTGGCGCTCACCCAGTTCGCAGTGGAAGCGCTCGTCATGGTGGTCCTGATGGCGCTGCTCCTGCGCCTGCCGCTGCGGCCGGCACCCACCCGCAGCCGGGCCGAGAAGCGTGTCGACGCCGTCCTGGCAGGCAGCTTCGGCCTCATCCTGTTCAGCGGGCTCGCCGGGATGCTCACTCAGCAGCCGGGCACCGCCCTGTCCGACTACTACTCAGCCACAAGCCTGCCGGAAGCCCACGGTCACAACGTCGTGAACGTCATCCTGGTGGACTTCCGCGCCCTTGACACACTGGGCGAGGTCAGCGTGGTCGGCTTCGCGGCACTCATCATCTGGGCCCTGTTCCGCTCAGCTGCCAGGAAGCGGGCCTGAAGTGCATTCACTGATCCTCTCCCGCATGGCAGGCCTCATCTTCTGGCTGCTGGGCCTGCTGTCGCTCTTCATCCTCTACCGTGGCCACGACATGCCAGGCGGCGGCTTCGTCGGCGGCCTCATGGGTGCGATGGCCGTTGCCGTCATCGCGCTCGCCGACGGGATTCCCGCCGCGCGCGCCCGCCTGCGGGTGCAGCCGGTCAGCCTCATCGCAGCCGGGATGATCGCGGCCCTGGTCAGTGGCCTGCCGGGCTTCTTCAACGGAGGGCAGTTCCTGATTCACCAGTGGGCCGAGTTTCCCGGAGGTTTCAAGCTGGGCACCACCCTGCTCTTCGACATCGGCGTGTACCTGGTGGTGCTCGGCGGCGTTCTCGCCATCATCTTCCGGCTTTACGACGATGGGGAGGAATCATGGAGCTGATCCTGGCGGGCAGCGCGTCAGTGATCTTCGCTGCAGGCGTGTACCTGCTGCTGTCCCGTCACCTGCTGCGCATGATCTTCGGTGTGGTCCTGATCTCGGGAGCAGCCAACCTCGTGATCCTCCTCGCCGGCAGGCTGGGCGCCACCTCGCCGCCGCTCATCTCCAGCGGGCTCGAGAGCCTGCCCGATGGTGCTGCCAACCCACTGCCGCAGGCGCTGATACTCACCGCCATCGTCATCGGTTTCGCGCTCACAGCGCTGCTGGTGGCCATCGCCTTCCGCACCTGGCAGGCGCAGGGCACGCTGGATTCGCGTGAGATCAGCGACGCGGAACAGCTGGGCAGTCCGTTCGAGCCGCCCCGGGCCGAGGACGAGCCATGAGCGCGCTGCTGGACCAGGCCGTCCTGATTCCGGTGCTGCTGCCACTTGCTGCGGCGATGCTCACGGTAGCGCTGTGGGGCCGTCTGCGGGCGCAGAAGGTCACGGGCCTGGTTGCAGTGGTCCTGCTGCTCGGCAGCGCCGGCCTGCTGCTCAACGAGGTGGTGACCGAAGGCATCCAGACGGTGCAGTTCGGCGGCTGGGAGGCACCTTTCGGCATCGGCTTCGCAGCTGACCGACTCGGCAGCATCATGGTGCTCGTCACCTCGCTGCTGGCGCTGGCCGTGGCGATCTTCGGACTGGCCGGAGTCACCCGCAGCCAGGCGCACGGCGGGTTCCAGCCGCTGTTCCTCGGCATGATCGCTGCCATAAACGGTGCTTTCCTGACGGCTGACATCTTCAACCTGTACGTGTGGTTCGAGATCATGCTGATAACGTCCGTCGGCCTGCTGCTGCTGGACCGCAGCCGCGCCCAGCTCGATGGCGCCATGCGTTACCTGGTCCTGAACCTGTTCGGAACAGTCCTGTTCCTGACCGCCGTGGCGCTGGTCTACGGCATGACGGGCACGCTCAACATGGCTGACCTCGCCGTGCAGCTAAGGCAGGTAGAAGCCGGCCCTGGCCTGGTGGTGGCAGGCCTGCTGTTCCTGCTTTCCTTCGGCATCAAGGGGGCTTACTTCCCGTTGTTCTTCTGGCTGCCCGCTTCCTACCACACCGCCCCCATAACCGTATCTGCCGTCTTCGCCGGCCTGCTCACCAAGGTCGGGGTCTACGCCACTTACCGGATTTTCACGCTTGTTCTGCCTGCCGACGCTCCGGGCCTGCGTGAACTGCTGGCCGTGACCGCGGCCCTGACCATGATCGTCGGCGTCTTCGGTGCCGCCATCCAGTGGGATGTACGCCGGATCCTGTCGTTCCACATCGTCAGCCAGATCGGTTACATGCTGTTCGGGCTGGCCATCGGCACTCAGGCGGCCGTGGCAGGCTCGGTCTTCTACCTGGTTCACCACATGCTCGTCAAAACGAACCTGTTCCTGGTGGCCGGAGCGATGCAGGCCAGCCTGGGCACGTTCGACCTGCGCAGATCAGGTGGGCTGCTCAGATCCCGGCCGCTGCTCGCTGCCCTGTTCCTGATTCCGGCCCTGTCACTTGGCGGCATACCGCCGCTGTCCGGCTTCTGGGCCAAGTACCTGGTCATTGACGCCTCGTTCAGCGGCGGTGACGCCTGGCTGGGTGGCATCGGTCTGGCCGTGGGACTCCTGACACTGTTCTCCATGTCCAAGATCTGGATCGAGGCGTTCCAGAAACCTGCTGCGCAGGACCGGCAGCCAGCCAGACGGGTGCCCGCAGCCATGCTGGCAGCCACAGCGCTGCTGGGCCTGGCCACCGTCTACATAGGCCTGCAACCGGAGCCGCTGCTCGCCTTTGCAGCTGATTCCGCGGTTGAACTTGCCGAGCCCGCCCGACTCATCGACGCGGTGCTGGGGGAGCAGTGATGAGACGCGCTGTTGCCGTCATCATGCTGAGCGTAATCTTCATCCGCGAACTGCTCGGCTCCAGCGTGGCTGTGCTCCGGTCTGCCTTCGCGCGCAACCCGGACACCGACCCGGCCATCATCCAGGTGCCGATCACCCTGCGCAGCGAAGCCGCCATAGTGGCCCTTGCGAACTTCATCACCCTGACTCCGGGAACAACCACCCTGCACGTGGCTGAAGACCGCGAATCGCTGTTCATCCACTGCCTGGACGCGCGCGACGTGCCGGGCGTGCTGGCCGGAATCCATGGCAGCTTCGAACGCTGGCTGCTGGAGCTGGAACGCTGATGGAGGCGCTCGCCGGAATTCTTATGAACGTGGCCCTGGCGGCGCTGACACTGCTGGTCGTACTGCTGGCCGGTGTCGCCTGGCGAATGCTGCGCGGGCCGGGCGTTGCCACGCGCTTCGTCGCCCTCGACATGCTCACCGGTCTGGGCGTCGCTCTGCTGGCTACGACGAGCATCGTGCTGGGCCGGCGCGAGCTGCTGGATGTTGCGCTCGGAGTCGCCGCATTCAGCTTCGTCGGAACCGTCGCTGTGGGTGTGTTCCTGCAGCGGCATGAAGGACGCAAGGAATGAGCCAGCTGCTGACAGCCCTGGCACTGGTCTTCCTGCTGGCAGGCCTCGTCTTCCTGACCGGGGCGGTCACGGGGCTGCTGCGTTTCGGCGATCCCCTCCAGCGCATGCACGCCGCCACTAAAGCCGGTGCCACCGGTGCCATCTTCACGGTGCTGGGCGCTGTCTGTGCCCTGCAGGACGGCACGGCTCTCGTGATCGGGCTGCTCACGGTACTGTTCCTGCTGGTCACCGTGCCGGTCGCGGGTCACGTCCTGGGGCGGGGAATCTACGTTTCCGGAGCCGGTTTCGTGGGTCAGCAAGGCCGAAACGCACTTGAAGGTGTCCTTGAACGCGCGGCCGAGGACGAGTCCAACAGCGACGGAGACGACAGTAATAACCGCGAAAGTTCCGCATAGTTCCCCCGGGGGGGTGAGCTCATGCCTTACGACCGCATCACGGAACTGCCGGACAATGTTCGCGACAACCTGCCCAGGGCAGCTCAGGAAATCTACAAGGAGGCGTACAACAGCGCCTTTGAGCAGTACAAGGACCCGGAAGACCGCCGGGGTGACGCTGACCGGGAAGAGACCGCCCACAAGGTTGCCTGGTCAGCAGTCAAGAACAAGTACCACAAGAATGACAAGGGCAACTGGGTAGAAGACTGACCTGCGGAGGCGCGTAGCGGCTCTCCTGCCATAATGCAGCGATGACACCGCTTGTAAGCCGCATCCTCCTCTCGGGCGGCGCCGTCCTGGTGTTGGCGGTCGCCGCCTGGTTTGGCTATGACCGCCTGGAATCAGGCTCCGGTGAACCCGCTGCCGTGCAGGAAAGCCCGGACAGCTGCCCTGTGCTGGAGCTGGTCAGCAATGACAGCCCGGGCGAACTGCGGCTGCCGGCAGAAGACCTGTTCAGCCAGCTGTACAGCGAAGTCACCATGCCGGACACCCTGACCGTCAGTTACAACGGCAACCTGGGCCGCTACGGCCAGCTCACCGTGTCCGCCTTCGGACGCATGTTCCATCCGAACAACGGCGGCTGCACCACGCCGTTTGATGACGGCCCGCGCTTCATCGTCCTTGATGACGACAACCCGAGGCAGAACCCGGTGCCCGTGCCGTTCCTGGAGGGCGCTGAATCACTGCGCAGCGGCAGCACGGTTACCGGCCTGACCGGCTGGTTCACGGATGACACCGTCTTCATGCGTACCTCCGGTTACGACGACTGGTTCGTTCTCCAGCCAGACAGCTGGGAACTGGAGCCCGAGCCGCGCCCTGAGGTCGCACCCGATCCGGGCGGCAACCTGCGGGTGGCCAGCTTCAACGTGCAGAACTACTTCACCAGCCTGGGCGAACGCGGCGCCCGCGACCGGCAGGAGCTCGAACGGCAGCACACCAAACTGATCGCGGCACTCACCGGCCTTGACGCGCACCTCATCGCCCTGGCTGAAGTAGAGAACGACGACGGGACGACCCTGGACCGGCTGCTCGCGGGCCCTGAAGGCTTAAGGCAGGTCAGCGGCCACGACTGGGCCTGGGTGCAGGGCGAAGGCTTCGCCCGTGGCAGCGATGACATCACCCTGGCTTTCCTGTACCGGCGTGACTCACTGGCACCGGTCGGCGCCACCACGGCTGACACGCACGCGATCCACAACCGCCCGCCGCTCGCGCAGCGCTTCCGGGAGCTGGCTTCGGGTGCGGAGTTCACGGTCGTGATGAACCACCTGAAATCACGGGGTGGCTGCGGCAGTTTCGACACCGATCAGGGCAGCGGCTGCTGGGATGAACGGCGCGACAATCAGGCCAGACAGATGCTCGACTTCATCGACAGGGAAGTGGCCCCCTTCGCTGACGGGGGCATCCTGATCCTGGGTGACATGAACGCCTACGCGCTCGAGGCGCCGATAAGGCGCATGACACACGCCGGCTTCACCGACCTGCTGGCCACCTTCGTGCCGGCGCAGGAGCGGTACACGTACGTGTTCGAGCCCGGCTGGGCCGGTTACATCGATCACGCCCTGGCCGATGAAAAACTGCTCGGCAACGTGTGCGGAGCAGCCGTGTGGCACATCAATGCCGATGAGCCGGTGCTCCTGTCATGGTCGGGCGCGCGCTTCGGGCCGGATCACTACGCACCGGACCCGTTCCGTTCCTCGGACCATGACCCGGTGCTTGTCGGACTTGATTTCTCAGGTGCCTGCGGCAACTGAAGTTCTGTTCAGCCGCCTTCGGGGCGGTATTTCAGTGCTTCCATCAATTCGTCGACCATGCCGTCCACGTCGCCCCGGCTTGCAGCCGTCACCACGTGATCGCGGATGTGGGAGCGCAGTACGTTCTCGCTGACCCGGCTGAGGGCGCCCTGCACCGCCTTCACCTGCTTGAGGACGTCCACGCAGTAGATCGACGGGTCCTCGAGCATGCGGACCACGCCGTCCAGGTGGCCCCGGGCGCTGCGCAGCCGCAGGCTGGCGTCACGGCGCACCTCTTCGTCCAGGTGCAGGTGGGTATGCGTCTGTTCGGTCACGGGACCCTCAGGCAGCTGCTTCGGCGCTGTAGCCTTCTTCGGCTACAGCCGCAACCAGTGCCTGCAGGTCGGCGTCGCCGGTGACGCTGGCCTTGCCCAGGTCGCGGTTCACGCTCACCGCAGTTACGCCGGGTACTGCTTCCAGTGCGTTCTGCACGGCCCGTTCGCAGTGCGCGCAGGTCATTCCTTCAACTTTCAGTTCAGTGCTCACCATACACCTCCTTTCACCATTCTACCCCACCGGGGGAGGGGGGTGTGCCAGCATGTGTTGCAGCCTGACCCGCCTTCCCCCAGCCGCCCTGGGGCTATCATGGCCAGGAGGTAATGATCATGACCGGAGCCGAAATCTTTCACATAATCCTGATGGTCGTCCTGGCAGCCGGACTGGTTGCGGGTGCCATCTACTTCGCACGCAACGACACGGCCAGGCGCGAGCAAGACCGGTAATCAGCCCACCTGCCCGCGCGGCAGACGCAGGCTGAACTCCGCGCCTTTGCCAAGCAGGGTGCGGGCCGTGAGGGTGCCGCCGTGCAGTTCCGCGATGGCCCGGGCGATCGCCAGGCCCAGCCCGCTGCCGCCGCTCGCCCGGTTGCGGCTGGCGTCCGTGCGGTAGAAACGCTCGAAGACACGGTCGACTTCATCCGCAGCCAGGCCGTCGCCCTCGTCGCGCACGCTCAGTTCCACACTGTCTCTGAAAACCTGCAGTCTCACCGAAACCTGACCGCCCCCTGGTGTGTGCCGGATGGCGTTGCTGCCGGGAAGGTGAGGAGATGGTGAGGGAGCAGAAACGGAAAAAGCCCGCCTGAGTCATCAGGCGGGCCTTTTTCTGTTTCTGCACCATCTCTTCACCGCCACGTCACCGATCCGTCACAATGGAACACGCTCGCAGGTATCCAATGGAGACATGGAGGAGCCGATGACCGCGACGGACGCGGCCAGCCGTCCGAAACGGGCCCTCGTGGTCGAGGACGAACCCGGGGGCGTCCTGCGGGCGCAGGTCGTCGCCCGGCGCCCAGTACGAGGACACCTGCAGGATGGCCGGGCCGCTGATGCCCCGGTGGGTCACCAGCATGGCGCCGCGAAAGCGCGCGCCGTTGCAGCTGGCCTCCACCTCCAGTGCCACGCCGCTGAGATCCTCGAGGCGTTGCTGGTGCTTGCCGCTGAGCGTGAGCGGCACCAGCCCGGCGCGGGTCGGCAGCACCGCGTGGCCGAACTGCCGTGCCAGCTGGTAGCCAAAGCCGCTGGCTCCCATGCTGGGGATCGACAGGCCACCGGTGGCCACCACCAGGGCCGGGGCGCGCATGCACCCGCGGGCGGTCTGGACGGCGAACCCGGCGTCCTCGCGCGCCACTGTGGCGACGGCGCAGCCCACCTCCACCTCCCCTCCGACGTCGGTGAAGTCGACGACGACGGTGACGCCGTCGGCGCAGGCATCGGTGGTGACCGCGGTTGCGGAGGGGGACACGGTCAGGAGACCCGCCAGACCGAGGACGACCGCCAGCAGCATGCTGCGGCGCCGGGAGCTGATCGACATGGAACGCCTTTCGAGGGCGGCCACGGTGCGCCCAGGCCGCCGGGGGGTACCGCGTTCCGACGCCGGGGCTCGCTCCGCAGACCGCGACGGATAGAGCCAGAACCGGCCACCCCAGGTACTCCGGCTCGCCGGGAACGCGTCCCGGCCTACGGTTGCGGGTCAGCGCCGGACTTGGACCGGCTTCCCCCAACGGTGCGCGTTGGTCTGTTGCGGCAACTGCCGCGACTCCAGCACTGTACTCCGCTCTCTC
>CALDPK010000052.1 GCA_937911855.1 uncultured Trueperaceae bacterium | reverse complement strand
TGGCCAGCTTGACGCGCTGCGCCTCACCGCCGGAGAGTGTCGGGCTTGACTGGCCGATCTTGATGTAGCCCAGGCCCACGTCGACCATCAGCTGCAGCTTGCGTGCGACCGCGGGAATATTCTCGAAGAAATCCAGGCCCTCGGTGACGGTCATGGCCAGCACGTCGGCTATGGACTTGCCGCGGATCTTGACCTCGAGCGTCTCGCGGTTGTAGCGCGCGCCCTTGCAGACCTCGCACGGCACGTAGATGTCGGGCAGGAAGTACATCTCGACCTTGACGGTGCCGTCGCCCTTGCACGCCTCGCAGCGGCCGCCCTTGACGTTGAACGAGAAGCGGCCCGGCTTGTAGCCGCGCTTCCTGGCCTCCGGGGCGCGCGTGTAGAGGTCGCGGATCTCGGTGAAGATGCCGGTGTAGGTGGCGGGGTTGCTCCTGGGCGTGCGGCCGATCGGGCTCTGGTCGATCTCGATGACCTTGTCGATGTGCTCGGTGCCCAGGATGCGGTCGTGCGCCCCGGGGTGGGCCCGCGCCCGGTACAGCTGCTTGGCGAGGCTCGCGTGCAGTATGCCGTGAACGAGCGTCGACTTGCCGGAGCCGGAAGCGCCGGTGACGCAGGTGAGCGTACCCAGGGGGATGTTGACGTCGATGTTCTTCAGATTGTTCTCGTGGGCGTTCAGGATGCGCAGGCGTTTGCCGTTGCCTTCGCGGCGTTTGCTCGGTACGGGGATCTTCAGCTCGCCCCGCAGGTAGCGGGCGGTCAGTGAGTCCTTGTGCTGCAGCAGCTCCTCGGGCGTGCCGGCAGCGACGATCTCGCCGCCGTGCACGCCGGCAGCCGGCCCCAGGTCCACGATGTAGTCGGCTGCGCGCATGGTGTCCTCGTCGTGTTCGACGACGATGAGGGTGTTGTCCAGGTCGCGCAGGTGCAGCAGCGTCTTCAGCAGGCGCTCGTTGTCGCGCGGATGCAGCCCGATGGACGGCTCGTCCAGCACGTACAGAACACCGGTCAGGCCCGAGCCCACCTGGGTCGCCAGGCGGATGCGCTGGGCCTCGCCACCTGAAAGGGTGTTGGCTGCCCGGTCCAGCGACAGATAATCGAGGCCGACGTCCTCGAGGAAGCCCAGCCGCGAGTTGACCTCACGCATGATCGGCGTGGCTATCGCCGCGGCAGCGCCCTGCAGGTCGAGGGTGTTGAAGAACTCCACGGCGTCCAGCACGGACATGCCGGAGACTTCGGCGATGTTGCGGTCCGCGACGGTCACGGCCAGGACTTCAGGCTTGTAGCGGGTGCCGCCGCAATGGGGGCATGGCACCATCGACATGAACTCCTCGAGGCGCTCGCGCATGAAGTCGGAAGATGATTCAGCCAGGCGCCGCTCCAGGTTGCGGATGACGCCCTCGAACTCGGCGCGGAAACGCATGGTCTCGCGCGAGCCGCGCTTGTAGACGACGTCGATGGGATCATCCGTACCCTCTAAGATCGCCTTCTGGATGTGCTCCGGCAGGTCACGCCAGGGAGCGGCCAGGTCGAACTCCAGGTGGGTGGAGAGAGCCTTGAGGCGGTCCCAGTAGTGCACTTTCTGGCCGGCGCCCTGTCCGCCCGTCCAGGGGGCGATGGCGCCGCTGGCTATCGACAGGCTGTCGTCGGGAATTATCAGCTTGGGATCGAAACGCTGCAGGTAGCCGAGACCGCTGCATTCGGGGCAGGCGCCGAACGGGGTGTTGAACGAGAACACGCGCGGCTCGAGTTCCTCGAGGAACGTGCCGTGGTCCGGGCAGGCGAACTTCTCGGAGAACAGCTCGTCCACGTCATCGTCCGGCAGCAGCACGCGCATGAGGCCTTCGCCACGCAGCAGTGCCAGTTCGACGGATTCTGCGATGCGGGCACGGTCCTCCTCGCGGAGCACCACGCGGTCAACGACCAGGTCGATGTCGTGCTTCTCGTGCTTGGCGAGGTTGGTGCCGATGGCCTCATCCAGGGTGAGGACCGTTCCGTCCAGGCGCACGCGCGCGAAACCTTCGCGCTTGAGGTCGGAGAACAGCTTCTTGTACTCACCCTTGCGTCCCCGGACGAGCGGTGCGAGCAGCAGCGCGCGTGATTCGGAGTGCCGTTCAAGCAGCTGAACGACGATCTCGCTGGCGGACTGGCGGCTGATGGGTCGGCCGCAGACCGGGCAGTGCGGCACGCCGGCCCGTGCGAACAGCAACCTCAGGTAATCGTGTATCTCGGTCACGGTGCCCACGGTCGAGCGGGGGTTGTGACTGGTGGTCTTCTGGTCGATGGAAATGGCCGGGGAGAGGCCCTCGATGACGTCGACGTCGGGTTTGTCCATTATGCCGAGGAACTGGCGGGCGTAGGCGGAAAGGCTTTCCACGTAACGGCGCTGGCCTTCTGCATAGATGGTGTCGAATGCGAGTGTGGATTTTCCGGAACCGGAAACTCCGGTAAACACTATGAAGCGGTTGCGTGGCAGCTCAACATCGATGCTTTTGAGGTTGTGCGCCCTTGCCCCGCGGATGATGATCTTCTGCAATTCAAGCGCCTTCTTTCAGGGAGCACGCGACCGCACCCGGTGACGGTCCGGATGCGTCTGCTGCGCAGGGCGTGCCCCTTGTGGCTAGGCCCACGACTGGGCGGGCAAGGGAAGAGTATAGCAACTCAAGGCTGTCCGGATGGTTCCGGGCCGCACTTTGCCACGCATTTGCCGGCACAAAAAGCCGGTGGCTTCCCGCCTGCTTAAAAAAGCTGCGGGAAGCCACCCTGGAGGTTCCGCTGTTTCGTGTTCAGTCGCGGTAAGGAGGCTGAACGTCACTGCGGCGCTCGAACGAGATCTGGGTCTGGGTGAAGAACACCAGCGCTACGAGGGCGACGAGGAGGAAAGCGCTCTGCCAGAGCAGGATCAGCGTGATGAGTACGACCACGGTCAGCGGGAGGCGCAGTACGGTCTCGCCACGGTGGCGCAGTACCAGGCGCCTGCGGTTGCCGGCTGCCAGCAGGCCGTTGATCATCGCTACGAAGTCGACGCTGTTGCCGCCAGAGCCGCCGTTGCCGTTGGGCGGGTTGCCCTGGGGCTGGTTGTGGGTGCCGTTGTTGTTGGTGTTGTTGTCAGTCACTTGTGTTTGTCCGTTTCTGCCTGAGCGTTCAGGCGTAGGGGTCGAGTCGCTTGATGGCTTCGTCGCCGGCGGGTTCAGGTTCGGCGTTGCCGCCGGTCTGGTCCACGCGTTCGACAGATATCGTCAGTCTTGCTGCCAGCGCCGCGATCGCTCCGATCGCTGCCCAGACGGGCAGGAGCACCGTGCCGATGACGCCGAACGTCAGGGGGATCTCTATGAGGGTCTTGCCTTCTTCGTTCTTGATCGAGATCCTGCGGATGTTTCCTTCGTGCAGCAGTTCCTTGATCCTGGCGACGACGGCGTCGCCTGAAACCGTGAATTCTTCCGAGTAGGCCCTGTTGTTCTTTTCCTGATCTGCCATGTCGATCACCTTCCTGAGACCAAGTGTAGGGTCGCGACCTGAGAGCGTCGTCATACGAATGGGTGAGACCATGAATGCTTGTGGCCGTGGTTAGAATCGAGCCGTGATAAGAGGCCTGATTTTTGACGTCGGCGGCACCCTCATCTGGGGCAACGGCCACCATTTCGAGCGTGCGAACGCCTGGAGGGTGGCCCTTCTTCTGCGCGAGCGGGGCCTGATCGAGGACGCGCCCGGTCTGGCTGACCGGCTTGTATCCATGCGGCGCTACAGTCCGAAAGAGGGCCGTGATTACCGGCAGATCGGCACCACCCGCTCCCACCTGGAGCAGGTGCTGACCGAGAATGGCGTTCCGTTCGACACCGCTTTCATCGACTGGCTCGAGTTCGAGTTCTGCCGGCCCGAAGCCGAAGGCGCAATCGCGATTCCCGGCATGCCGCAGCTCGTGCGCAGCCTGGCGGGCAAGGTGAAGCTGGGCGTCGCTTCCAACACCAGGTCGCATTCGCTGACCACACAGATCATCGCCAAACTCGGCCTGGGTACGCTGATCGATCCGCTCATCACGTCAGTGAGCGCTGGTTACCGCAAACCCAGCCCCAACGTTTTCCAGGACGTGCTCAAGGAATGGGACCTGGATCCGTCTGAGGTGGCGATGATCGGTGACAGCCGCCGCAAGGACGTGGACGGTGCCCAGCGCATGGGCATGAAAGGTGTCTGGCTCAGCGCGGAACTGACCGTCAGCGGGGGCCGCGCCCTGGAATGGCTGCCCGAGGAAGTTGAACCCGACGGCATGGCGGACGACGCCGATTCGCTCCTGCACACATTGAAGGAACTTGGGCTTCCACTCTGAGCCACGTGCATGTGGCACGATAGAGGCAAAGATTCGGAATCCTGAGAGGGGATGAAAATGCTTTCTTCAGCTACTGCAGGGACGGGCACCGGCAACCGGTCGGAACCGGCCAACAACGACCGCGTCCTCACGGTTTTCGGCATGCTGGCAGCTCACCTCGGCTCGTTCGGCATCATGTACTTCTGGCTGACCGGAGCGATACTGCTGTTCACCGGCAACGGCGGACAGCTCGTCGAGCTGACGCGTCTGTCCGGCGTCGAGCGCTGGCTGTTCCTGGCCTACCCGGCCGTGGTGCTGTTCAGCCTGCTCGGCTGGGCGTTCTTCGCCATGAAGCGCGACCTGCTCGCCCTGGGACTCGCCGGCCTTCCCGTCGTTTACGCCATCCTTTACTTCTTCTACTTCAACACGCTGCGCTGATGAGGGCGGCTCCAGCGGAAGGCAGGCTCGAGGCGTGATGCGGGTGACCTGGCACGGCCACGCGACCGTATCGCTCGAATCTGCTGACCACCACATCCTGATAGACCCGTTCTTCACGGGCAACCCGGCAGCCGTCAGCGACGGGACCAGCCTGAACCCGGACGCGATCATCGTCACCCACGGGCATGATGACCACGTGGCCGACGTAGAGGCGATCGCGAAGCGCTCAGGTGCCACGCTCATCAGTTCCCCGGAAATATGCGGCTGGTTCGGCGACCGTGGCGTCAGCGACAGCCATGCCATGAACATCGGCGGCTGGACGGAGTTCGCGTTCGGGCGGGTCAAGTTCACGCCCGCCTGGCATTCAAGCTCGCTGCCGGACGGCAGCTACGCAGGCATGCCGATGGGCGTACTGCTTGAACTCGGCGGCAAGCGCATCTATCACGCAGGTGATACGGCACTGTTCTCCGACATGAGCCTGATCGGCAGGGAGGGCATAGACGTTGCTTTCCTTCCGATCGGCAGCAACTTCACCATGGGACCGGACGAGGCTGTCGAGGCAGGCCGGCTCATCGAACCAGGGCTCGTGATTCCCATCCACTTCGACACCTTCCCACCCATCCGGCAGGACGCGCAGGCTTTCGGGCAGCGCCTCGAGCAGGAGACCGGAATCTCCTGCCGCGTGATGGCCGCCGGGGAGGTGCTTGACCTCTAAAGCGTTCCGCCGGCCCGTTCACCCGGGCTGACCAGGTCAATCAGGCATGGATTCCCCCGCTTTCATTCCCGACGGTTTCTCGGTCCGCTCCAGACTGGGTTCCGGCCAGACGTCGAACGTCTTCCTGGCCGTGCATCCCTCGCTTGGCACCGTGGCGCTGAAACTGCCGCGCCCCGAGGTGCAGGCGCAGCCCCACCTGCGCCGCATGTTCGAGAATGAAGTGCAGATAACGCTGAGCCTGCGTCATCCAAACATCGTCGCCGGACTGGCCGGCAACCCGACCGGCCCCGGCGCGTACCTGGCGCTTGAGTACTGCGCCGGCGGCACGCTTGATCAGCACCTTCTGGGTCAGCGCACCGACACGCTGGCGCAGTCCGCGCGGCTCATCCACAACGTGGGCGCCGGCCTCGAGCAGACGCACCTCCAGCAGGTGCTGCACCGGGACGTGAAACCCGCCAACGTGTTCCTGACCTCCGGCATGAAGGCCAAGCTCGGCGATTTCGGCACGGGCTGTTTCGTGAGCGAGGAGAACAGGGACCGGGTCGGGACGGCCTTCTACATGGCTCCCGAGATATTCGAAGGCGAACCGGCCACTTACGCAAGTGACGTGTACAGCCTGGGCATACTCGCTTACGAGGTGCTGACCGGCCACCGCCCGTTCAACGGCGAGACCTACGAGCAGGTCATGCACGGCCACACTTCCGGACTGCCCCGCCCCATCGAGTCGTACCGCAGGGACGTGCCCGTGCCACTGGCGCGGGTCATCAACCGGGCGATGTCCCGCGAACCCGCCAGACGTCACGTCAGGATCAGGGACTTCCTGCAGGAATTTGACGAGGCAAGCGGACTGGCACGGGAGCCTGAGCCAGCAGTTACCGGGCGCGCCAGCCGCCGGCCGCAGTTGTCGCAGGAAGGTTCCACAAACGCGCCGCGGAAGCGGTTCTTCTTCGGACTTTTCAGGCGCCGCGACTGAATCTGCCTGCGCCGCAACGAACCCGGGCTGGCCGCTCGGGTATACTCAAACTCGGAATGAGTCCTAAAAAGGCCGGTCTGGCCTTTGGGCACCACACATCACCAAGAAGGTAGGAGACAACGTGGCAGACAACAATCTTGAGATCCGTGGCCTGCACGCCCGGATCACTGATGGCGAAGAGATTCTCAAGGGAGTGGACCTGACCATTCCCGCAGGCGAAGTGCACGCCCTTATGGGCCCCAACGGCTCCGGCAAGTCCACCCTCGCCAAGGTAATCGCAGGCGACCCGCAGTACGAAATCACCGCCGGTGACGTTCTGGTCGACGGCGAGAGCGTCCTCGAGATGGAACCCGACGAGCGCGCCCGCGCCGGCCTGTACCTTGCCTTCCAGTACCCCGTGGAAGTGCCCGGCGTCTCGATCGCCAACTTCCTGCGTCTGGCACTGAACGCCCGCCGCGATGAAGGCGACGAGATCGGCGTGATGGACTTCTACAAGAAGCTCCAGGACGCCATCAAGGCCCTCGACTGGGACGAATCGATCATCGAGCGCAACCTGCATGAAGGCTTCTCCGGTGGAGAGAAGAAGCGCTCCGAGATCCTGCAGCTGCTCGTTCTCGAACCCCGCTACGCAATCCTTGACGAGACCGACTCCGGCCTCGACGTCGACGCACTGAAGACCGTTTCCCAGGGCGTCAATGCTGCCCGTGGCCCCAACTTCGGCGCCCTCGTCATCACGCACTACCAGCGTCTGCTGAACCACATCGTGCCCGACCACGTTCACGTGATGTCCGGGGGCAAGGTCATCACCTCAGGCCCCAAGGAACTCGCAATGGAACTTGACAGCAGGGGCTACGACTGGATTCATCAGCAGGCAGCTGCAGGCAACGTCTGAGATTTAGGAGGCCTGACATGGCAGAATTCGACAGGGAACGGGGCCTTTACATCCCCGAAGTGCATCCCGATGCCGCCAAGCTTGAAGGCATGGAGCACGAGAAGCAGTATCAGTTCAGGCACGCAGAAGACTACTTCTTCCGCTCCGGCAAGGGCCTGACCAGGCGCGTCGTGGAGCAGATCAGCTACCACAAGAACGAACCCGAGTGGATGCTGAAGTTCCGCCTTAAGGCGTTCGAGATAGCCGAGAAGAAAGGCCGTCCCAAGTGGGGCCCGGACCTTTCCGACCTGGATTTCGAGGAGATCTTCTTCTACATCCGGCCTCAGGACAAGGCTGCAGGCCGCAGCTGGGACGACGTGCCGGAAGAGGTGCGCGAGACGTACCGCCGCCTCGGCATCCCCGAGGCCGAGCAGAAGGCCCTGGCTGGCGTGGGCGCGCAGTACGAGTCCGAGATGGTCTACCACAGCCTCAAGGACGAGTGGCAGAAACTGGGCGTGATCTTCCTTGATACCGACACCGGCCTGAAAGAACACCCCGAGATATTCAAGGAATACTTCTCGACGGTGGTTCCGCCGGAGGACAACTACTTCGCGGCAGTCAACTCGGCCGTATGGTCGGGCGGATCGTTCGTGTACGTCCCCGAAGGCGTCGAAGTCACCGCTCCGATGCAGGCCTACTTCCTGATCAACGCCCAGAGCATGGGCCAGTTCGAGCGCACCCTGATCATCGGTGAGAGGGGCAGCAAGTTCCATTACATCGAGGGCTGCACCGCTCCCACCTACGACTCGAGCTCGTTCCACTCCGGTGTGATCGAGATCATCGTCAACGAAGGTGCGGACGTGCGTTACAGCACGATCCAGAACTGGTCGCACAACGTCTACAACCTGGTAACCCAGCGCGCCCTCGTTCACGCCCACGGCAAGATGGGCTGGCTCGACGGCAACCTCGGTTCGAAGGTCACGATGAAGTACCCCAGCTGCTACCTGCTGGGTGAGGGCGCACACGGCGAAGTGATGTCAATCGCCTTCGCCGGTACCGGCCAGTACCAGGACGCCGGCGCCAAGATGGTCCATGCCGCTCCGAACACCACCAGTTCCGTCGTCTCCAAGTCGATCTCCAAAGGCTCAGGCACGGCCTCGTACCGCGGCCTCGTGCAGATCCACGAAGGTGCGACCGGCGCCCGCTCGAACGTCGAGTGTGACGCGCTGCTGCT
This sequence comes from uncultured Trueperaceae bacterium, assembly GCA_937911855.1. Taxonomy (GTDB): domain Bacteria; phylum Deinococcota; class Deinococci; order Deinococcales; family Trueperaceae; genus CALDPK01. Next base: position 865 of record CALDPK010000052.1, on the reverse strand, counting down.
GGACGAAAGCTCCAAGACGAACACGTACCCGTACATCGAGATCGGTGAGAAGACGGCACACGTGGGCCACGAGGCCAGCGTCAGCAAGCTGAACGACGAACAGATCTTCTACCTGATGAGCCGCGGCATCGACGAAGCCGAAGCCATGGCCCTCATCGTCCGCGGCTTCCTTGAGCCGGTGGCGAAGGAACTGCCTCTTGAGTACGCGGTCGAGCTGAACCGGCTCATCGAACTCGAGATGGAAGGGAGCGTTGGCTGAAGTGGCGACCCTTACCGACAACCCGGCGTTCAGCGCCGAAGCAGTCGAAGAGCTGATCAGCCGTCATCAGGAGCCCGAATGGCTGGCGCGCGAACGGCGCGCCGCCTTCGAGACGTTCCAGAAGACGGCCTGGCCCACCGCCCGCGACGAAGCCTGGCGCTACACCGAGCTGGACCGCTTCTCGGTTGACGGCCTTGAGCTGGCTGGCGCGCCGCTGAGCAATGACGTGCCTGCCCGCATCGACATGCGCGTCACCGACTCGGACGCCGAAGGCGTGATGGTCCACAAGGGCAACGCGGTCGTGAAGCACGACGCGCGCATCAGCGAAGCCGGCGTGATCTTCACCGACCTCCGCACCGCAGTGCGCGAGCACGAGGAGCTGCTCAAGGAGCACCTGTACAGCGTGGTCAACGCCCATCAGGGCAAGTTCGCCGCGCTCAACTCCGCGTTCTGGGAGAACGGCACCTTCGTGTACGTCCCTCGCGATGTCGAACTTGCCCTGCCCCTGGGCGCGTTCACGACCGAAGACCGCGGTGGCCTGGCCAACGGCCGCACGCTGGTGGTCGTCGACCGCAACGCCAGCCTGACCTACCTGGACGAGCTGAC
>CALDPK010000051.1 GCA_937911855.1 uncultured Trueperaceae bacterium | reverse complement strand
GTTCGGAGCCACGGTCGCGCACGGCATGTTCACCGCCAGCCTGGCACCCCGGCTTGCCCTGGAAGTACTCGAGCTGCTCGAGGCGCCACTGATCATCAACTATGGCCTTAACAAGGTTCGCTTCCCCGCCGCGCTGAAGGCCGGCACGAACGTGCGCCTCAACCTCACCGTCGGTGAAGTGATCGACGTGACGGGCGGGGTCCGCGCAACGCTGCACGCCAGCATGGAAGCTGAAGGCGTCGAACGCCCCGTCTGCGTCGCAGAGTTCTTACTGCAAATCGGTCACTGACCCGGCCTCACGCTCAGGCCCTGGCGCTGAGTTCCCGGGCCTGAGCCAGCAGGTCAGACTCGAGATTGGAATCCTCCATCACGCGGGCCCAGATGGCTGCCTGTTCAAGCGCCTGGGCTGCTTCCTTGAAGCGGCCCAGTTCAGTCAGTACGCTGGCGAGTTCCGGGCCACTGTGCACGCTGCCGGAGGCGTAACCGATACGTTCGTTGATCTCATGCGCTTCCTGCGCCAGTGCCAGGCGCTCGTCCAGCGAACCGAGGTCGTGTTCGCGCATGAGGCCGGCCTGGCGGATCAGCAGCAGCGACAGGCCGGAGTTGTTGTCGACGTCCCGGTAACGCTGCGCCGCCTGCTTCAGCTGGACGAGTGCTTCAGCGGGTTGCTCGATGAAGGTCAGGGCCATGGCGAGGTTGCCGAGCGCCTGGGCTTCACCGAACTTGTCGCCCTGGATGGCCCGGTACTCCGCTGATTTCCTGAACGCCGCCACCGCTTCGTCTTCCGCATGGGACATGCCGTGAACGATGCCGGCTGTGTTCCAGGCGAGTGCCGCGCTCTCGCCGATCATCCCGTGCTGTTCGTGCAGTGCTATTGCTTCGTTGATGCGGGTGCGGGCTTCCTCGAAGCGGTCGGCTTGCGTGAGGAACAGGGCGACGCATTCGCGTACCCAGCCGCGCAGTTCAAGGTCGGGGTTGTCATGCAAGGCTTCGTCGGCTGCGCTGAACAGTTCGAGGGCGTCGCGCCGGCGGCCGCGGATGTCCATGTAACCCCGCAGCACCTTGACCAGGGGCCACAGAAGCTGCGCGTCGGGCTTCGTGAGCAGCTCGTTCCAGGCGAAGCGGAAGTTGGGATCTTCTTCGTCGACCGTGCGGTAGCCGACCTGGTTTTTGTTCGGTGCTTTCAGGGCCTGGATTCGTTCTGCGAGCTTCGACCAGGCGCGCACGACCCGCCAGCGGGCAGCTTCCGGATCAGTCAGGCCAGCGCGGTAACGCTCGGCGATTGCGGCGTGGACGGTGAAGCGGTTGCCTTCGCGCCGCAACAGTGAACGTTCCAGAAGTGCCAGGAGGAAGAACGGTGAGGCGTCCGTCATGTCGGCGGCTTCTTCGGCGGTGAAACCGGCTGGTGGGATCGCAAGCGTGCCGAGCATCTCCTGCTCGGTGGCGCTCATAAGCTGCCTGGTCACATCGATGAACCTGGCTGTACTGGCCTGCAGGCCAGGGGCGTCGGCGAGCAGTTCCGGTTGCCTGTCCAGTGCTTCCTTGAGTTCTGCGGGAGTGAACACGCGGGTCCACGCGGCGGCCAGTTCGATGCCCAGTGGTGTGAAACCGATCTCGCCGAGCAGTCCGTCCACGCCGTTTTCGGGTGGCGGGACACCCTGGCGTTCCACGCCCTGCAGGAACAGTTCGCGGGCAGCGGAGCTGGTCAGTTCCGGCACCTCGACGTTCGTCTCATCGGCCAGGCGCAGCGGCATCCGCGAGGTGATGAGCAGCCGCAGGCCTGGCAGTGCACTTAAGAGTTCGCTGAACACGCCAGCTGAGCCGGCGACGCCGTCCGCTTCGTCGAATACGAGCAGGCGTTCCTGGTCGCTCAACTGCGTGATTATCTCCTGGATGTCGTCGGTGGCGTCGAATCTGAGGCTGAGTGCGAGCTGCCGCCTGAGCTGCGCGGCGTCCGTGACCGCGCGCAGGTCTATCCAGTCGGTTCCGTCAGGCAGGTCGCTGCTGAGTTCCAGTGCAAGCTGAGCTGCCAGGCGGGACTTGCCTATGCCGCCAGGCCCGGTGAGCACCAGCAGGCGGGCAGCGTGCGCGGTCGGCTTGATGACTTCCAGGAACTGGTTCCTGCCGACCAGGGTTGTTTCCCATTCCGGCAGGTTCACGTGCGGAGTGCGCTGCAGCGCCTGCAGCTCTTCAGCGCGTTTACTTATGACTGCCGGTTCGCCGGTGAGTCCTTCGGGTGTGCGCCTGAGGGTCTCTTCAGCGAGCATGGTGCGAACCAGCTGGCTGAGCCGCGCAGGTAAACCCTGGCCGGCTGCGGTCAGGGCGCTGGCGGTACCGGGTTCGATGGGGTTGGCGGTTGCGGCGCTCAGCCAGGAGACCGCGTCTTTCATCTCCAGTGGCGGCAGGGCGATGGTTTCAGCGGCCGGGAAGGTGGCCTGCTGTCCGTGGTTGACGCCTTCGATGAGCCAGGTGCCGGTGCGGTTGAGTCGCTCGCCGAGCAGCCGGCGGCTTGACTGGTCGAGCTGCTGGCCGTTCTCGAGCAGTATCACCAGGCCGCGCGCTTCAGCGTCGTTGAGCAGGCGGGTGCGGATTGCTTCTGCCGAGGCGTCAGCGGAAAGCTCATCGCTGTAGGCGATCTCCAGGCTGCGCAGGTGCAGGGTGCGGTTGGCGGGCAGCGCGTTCACGTGCCTGACGTTGCGGCCAGCCAGCCGGGCACGCGGCGCTCCCGAAGCCAGAGCATGACCGGCAGACTCAGGACCGTCAGGAAGAGGGCGAGCGCCGACGGCAGGAGAATCGGCGCCGCGAAGCGAAGACCGTAGACCACCACGACCAGACATGC
>CALDPK010000050.1 GCA_937911855.1 uncultured Trueperaceae bacterium | reverse complement strand
GGCGGTCGAGAGGCAGATCGTCGCCAAGTCGAAAGTGCTGGCGGCGGAATTCGAGCAGGCCGGCCAGCTGCGCCCCGAGGCGTGGCTGCCGCCGCTGGTGGGCTTCGGCACCTTCACGGTGCGTGGCCGTGCTGCCCGCAGCGGACGCAATGATCGACAGTGCAGCCGGCTCCGCGCTGATTCCCCTGCCGGAAGAAGGCGACTTCAGCTACCGGGTCGGCCTCTGGCATGAGGACCTGGTCCTGTGGAGCACGGCCCGGGAAGTGCTGACCCGCCACGACGGCCTCAAGCTGCAGGTCGGCACCTTCAACCGCGGCGATCATGATCCTGCGGCCGGTACGGTCATCCTCGTCTGGCTTGACCTGCCAGGCGACGCCACCCTGGCCGGACCCATTGAGCTGACCGGGCCTGCCGGCTGGGCAGCGGGCGTACACCCCATCTACGTGGACACCTGGGACAATGACGCCGGCTACCTGATCGAGTACCTGTACGAACTGGATGCACTGCCGGGAACCTACACCGTTACGGCAATCGCTGCGGATGGCCGCGAGTGGCGCAACTCAGTGGAACTCACTGACGCTGACTTTCGGCTGCCACAGCCCACGGATCTGACCGCAGCCGGCACGCTGACGGTCTCATGGCGTCCACCGGTTGCAGGTGCCGCGACCCAGGTTTCCCTGCTGCGCGAATCGGCAGATTCGGTTCACGTCGCGACGTTCGACAGCAGTCACGAGTTCACCGGCCTGACAGGGCCGGCAACGGATGCCGTCCTCGAGGTCGTCACCTCAAACGCGCTGCTGCAGGAGTCACCCCGGGTGATGCCGGTGCCGTTCGGGGTGTCCAACGCCCGGCTGGAACTGGAGTAAGCGGACTGAGTTAGCATTGCCCCGTGAAGAACGGCAGGGGCGCAGCTTGAGCAAGGTGATTGTGGCCCGGCTTGACGCCAGCCGCACCGTGCAGGTGCAGGTGCGGCGCCATCCGGGCTACCGCAGGATCAGGCTGAGCGTGCGTCCCGACGGGCAGGTGCGCCTCACTGCACCCAAACGCACCAGCCTCAGGCTGCTGCAGGAGTTCGTAAGCAGGCACGAGGAGTGGCTGCGCCGGCACGTCAAGGAACGCCAGGTGGCGGTGCCCGACAGCCTTGAACTGCTCACCCTGGGCGAAAGCTGGCAACTTGAGTTCGCTGCCGAGGTAACCAGGCTGACCGTCACCGGCAACACGCTGCGGCTGCCCCAGCCGGCCGGACCGGATGCCTGGGCCGCGCTGCGGCGCTGGCTGCTGCGGCGCGCCCGCAGTGAACTGGGCCGACTCCTGCAGGAGATCAGCGAAGAAACCGGCCTGACCTACACGGCTATGACCGTGCGCGGGCAGCGGAGCCGCTGGGGCAGTTACTCCTCGACCGGCAGCGTCAGCCTGAATTTCAAGCTGCTCTTTTTGCCCGAGGAACTCACGCGCTACGTGCTGCTGCACGAATTGTGCCACGGCGTGCACATGAACCACTCGGCGGCCTACTGGGCCGAGGTTGCCAGGCACGAACCTCAGCTCGCCAGCCTGCGCGCCCGGATGCGCACCGCGAACAGTTACCTGCCCGGCTGGCTGGAGCAGGCCTGACCCCGCCCGGGCCGACCGGGTCATAATGGCGGGCGTGCTGAACGCCGCCACGAGACAGTCTGACAGTGAATTCCGCGTAGAAAACGCACCGACTTACGACACGAGCTCCACCTTCCGCTGGATCGTGTCGCACGTGACGCGTTATCCCGGCATGCTGCTGCTGTTCGTGTTCTTCACGGTCGTGCTGGTGGCGTCGAGCTCGCTCGTCCCGTCCCTGACCGGCTCCGCCTTCGACGCGATCAGCAGCCCGGACCCGAACGCAGCGCTGCAGCGCATCGCCCTGCTGCTGCTGGGTGCGGCCCTGCTGCGCAGCATCAGCGAGATGCTGTCCATCGTGGGCATGGAATTCGTGGCGCAGCGGTTCGAGCGTGACGCGCGGGCCGAACTCACGCTGAGCCTGCTGGGCAAAAGCCAGGCTTTCCACGACCGCCAGCGGGTCGGGGACGTAATGGCGAGGGCTGCGAACGACGTGCGCCAGCTGAACCTGATGTTCAGCCCCGGCGTGCAGCTCATCCTCGACAGTGGCCTGAGCGTGATCGTCCCGCTCGTATTCATCGCCTTCATCGATCCGGCCCTGCTGCTCTTCCCCGTCCTGTTCGTGCTCGGCTTCGTCTTCACGCTCAGGATCTACCTGCGGAACCTGGACCCGGTATCGACTGCCATGCGCGCGTCGTTCGGCACGCTCAACGCAGGCCTGAACGAAACCGTGAGCGGCATCGAACTGGTCAAGACCGCCGCAGCCGAAGCCCGCGAGAAGCGCAACTTCGTGAAGAACGCCAGCGCCGTGCGTGACAACTTCGTGCTGCAGGGCGAGGTCCAGGCGCGGTACCTGCCCGTACTGCTCATCGGCCTGACTATCGCAGCCACTTTCGGCCACGGCCTTTATCTGGTGACGCAGGACGCGATCAGCATCGGCGACCTTGTGGCCGTCATCGGCCTGGTCGGGATCCTGCGGGGCCCCGCGGACCTGTCCATATTCACCTTCGCGCTCATCCAGCTCGGCGCGGCAGCTTCCCGGCGCATCCTGGAACTCATCAGGACTGACACCGAACTGGACGAGAACCCCGCAGGCCATGCGGCCCCCATGCAGGGTGACCTGGAGTTCAGGGACGTCACCTTCAGCTACCCCGGCGCCCGGCAGCCAACCCTGAGGAACGTGTCGTTCCGCGCGCGTCCCGGCGAGACGATCGCACTCGTGGGCCAGACCGGCGGTGGCAAGAGCACCGTCACCAAACTGGTAAACCGCGCGTACGACACGGATTCAGGCCAGGTGCTCATCGACGGCATCGACGTGCGTGACTGGAGCATGACCTCGCTGCGGCAGCAGATCAGCGTCATCGAACAGGAAGTGTTCCTGTTCTCGCGCAGCATCGCCGACAACATCGCTTTCGGCCTGCCCGGTGCGAGCCAGGAGCAGGTTGAATCAGCCGCCCGCGCAGCGCAGGCGCATGACTTCATCATGGACTTCCCGGACGGTTACGAAACGGTCATCGGCGAGCGGGGCATGACCCTGTCCGGCGGGCAGCGCCAGCGGCTCGCCATCGCCCGGGCGCTGCTCACGAGCCCCAGGATCCTGATACTGGATGACGCGACGAGCGCCATCGACAGTGCCACCGAGGACGAGATACAGAAAGCCATCAACGCCGTCCTCGAGGGCCGCACCTCGCTCGTCATCACGCACCGCCTGTCGCAGATCAGGCGGGCCGACCGCATCCTCGTCATCGACAACCAGCAGCTGGTTGATCAGGGGACTCACGAGGAGCTGCTTGAGCGCAGCCCGATCTACGCGCGCATCTTCCAGAGGTTCAACTGATGGGTTTCGTTCTCGACGGCCTCGACGGTGAGGCATACGACCGCCAGTACTCCGACCGGCAGCTGATCAGCCGGATCGGTGATTACTTCCGGCCATACCTGAAACAGATCGTAAGCATCGCCCTGCTGATAGTCCTGAACGCAGGCATGCTGGCCCTGCTGCCCGTGCTGACGGCACGCGGCCTTGACAGTGTCGCCGGCCAGGGACTGACAGGTCTGGAAGCGTTCAGGTCCGTCGGCTGGCTCATCGGCGTCATGCTCGTGGCAGCCGGCCTGGGCTGGCTGTTCAACTACCTGCGGCAGATACTGACCGCCCGGGTGGTGGGCGACGTGGTGCTGAACGTCCGCAAGGACGCCTTCGACGCCGTGATGGCACGCGACATGTCCTTCTACGACGAGTTCGCCACCGGCCGGATCGTCTCGCGCGTCACCTCCGACACCCACGACTTCTCGAACGTGGTGACGCTGGCACTGAACCTGTTGAGCCAGCTGATGATCGTGGCAATCGTGTTCGTCATCCTGTTCTCCATCAACGTGCGGCTGTCACTGATCGTCACGGCGATCGTGCCGGTCGTGGTGTTCGCTGCACTGGCGTTCCGGTTCATAGCTCGCCGCACCAGCCAGCAGGCCAAACGCATCCTGGCGGAAGTGAACGCCAACATCCAGGAGTCCGTCACCGGCATCTCGGTGGCCAAAGCGTTCCGGCAGGAAGACGCGCTGCACCGCAACTTCGGGAAGGTGAACGCGGAATCCTACCGGCTGGGCCTGCGCCAGGGGCTCGTCATCCAGACGATCTTCCCTGTCCTGGGTGCCATCGCGGGCATCGGTACTGTGCTCGTCATCTGGTTCGGCGGGCAGGCCGTGCTGGCCGGCACGGTCACGGCCGGCGAATGGTTCCTGTTCGCCGAAGGCCTGGCACTGTTCTGGTTCCCGGTGACCAGCATCGCCTCGTTCTGGAGCCAGTTCCAGGACGGCCTGACCGCCAGCGAACGGGTGTTCGCGCTCATGGACACCGAGCCGGCACTCCAACAGGACGGCAGCGAAGACCCGGGTCGGCTGCGCGGCGACATCTCCTTCCGCTCAGTCCAGTTCGCCTACAAGCCGGGTGAACCCGTGCTGCAGGACTTCAGCCTGGACATCCCTGCAGGCCAGACCATCGCCCTGGTCGGGCACACGGGTGCAGGCAAAAGCAGCCTCGGCAAGCTCATCGCGCGTTTCTACGAGTTCCAGGGCGGCGAACTGCTCATCGACGGCAAGGACATCCGCGCTTTCGACCTGCACGCCTACCGCCGCAACCTGGGCATAGTGCAGCAGACGCCCTTCCTGTTCAGCGGCACCGTGCGGGACAACATCCGTTACGGGGCGGCCGACCCGAGCGACGAGCAGGTGCTCAAGGCAGCCAGCAGCGTGGCCGGCGGCGACTGGCTGGACGGCCTGCCACGCGGTCTGGATACCGAAGTGGGCGAAGGCGGCCGCGGCATCTCGATGGGTCAAAGACAGCTGGTGGCTCTTACCCGCGTCCTGCTGCAGGCGCCAGCCATCGTGATCCTGGACGAGGCAACCGCCAGCATCGACCCGTACACCGAAGCGCAGATCCAGGAAGGCCTCGACACCGTCCTGGCTGACCGCACCTCGATCGTCATCGCGCACCGGCTGTCGACCGTGCGGGCAGCGGACCGGATCATCGTGCTGGACCACGGCCGGATCATCGAAGAAGGCAGCCACGAGGAACTGCTCAGGCAGGGCAATCATTACGCCGTGCTGTTCGAGACGTACTTCCGGCACCAGTCCGCCAGCTACGACCCGGCTTCCGCCTGACGCCCGCCTGGCTTACACTTTGCACACCGGCATCCCAGCATGCTGAACCTGGAGGACTTACATGACCCTTAACCGCGGTCCATCCATATGGGCCCTCGTAGCAGGCCTGCTGCTGGCCAATTTCCTGATCGTCAACATATTTTTCCCGGGCGCGCCCGCATTCGTCGAGGTGCCCTACACGCTGTTCCGCGACCAGGTTGAAGCGGGCAACGTCGCTCAGGTCGCCACCCGCAGCGACGTCCTGCAGGGCGAGTTCGTCGAACCGGTCACCCTGCCGGACGCCCCGGTACCGGCCGGGCCCTTCGGCACCGGGGAGCCGCCCGCCGTGGAGCGGTTCTCAACCGTCATCCCCGCGTTCGTCGATCCCGGCCTGGAAACGCTCCTGCTTGACAACGGCGTCGAGATAAACGCCGAATCACTCGATACGCCCCGCAACCCGCTGCTCACGCTGCTCCTGTCGTTCGGACCGACCATCCTCCTGATCGCGCTGTTCATCTGGCTTGGCCGCCGCATGATGAACCGGGCCGGCGGCATGGGCGGTGCGATGAGCATGGGCCAGAGCAAGGCCAGGCGCTTCGACAAGGAAACCGACATGAAGGTCACCTTCGAAGACGTGGCAGGCATCGACGAAGCCGAGCGCGAACTCGCCGAGATCGTCGACTTCCTGCGCACGCCCGAGAAGTACACACGCCTGGGCGGCACCGTGCCGCGGGGCGTGCTGCTCGTCGGGGCACCCGGGACCGGCAAGACGCTCCTGGCGAAAGCCGTGGCGGGCGAGGCGAACGTGCCGTTCTTCAGCATGAACGCCTCCGAGTTCGTCGAGATGATCGTCGGCGTAGGCGCGAGCCGCGTCCGCGACCTCTTCAAGCAGGCGCGTGAAGCTGCGCCCGCCATCATCTTCATCGACGAGCTCGACGCCATCGGCCGTGCCCGCGGTCAGGCGACCATGGGCGGCTCGAACAGCGAGCAGGAACAGGCGCTCAACCAGATCCTGACCGAGATGGACGGCTTCAGCAGCCACGAGAGCGTGGTCGTGCTGGCCGCCACCAACCGTCCTGACGTCCTTGACCCTGCACTGCTCCGCGCCGGCCGGTTCGACCGCCGCGTGGCCGTGCAGCCGCCCGACAAGAACGGCCGCAAGCAGATCCTCGAGGTGCACACCCGGGGAGTGCCGCTGGCACCCGACGTCGACCTGGAAGTGATCGCCAGCAGCACCCCGGGCCTGGTCGGCGCCGACCTGCGCAACCTCGTCAACGAGGCAGCCCTCCTGGCCGCCGGCAAGGGCGCTGACCACGTGACGCAGCAGGACTTCGGCGACGCCCTCGAGAAGATAATCCTCGGGCCGGCCCGCAACCTGTTCCTGCAGCCCGAGGACCGCGAACGGGTCGCCTATCACGAGGCGGGCCACGCGATCCTGGGCATCGTGGTGCCGGGCGCCGACCCGGTGAGCCGCGTGACCATAACGCCGCGCGGTCAGGCGCTGGGCGTCACCTACCAGCGGCCCGCCGAGGACCGTTACAACTACTCGGCCGACTACCTGCGCGGCCGCATAATCGGCGCGCTGGGTGGACGTGCTGCCGAGGACATCATCTACGGCGACAGGACCACCGGAGCCGAGAACGACATCCAGCAGGTGACGAGGATGGCGCGCGGCATGGTCATGCGCTGGGGCATGAGCGACGCCATCGGACCCGTCGCGCTGGCCCCGTCACAGGAAGGCAACTACCTGGGTGGCGAATCCGGTTACGGGCTGGGCGGCAAGCCGTTCAGCGAGGAGACGGCGCGAGTGGCGGACACCGAGGTGAAGAAGATAGTCGACGAGGCCTGGGCGGAAGCACTGCAGCTGCTCACCACCTACCGGAGCGAACTGGATGCACTGACCAGGGCACTCCTGGACCGTGAAACACTGGACGAGAAGGAAGTTCTGGAAGTAACCGGCCTGCAACACAAGTGATATTCAGCTGAAACAGCTCATACTTGCTGTTGGTAGTCTGACCTTTCTATGCCCGCGCGCAGGTCCACGCGGGCTTTCTCTGGAGGGCAATCTATGAAGAAACACTTGAAACTGCTGATCCCACTTCTGCTTGCCGGTCTGACCAGCGCCCAGAACATCGCGTTCACGGACGTGAACGTGTTCGACGGTGAACAGCTGCTGCCAGCCACGACCGTCGTGGTGCAGGACGGCCTCATCACCGCAATCGGTCCGGACGCAGCAATACCCGAAGGAACCGAAGTCATCGACGGAGCAGGCCAGACGCTGCTACCCGGGCTCATCGACGCCCACCAGCACGTGTTCATGCCTCAGGCGCTGGTGCAGAACCTGGTGTTCGGCGTGACCTCAGTGCTCGACATGTTCACCGCACCCCAGTTCGCCACTGCAATGCGCGACGAGCAGGAAGCCGGCCAGTCCGCCTACCGCGCTGACCTGTTCTCCGCAGGCGTACTCGCAACGGCCCCGGACGGTCACGGCACCCAGTTCGGCGTGCAGGTGGACACGCTCACCGATCCGGGCCAGGCTGACGCATGGGTCGAAGCCCGCGTTAACGAAGGCTCCGATTACATCAAGGTGATCATCGAATCCGGCGAAGAGATGGGCATGGAACTGCCCACCCTGGACCAGGAACTGGCCGAGGCCGTGACTGCAGCCGCCCACGAGCGCGACATGCTGGTCATCACCCACGTCCAGTCGCTCGACGCTGCGAAGCAGGCCCTTGCAGCGGGCACCGACGGTCTGGGCCACATCTTCACGGACGAAGTTGCCGACGAGGAGTTCGTCACTGCTGCCGTTGAAGCCGGCCTGTTCGTGGTTCCCACGATGACCGTTTTCCAGAGCCTGCCTGACGGAACCGTTGACGAGAGCCTCCTCGAGGACGAGCACCTGGCGCCGTTCATGTCGGATCAGGACCGGCTCACGCTGAGCCAGCCGTTCGGCGGTTTCGACCAGCTTTCGAAGGAAACCGGCATCGAATCGATCCGCGTGCTGCATGAAGCCGGCGTGCCGATCCTGGCTGGTACCGACGCCATGAATCCCGGCACGACCTACGGTGCCAGCCTGCACCGGGAACTCGAGCTGCTGACCGAGGCAGGACTCACCCCCGCTGAAGCACTGGCATCGGCGACCTCCGTGACCGCAGACGTGTTCGGCCTTGATGACCGTGGCCGCGTGGCTGAAGGCCTGCGTGCCGACCTGGTCCTGGTGAACGGCGATCCGACTGAGGACATCCGGAACACCCGCCAGATAATTGGCGTCTGGAAGGACGGCGTTCGCGCCGACCGTGAAGGCTGGAGCGCCAACATCGCAGCCCAGGCGCAGGAAGCCGAAGAACGCGCAGCTGCCATAAGCGGCGACGAACCGGTGCTCATCAGCGACTTCGAGACCGGTGACCTGACCACCACCTTCGGTCAGGCCTGGGTTCCGACCGATGATTCCCCAGCAGGCGGCGATTCGACTGCCAGCATCGCCGTGACTGAAGGCGGCGCAGACGGCAGCGGCCACGCCCTGCAGGTCGACGGAACCGTCGGCCCGGCCTTCGTGGCGCCCTGGAGCGGCACGATGTTTATGCCGGCTGCGGTCCCGTTCGCACCAGCCAACCTGTCTGAACTGCCGGTCCTTTCGTTCGACGCGAGCGGCACGCCCGGTGACTACCGCGTCCAGCTGTACTGCGCCAACCTGGGCCAGCAGCAGGTGGTGCAGTGGGAGTTCCCGGTTGAGGAAGACTGGAACCGGGTCGAAGTCGACCTGGGAACCATCGGCGGCTGCGACCCCAGCGGCGTGATGGCGATCATCATCACCAGCGGTACCATCGGTGACTTCACGCTGCGGCTCGACAACGTAGCGATGAACCCGGCTGACTGAACGGCCGATCAGAAACAACTGTGGGGGCACCTGGCGATACAGGTGCCCCCACTCTCATGATCATCTTGCGCTTGGGGTCAGTTCAGCAGGCGGTCACCGGACGCGATCTCGTCCAGGGACAGCCGGTAGGCCGGATCGATTTCGCTCTGGCTGGACACGCGGAAATGCAGGTCCCTGATCAGCCCGTCACTGAGGCCGTAAACCCAGGCGTGCACGGAAAGTGGCTGTCCGTTGGCCCAGGCTTCCTGGACGACGGAGGTTGAGCAGACGTTGCGCGCCTGTTCCACTGAATTCAGTTCGCACAGCCGGGCTGCCTTCAGGCGCCGGTCGGGATAGCCGGCCAGCTCGTCGGCATGCCGCACAGCCACGTCCTTGATGTGCCGCAGCCAGCTGTCAAGCAGTCCGTGCGGCTTCATGTCGAGGGCAGCGTCAACGCCGCCGCAGCCGTAATGGCCGCACACGATGATGTGCTCCACCTTCAGGATCGTGACAGCGTACTCGAGGACGCTGAGCACGTTGAGGTCGGTGTGGGGCACGACGTTCGCCACGTTGCGGTGCACGAAGACGCCGCCGGGTTCGAGGCCGGTTATCTGGTTGGCCGGGACACGTGAGTCCGCGCAACCGATCCACATGTACTTGGGAGACTGCTGGATAACGAGCCTGCGGAAGTAATCACTGTCCTCATCAACCATGGCTCTCGCCCAGGCACGATTATTGGCAATCAGTTCTCTTGGGTCAGCCACGACTAACTATACTTGCCTGCCACCCAGTGAATGCGGCCACCTGTACCTTCGCGGAACGAACGTCCCGTTACACGTCGCCCTGCCGCGACTTAAGCTCGACTCATGCAGCCAGTGGCTTCCTCCAGCTCCGGGCAGGGAATGAACGGTCTTCACTTCCGGGTCTGGCGGGTCGCGCTGGCCTGTTTCGTGCTGGCGGCGGCAACGGGGGTGCTGATCCGCTTCTCGCTGCTTCATGGCTTCCCCTTCGGACTGCAGTTCGGCGATGTCCGGCACGCACACTCGCACCTGATGTTCTTCGGCTGGGTCACCCCGCCCCTGATGATGCTGCTGCTGCAATTCCAGGGTGGTTCCATCTCCCGCCAGGTGCGCTGGCTGCTCGGCTGTACCCTGCTTGCTGCGCTGGCGTCGTACGTGCCGTTCCTGTTGAGTGGTTACCGCCCGCTGCCCCTCTTCGGGCGCGAACTGCCGGTATCGATGATCGTCTCCGGCCTGAACGGACTGCCGTGGATCTGGTTCATGGTCATGTACGTGCTGCGGGATAAAAGCCGGCCTCGGCACGCTGGCAGCAGCTACTTCCGCGCTGCGCTCCTGATGCTGCTCTTCTCTGTCATCAGCGTCGCCCTGCTGGCGATTGCCGGCTCCAGTGGGGCCAGTCCCGTCACCATCAACGCCCTGGCCTTCCTGTTCCTGGAGCTGTTCGCCGAAGGCTGGTTCGGCCTGGCCATCATCGGACTCGCCTGGCGCATGCTGAACGGCGCACGCAGCACGCAGGCTTCCCGTTTCGGGCTCGGCCTGCTGATCCTCGCGCTCACCGTCCGCTGCGTGGCCGACGTGTTCGTGAAGACCGGGCAGCCAGCTTTCGAACCCGTGGCGCTGGCGGGCAGTGGCCTGGCCGGCCTGGGTCTGCTGATGACGCTCGCCCCGCTCTGGCCGGTCTTGCGCCGGGAGCGTCCAGGACTGTGGCACGCGTGCGTGGCGCTGCTGTCCGCAAAGGGCGTGTTCGACCTGATCCTGTCCCAACCGTACCTGGCTTCCTGGAATGAGGCAGCAGGACTCAACGTGTTCTACCTGCACGCCTTCCTGCTGGGCGCCGTCAGTTTCGGCCTGATCGCCGCGGTGCGCGGCGCGTGGAGCCCTGCTGCGTTCCGTTATCCCTGGGCGTTCGCGGCAGCCGTTTTCGTAATGCTTGCTGCGCTCCTGCCCGTGACGGGCGCGTGGCCCGCGGCCTGGTCTGGCCGCTGGGCGCTGCAGGCGGCAGCGTGGACGAGCGTCGGGCCACCAGCCGTTGTCCTGCTCGTGCTCCTTACGGGGCCACACGTCAAAGGCAGGGTCGCCGGTATAGTCCGTCATGACCAGCAGACGCCGTAACTCGCCTCTGAAAGACGTGAGCGACGAACTCGCCCACTGCTCGACCGAGCGGCGCCATGAGCTCCTGAGCCAGACGAGCTTCTTCAGCCACCTGCCTGCTGAGGGCCTCGACGCAGTGAACAGCCACTTCCGCGAGGTGCACTTCCAGGCGGGCGACTGGATCTACCACCCGGGCGACCCGGCAGACCGGATGTTCGTAGTCGCAGCCGGCCAGGTGAAGCTGCTGCAGCACGGACCGGACGGCAAGGATGTCGTCTTCCAGCTGGCCGCGGCAGGCGACCTGATCGGCGCGCTGGCGGCCATCCGCACCACCACCTACAGCGACGGCGCCCAGGCGCACAGCGACTGCTGCCTGCTTCAGATAGCCCGCGACGACTTCCAGTCGCTGCTCGAGCAGCAGCCAGGCATCACCATGAAGGTGCTCGAGTTCGCGGGCGCCCAGCTGGAGGAGGCCCGTGAAGCCATAAGTGGCCTGAGCTCCGGCAGCGTCGAACAGCGCATCGCCCGCACCCTCCTCAGGCTGGCTGAACGCCACGGCGAACAGGCTGAGGAAGGACTGCTGATCCAGCTGTCGCTGCCGCAGCAGGACCTGGCCGCAATGACGGGCACGACCATCGAGACGGTCAGCCGCACCTTGAGTCAGCTGCGCCAGCAGGGCGTCATCAGAAGTGGCAGGCGCTGGATCGCCATCACTGACGCTGATGCCCTGCGTGAACAGCTGCCTGGCTGACCGCGGCAGCTGCCGTTAATTGACGCAGATCAAGGAAGTTCCTGACATATCCGCCTAGATTGGAGTTACCCGCGGCAGGCCCGTGCCTGACGCACCAAGAAAGGCAGGAACAACATGCGTACCATCCTGAGAAGCAACGATTTCAGCTGCCCCACCTGCGTGACGAAGATCGAGAAGGCGCTCGGCAACCTCCCCGGAGTGGAAACGGCGAAGGTGCACTTCAGCACCGGCCGCATCGAAGTGCAGCACGACACTGCGGAGACTCCGGTGAGCACGCTCATCGAAACGGTCAGGGAGCTGGGCTATGAGAGCCGTCCATCCCCGTTCTGAATCAGCCGCAGCCAGCTTTCGTGCACTGCTGAACACCGTGACGGGCAGGCAGCTGACGCCTGCCCGGCGGCGCCTGTACACGGTCATGGTCTCCGGGGTGCTCATCGCCCTGGGCCTGAGCCTCTGGCACCTGCTGGGCGCGGAACCGGCAGGACGTGTGCTGCTGGTTGCGGCCAGCGTCGTGGCTGGCGCGGCCATCGCGAATTCGGCCGTACAGGGTCTCAGGAACCGGCAGGTCAACATCGAACTGCTCGTCACCATCGCTGCTGGTGGGGCGATCCTGATCGGCGAAGTCTGGGAAGCAGCCGCGGTCACGTTCCTGTTCACGCTGGGCGCCTGGCTGGAAGCCCGCACCCTGCAGGGCACGCGCCGTGCGCTCGGTGAACTGCTCGAACTGGCGCCGGAGATCGCAGTCGTCATGCGCGACGGCATCCCCGTCGAAGTCTCACCGTGGGAGGTCACTCAGGGCGAAACGGTGCTGGTGCGACCCGGCATGCGACTGGCTGTCGACGGCGAAGTGATCAGCGGAACATCGAACGTGAATGAGGCCGCCATCACCGGCGAGCCGCTGCCCGCCGGCAAGGCCGAAGGCAGCCGCGTGTTCGCAGGCACCGTCAACCAGGACGGCATGCTTCAGGTGCGCGCAACCGGCGTAGGCGCCGACACCACGCTGGCCCGCATAATCCAGCGCGTCGAAGAAGCCCAGGAGGCCAAGGCGCCCACCCAGCGTTTCATCGAACGCTTCGCGAGCTGGTACACCCCGGCGATGCTCGCAGTCAGTGCACTGGTCTGGGCGATCAGCGGCAACCTGCACCTGGCGCTCACCTTCCTGGTGATCAGCTGCCCGGGCGCACTGGTCATCTCGACTCCCGTCTCGATAGTTGCGGGAATCGGTCGCGCTGCCCGCAAGGGAATCCTCATCAAGGGCGGCGAGGACCTGGAACGGGCCGGCCGCATCAGCACCGTGGCGTTCGACAAGACCGGTACCCTGACGGCGGGCCAGCCGGTGCTCACCACCATCATCGCCACCGGATCACAGACGGAAGCTGACGCCCTGCGCCTGGCAGCCAGCGCGGAACTTGCTTCCGAGCACCCGCTCGCCAGGCCGATAATCGCTGCCGCCCGCGCCCGGGAGTACCGCCTGCCCTTTCCCGACCAGTTCGAAAGCACGGTGGGTCAGGGCATCCGGGCACAGGTCGAGGGAACCGACGTTCTGGTCGGCAGGCTGAACTGGCTGGCCGGTGCAGGCGTGCACGTGGGCGCCGCTGCCCGCAGTCAGCTGGCTGAACTGCAGGAGCTTGGTCAGACCGCAGTCGGCGTGGCCCGCGACGGCGAACTCATCGGCCTGCTGGGCATCGAGGACGAACTCCGCGATTACGCGGCGGAGACGACCGCTCAGCTGAGGCGCCGGGGAGTAAGCAGGCTGGTCATGCTCACCGGAGACAACGAGCGGACTGCGCGCGCAATCGGCAGGGCCGCCGGCATGAAAACCATCGCCGAATACGTACAGTCAGGCGCGGCCTTCACACTGCTCGGGCGTCTGGGTATCGATTTTGCGCAGGGCTTCCACATCGGACGGCCGACTGCTACGCCGATCCGCAAGACGATGCCTGTGCCGATCGAGTCGCATCAGAAGCAGAAGCGGAAAAGCCAGCGGAAACGCAATACCTCCTGACGAACCGGCTCACCGTTGACGCTCATCCGCTGACTCGTTTCTCCCCGCTAATCCTGCGGCTTTTTGTAATTTTTTCCTTGTTGCAACCGTGGTGACAGCTGCGGAGGGCTCAAGTGAACGATGGCCCGCGGGACCGGCTGCTGCAACCGTTCATTCCGGCGATGCCGGAGCTGCGTGGAATGGAGCGCTGGCTCCGGCAGTCACTTTATTCAAGGCAACGCTTGTGGGAAGAAGCGCCGCAGTATCCGTATGGAACCCTCTGGCACACTTGTTGCATCGCGATGCACAGCAGGTTTACGCGCTCATAGTGCGAGAAAGGCATCGAGGAACAACACATGAGGGTGGAGAGGACGGGTTGAGCACTTTCGCCCGTGGCAGAAGTAGCAAGGTCACAAGCCGCTTTGGGTGGCGAACGCGCGATGACGTTCTCCATCGTTGCTTTCGATAGCGCAAGCGGTGCCTGCGGATCGGCGGTAGCCAGCTACTCGCTGGCCGTCGGCGGAACCGTCAGCTACTCCCGCATCGGGGTCGGCGTAATCAACACTCAACACTACGCCCACCTGACGCTGGGCCAGCGGGTGCTGGACAAGATGTTCAAGGACACCGGGCACGTGAATGCCTATTTCCCCCTCTTCATCCCGAAGAGCTATCTGGAAAAAGAGGGACGCAGGAAGCCCTCCGCACGAGGCGCTGACCCAGGCGCTGGAAAAGGATCCGGATGCAGATTCCCGGCAGCTGATAGCCATCGACGCCAAAGGGAGAAAAAGCGGATGGACAGGCAAGGACTGCGCTGAGACGAGTCGTCATATTTTTGGGTCCGGTTGCGTGGCCGCCGGCAATTACCTGGCCACCGAGGAAGTTGTGGAAAGTATGGTCGAAGTCTTCGAACAGTCTACCGAAGAGCTGCTTCACGATCGTCTCCTCGAAGCTTTGAAGGCCGGAGACCTCAAGGGAGGCGACCGGCGTGGCCGCAAGGCTGCAGCCTTGAGCGTAGTACCTGCGAAAGGCGACGTCGTTAGCATAAACGTCGACCTCCGCGTGGATGCCCATGAAGATCCCATAGGGGAACTCGCCAGGCTGCGCGAACTGTTCAGGCTCGAGTTCAGGCAATGACAGCAGGCTCTGAGAATGTTGCGCCGCGTCGCTACAAGGGGCGGCCCGATGCAGAGCATGAGTAACTGAAGGAGCGATATTCGTGCCGCATGCACTCATAGTCGACAACGATGTCGAAAATTCACAAACGCTGTCGCAAGTGTTCCGGGAGTGCGGGTATTTGCCTGAGACCGCCGAGAGCCTGCCGCAGGCAAGGGAGGCTCTGCTCCGCCATACGCCCGAGATCGCGATCCTGAATGAGCAGCTTGCCGGTGATGACACCCTGGGTTTGCTCGAATCGATAAACCTTACGCCGGTAACGGAAATCTACCTGATGAGCGACCAGCCAAATCCAAGGATAACGCCACGTGCGATACGCATCGGTGCTTCCGATTTCTTTCGCAAGCCGGTCAACAAGGACCGGCTTGCGCGCAATCTGCGGGATCTTTCGACGGAGCTGTCTTCCACCGCACCGGCGGCCAGCACACCCTCGCCGCGTGGCGATGTGCTGGTTGGCGAATCCAAGGCCATGCAGCGCTTGTACCGGTTGCTGCGTAAATGCGCGCCGGGCGACGCCAGCATCTTTCTCGCAGGTGAAAGTGGCTCCGGGAAAGAACTGGTGGCGCGCACTATTCACCAACTGAGCGACCGTGCGGGCAATGACTTCGTTTCCCTGAACTGCAGCGCCCTGTCTCCGGGACTTCTCGAAAGCGAATTGTTCGGGCACAAGAAGGGCAGTTTCACGGGAGCGACGCGCGATCACCGCGGTTACTTCCAGCGCGCCTCGGGGGGCACGCTGTTCCTCGATGAGATCACCGAAATGAACGCCGGGCTGCAGGCGAAGCTGCTCAGGGTGTTGGAGTCCAACGAGATCAGGCCTGTCGGAGGCGAGCAGGACATCGCAGTCGACGCGCGCATCATCACCGCGACTAATATCGATCCGGAAGAGGCCGTGGAGCGCGGCCGCCTGCGTGAAGACCTTTACTATCGTCTCGCGCAGTTTCCTATACGCGTACCCGCACTGCGCGAACGCGACGATGACGTTCTGCTGCTGGCAGATCATTTCCTGAAAGAACAGAATGCCACAACAGGCCAGAACAAGACCTTCAGCAGCCGCGCGCGAAAGGCGCTGCAGGCCTATGACTGGCCGGGCAACGTGCTGGAACTCAAGACCGCCGTGCTGCACAGCCATCTCCTGGCGGGCAGCGAGATCAAGATGGAAGACCTTCCAGGAAGGGTTTCCTTCTCGAACCCCGGCGACGGCGACTTTATCCGCCTTTACGTGGGTACGCCGCTCGCGGAGATCGAGCGACGGACGATTCTGTCGACGCTGGAACATTACGACGGCGACAAGAAGAAAACAGCCGAGGTTCTGGGCGTTAGCTTGAAGACTCTTTATAACAGGCTGAAACAGTACAAGAGTGCATGACGCGGCGGTCTTTACCAGGAGCTGCGCATGGCTGAAATCAAGAGCATTCTCGCAGATGTGAATCCCGACCGCCGGATCGAGCGATCCCCAATACGACCGTGACCACCTACCCAGGCCGTAGGGGAGGTCT
>CALDPK010000049.1 GCA_937911855.1 uncultured Trueperaceae bacterium | reverse complement strand
GAACGGCTGCCGGAGGAGGAGGAAGCTTTGGTACTCCAGGAGCTTGACGCGACGCGCGCCATCCTTGGATACCACCGGCTGCGGTCCAGAAGGGGCGGGTCGGCGCGGTTCATCGAAGTCGACGTCTTCCTGGCTCCGGACATGACCGTAGAGCGCGCGCATGCGGTCGTGCGTGAGCTCGAGGACAGGCTTTCGCGGCTGCTGCCCAACCTGATCAGTACCGTCCACGTGGAGCCGCATGCTCCGGGTGTGCGCGAAGGCAGGGCTCAGCCGCGCGACGAGTTCTGAGCGCCCATCTGCAGCGTGGTACCATCAGGGACACAATAATGAGCCGCCAGTAGCGGTCTGAACGGAGCATCATGACTTTCAGCAACATCAAGGTTCCAGAAGGCGACAGGATCACATTCCAGGACGGCAAACTGCAGGTGAGCGACCGGCCGATCGTGGCGTTCATCGAGGGTGACGGCACCGGCCCCGACATCTGGCGTGCTTCAAAACGCGTCCTCGACGCGGCAGTAGAACGCGCTTACTCGGGCAGCAAAAGGATCGCCTGGATGGAAGTGTTCGCGGGCGACAAGGCTAACGAGGTTTACAACGAAACCATCTGGCTGCCAGACGAGACCGTGGAAGCGCTCG
Organism: uncultured Trueperaceae bacterium; assembly: GCA_937911855.1. Classification (GTDB taxonomy): domain Bacteria; phylum Deinococcota; class Deinococci; order Deinococcales; family Trueperaceae; genus CALDPK01. The sequence continues at coordinate 15,986 of CALDPK010000049.1, read as the reverse complement.
AGCACTACCACGTAGGCATCAAGGGACCACTGACAACGCCCGTCGGTGGCGGCATCCGCTCCATCAACGTGGCGCTGCGCCAGAAACTCGACCTGTACGCGTGCCTGCGGCCGGTCCAATACTTCGAAGGCGTGCCCAGCCCCGTGAAACAGCCCGAGCAGGTCGACATGGTCATCTTCCGCGAGAACACCGAGGATATCTACGCCGGCATCGAGTTCGAGCACGGTTCCGACGACGCCAAGGCTTTCCTTGCCCTGCTCAAAGAACAGTTCCCGGCATCCTATGACAAGGTCCGCTTCCCCGAAACCTCCGGAATCGGCATCAAACCCGTGTCGGTCGAGGGAACCGAGCGGCTCGTGCGGGCTGCCATCCGCTACGCAATCGACAACGACCGCGATTCCGTGACCCTGGTGCACAAGGACAACATCATGAAGTTCACCGAGGGTGCTTTCCGCGACTGGGGTTACGCCCTGGCGAAGAAGGAGTTCGGCGCAACCGAGCTGGACGGCGGGCCGTGGCTCACGATGAAGAACCCGCGCACCGGCAGCGAGATCGTCATCAAGGACGTCATCGCTGACGCCATGCTGCAGCAGATCCTCACTCGCCCTGCCGAGTACGGTGTCATCGCCACCCTGAACTTAAACGGTGATTACCTGAGCGACGCCCTCGCAGCCCAGGTCGGCGGCATCGGCATCGCCCCTGGCGCCAACATCAACTACGACACCGGTCACGCCGTGTTCGAAGCGACCCACGGCACCGCACCGAAGTACGCCGGTCAGGACAAGGTCAACCCGTCCTCGGTCATCCTCTCAGGCGAGATGATGCTGCGGCACATGGGCTGGACCGAAGCGGCCGACATGATCCTGGCGGCAGTTTCCAGGACGATCTCGCAGAAGCGCGTGACCTACGACTTCCACCGCCTGATGGATGACGCCGAGCTGCTCAGCTGCTCAGCGTTCGGCGACGCGCTCATCGAGAACCTCGGCTGAGCTTCACTTAACGTTAAAGACCCGGGAGCGTTTTGGCTGCCGGGCCTTTTTCTGTGCCTGACTGAATCAGCCGACGTGACGCGCTCCGCGTCCGTCCCAGCCGGCGAAGGCCCAGAAGCGCCCGTGCTGGCGATCTTTGAGGTATGTCACGAGCGGTTCGCGCAGCGGGGCTATGGGAATTATCTGCTGGACTTCATCGACGGGGAAGAAGCGGGCTTCCACGATGAAGCCGTCGGGGTCGCGCGGGTTGAGCAGGCCGTCGTACTCGGCCAGGAATGCGAACGACACGGCCCGGTCGTTGCGCCTGACGTCCTCCACGTGCACCGCGTAAGCAAGGTGTTCAATCCCGGTCACCACCAGCCCGGTTTCTTCGGCCACCTCGCGCGTCAGGGCGTCAAGTGTCGTTTCGCCCCTCTCGACAACGCCGCCAGGTAACGTGTAGCGGACGTTGCCGAAGCCTTGCCAGTCGTTGCCCACAAGCAGTACCCGACCCTGGGAGTCGAGCAGTATGGCTGCGGCAACGACAAACTCACGACGGCTCACCGTTCTCTTCCCTCGTCTGTCCGCTTTCCGCCAGCAGGTCCTGCTCCTGTGCCTTGGTCAGCGCCTCGGTAAGTTCGTGCAGGTCGCCCTGCATTACCTGGGTCAGGTTGCGGGTCGTGTAACCGATCCGGTGGTCAGTGATGCGGGACTGGGGGAAGTTGTAGGTGCGGATCTTCTCGGAGCGCTGACCACTGCCGATCTGCACCAGGCGGGCTTCCCGCTGTTCGGCGGCAGCCTTCTCACGTTCGCGCTCCAGCAAGCGGGCCCGCAGGACGGTGAGTGCCTTCTCCTTGTTCTTGATCTGCGACTTGCCGTCCTGGCAGGTGACGATGATCTCCTCGTCAGTGCCGGGCTTGTAAGTCACGCGCACTGCCGAGTCGGTAGTGTTCACCGACTGCCCGCCGGGACCGGACGAACGGTAAACGTCGACCCGGTAGTCTGCCGGCGAGAGGTTGACGTCCACGTCGTCAGCTTCGGGCAGCACGGCCACAGTGACGGTACTCGTGTGGATGCGCCCCTGGCTTTCCGTTTCCGGCACGCGCTGGACGCGGTGTACGCCTGACTCGTACTTGAATTTGCTGTACGCTCCTGAACCGCGGATCTCGAACGACACCTTGGTGAGGCCGCCCACTTCGGTGGGGTGGGAGTCCAGGATGTCGGTCTTGTAGTTCAGGCTGGCGGCGAACCTGAAGTACATGTCGAGCAGTTCTGCTGCGAACAGCGACGCTTCATCGCCACCGGCTGCGGCGCGGATCTCGACGATAACGTTCTTGTCGTCGTACGGGTCGCGGGGCAGCAGCAGCCGCTGCCGCTCGCTTTCGAGTTCGAGTTCACGGGCCTGCAGTGACTGCAGTTCCTCGCGGGCCACGTCCGCCAGCTCGGGATCGTCCAGCAACTGCCGGACGTCGTCAAGCTGCGCCCGGATCGCGCTGAGTTCCTGGCTGGCGGCCACGATGGGCCGCAGTTCGCTGTAGCGCTGCATGAGGGACCGGTAGCGTTGCTGGTCTCCCAGCACCGCAGGGTCCGACAGGAGGCCCTCCAGCGAGCTGAACTCTTCAGTGAGGTTGGAATGGTCGTCGGTCATTGGGGTCAGTGTATCGTGGGCACCCGCTGACAACCGTATGAAAGCCCGGCCTGCTGTCCCTCAGCGGCTGAGGCTGGCGAAGCGGCCGTTGCGGCCTGAAGCGTACACGAGACCTGCCGGCTGGGCCAGCGAAGCGCTCGTGGACGTGTAGCGGTAACTGCCAGCTGCCAGGGCGCTCGTTCCGCTGCCGACGAGGCCGTCATGCAGCGCTGAGCGCACCTGGGAGCTGTTGAGCGACAGGTTCGCCCCGTAAACGAGCGCCTGCTCGTAAGAAGCGAGTGCCAGCTGCAGTGCGTCGTACAGAAGCGCACTCTGCAGGCTGGTGCTGCCGCCTGCGAGTGCCGCGCCGGACGCAACTCGCCAGGCGCTGACCGCCTGCTGGTTGAAGCTCGAGGCGGGCAGGCCACCGGTTACGAGTGCCGGTGGCACCGCGAATTCCAGTTCCCCCAGCCCCGCTGTGCTCGCCAGGCTTGCCGCCCGCAGGTAATCCAGGATGACCGGTCCCCGCCAGCCGCGTGCGCGCAGCGAGCGCACGGCTTCACGGGAATCATTTTCGTTCGCCCAGACGACTATCGCTTCCGCCTGGCTGGTAGCAGCGAGCAGCGCTTCCGGAGTAAGCGGGGAGCTGCCCGCGCGGAACTGAACGACCCGCATGACCGGCAGGCCTGCTTCGAGCGCACCTGCCCGGAAAGCCTCAGTTACGACGTCACCCCAGTCGTCCTCGGTCGTCAGCAGCGCCAGATCCCCTTCGTGCCTTCTGGCCCCGAGCGTTACGGCCCGCATGCTGGTCAGTGGATCCGGTTCTAGTGTCTGCATCATGCCGTTCGGTGCCAGGTCGGGCGTGGCGGCCAGGCTGAGCGTGAGCACCTGCATCTCCTCGGCAACGGTCCGCACCGCTGCAGCCGTCCGGTCGTCCGCGCAGCACACGACCACGTGCACGTCATCGTCCGAAACGAGCTCCCTCAGCAGCGTGGCAGCCCTGGCGGGACTTCCCCCGTCGTCACGCGCGATCAGCTCGACGTTCCTCAGCACCGGGCTCGACTGCAGGTTGATGCTGCGCCGCACGCCGGTGAGCACCTGTTGATACTCGGCACCGTGTTCGCCAGTGAGCGGCAGGATCACTCCGACCCGGAGTTCCTGGGCGCCGGCGGTGGCCAGCAGCGTCATGAGCAGTAAGAGCAGGAAGCGTTTCACCAGGCCATTTTCTCCCGCAACGCCCTGAGCCGCATGAGTCGCAAACGGTTGTTGCCGGAGGGCCGCAGGCGCTACAATGGCTGACGCTGCTCGCGGCGCATGCACCGGTAGCTCAGCTGGATAGAGCAGGGGACTCCTAAGCCCAAGGTCGCAGGTTCGAATCCTGCCCGGTGCACCAATCCTGGACGGTCTTTCTCCACTTCGGAAGAGGTGGAGATTTTACTTGTACCCATATTCATACCCCTATTCAGAAATGGTTCGGCCTGAAACTACCCGCTCGCTGTTCAATTGGCCGTGACACCGGGGCCAGCTGCAGCCGCGCTCTGTACTCTGCGCTGCTGTGGTGCACCTGCTGCAGCTGCTAAATGATGCTGGGAGGTGAACTCATGCCTGACAAACGACAGGACAAGAAGTCGCCGCAACAGAATAAGGATCAGGGCAAAGGCCAGAAAGCTGGACCCGAACCGAAACGCGACGGCGATCAGGACAAGAAGAAAAAGAACTGAGCTGAACTGCGTGTCCTCCGGCTGAGGGGTGCGCTGGTCTGAGCGCACCCCGCCTGCCATGTCTCTGGGCCATGATCATTTGTGGCCAGCGCTACAAATTCTGGGGTCCTGATGTATCAACATGCCCTATCTGATGGTCAAAATCAGGCGTTGGGTCCAAAACTCAGGGCACGACGAATACGGAAGGATTGGTGTACATGAGCACATTAAGTCTTATAAGCCGCATTCTCGTGATCGTGGGTGCGCTCAACTGGGGTCTCATCGGGCTGTTCCAGTTCGATCTGGTAGCGGCGATCGTAGGCCTGCAATTCGGTGAGGTAAACATCGTGTCCCGCATCATCTACATCCTGGTGGCGCTCGCCGGCATATATGAGCTGCTGACGATCTCTTCACGGCCGGCACCGGCTACGCGCAGCGTAAACCGTCACTGACTTCCCGGTGACATGCCAGTCTGGAGGCCTGAATGAACGATCGCAATAAGACTCTCGCTGAGTTATGGGAGAAAGTGCAGGACGTGCGCGTCGCGATGCTCACCACGCGCAATGCATCCGGGGAGCTGCAGTCGCGACCCATGTACACCCAGGAAACCGACTTTACAGGCGGCATCTGGTTTTTCACCGCCAAGGATTCCGACAAGGCGAACAACATCCGGCACAGCGACCAGGTGAACCTCGCATACGCCGCTCCTGACGACAGCCTGTACGTTTCGGTCACCGGAACGGCACGTCTGGTTGATGACCGGGCGAAGATCAGGGATCTGTGGAACCCGGTGAACAAGGCGTTCTTCCCGGACGGTGTCGACGATCCGAACCTGGTGCTGCTGGAAGTTGATCCTTCATCTGCCGAGATGTGGGATTCACCGTCGAGCAAAGTCAGGCAGCTTTTCAGCATGGTCAGGACAGCCGTGACCGGCAAACACGAAGACACTGGAGAGAACAAGACTTACGAACTGTGACACCCGCCGGAACCTGTGTGCCCTGGCCTGCGGTTCATGCAGCCGACATGATGCCTAATTCAGGCTGGGGGTGAAACGGATGGGCAACAGCCAGGATCAGTACCGCAAGGACGGGCCGGACAAGCATCCGCCACAGGACAGGTCCGAGCATTACGACAAGCAGAACCCCGGCTCGGGCCGGAACGGGAACTTTCCCAACGATCAGCAGAACAACGACGGCGAGTTCGTCGACCGTGACGAGTTCGATGAAGATTTCGATGACGACATGGACGATGAGCTGGAAGACGATTAAAGTCACTCACTGATCAAGGGGGCGCGGCAGGCCGGGAGGCGACCGCGCCCCTTTTTGTTGCCGGCCCGCCCGGCTCAGCTGCCGGGCTGCTGGCTGGCGATGAACCAGTCCTGCAGCAGCCCGAGAACGTTAATGGTCTCGGAGCGCGCCCGCTCGATCAAGTCGCCGTCGTGCAGAAGCGCGTTGTTCACCCGGCCCTGACAGTCCCAGCCTGCTGCTGCCAGGGGAGTGCCGTCACGGAACAGTTCTATGGCTCCTGCGATGGGCAGTTCGTATACGACAGTCACTTCAGAGCAGTCGAGCTGGTACGAGCTCAGCGGAGCGTCGCGTCTGAGGACGTACACGTCCTGAAACTCGCGGTCGATGGCGTCGTCGTAGAAGCGTTCGGTCTTGCGGTTGTCCAACCGGGTCAGTTCCTGCACAGAGGGCAGGAAACCCAGTTCTTCATCTACCTCACGCATTACGTCGCGGAGGCCCTCGCCTGCGCCGAAGTGACCACCAACGCTCACGTCGATCTTGCCGGCTTCGATGAGTTTGCCTGGCGCCCGACGTTGGAACAGCACCAGACCCTCTTTATTCACCACCCAGATGTGGATCGACCGGTGCCAGTCGCCGTCGCGGTGCACCAGGCTGCGGGCCTTGCGCTCGCCGGTCGGTGACCCCGACTCGTCCAGCACGTCAAGCAGTTCCTGTTGTTCGTCCTGCTTCTGCACTGCCGGCAATCATAAACGACGCCAGCTCACCATCATGAGTGTTCCCATGTACGCAGCTGTGGGCTGGGGCGCAGTGATGGCTGGCACCGCACACTACCCTTCAGGCTGAGGGGGTACTGAGATGCCAAGAACCGAAGTAATTGAATTTTCCGGCCATACACTCCGCGCCCAAGAGCTTGAAGAGGGCCGCTGGGTGGGCGAAGTAGTCGAACGTGCGGTTCCGCAGCTTACAGCCACGTCACTCGACAACCTCGAAGAGCAGTTCAAGAGCGTCATCGGGGCGCTCGCCAAGAACGAGGCAGCCGTAGAAGGCATGGGCCTCGACACGCGGCAGGACGCGATGATGCACCAGCTGCACCTGAACCCAATGATGGGGGTGGCCGAAACTGAGGCTGACGGCGATTACCGGCCGCCTGAGCCGGGGGAAGACATCTCCCGGGAACGCTGGGAAGACTGAAAACCACGGTCCACAACTTCAGAGGGGCGGCTTACGGGTCGCCCCTTTTCATGTGCCCAGATTCCGTTCGCGGAAGGTGAGGCTGCGTGCGGCCAGCGCCTCTCTGAGCAGCCGGACCGCCCGGGGACCAACACCGTGCAGGGCCAGCAGTTCTTCCTCGCCGCGACCGGCTACGTCCTCGAGCGTCTTCATTCCCGCCAGCAGAAGCGCGCGGGTAGCCGGACGACCGATGCCTGCGGGCAGGCTGTGGTCTTCATCGTGCACTGCTTTCGCTGCTTTGGCGGCCTCGGCCAGGTCTGCCGGGGCGTGCTGTAGCCAGGCGCGGTAGACGAGCGAGTTCAGCTGCATGCCGCCTATGTCTGCGAGCGGCACTCGGAGCGACTGCGGTCCGGACCGGCTGGCAGTCGGATAGCGCTCCAGCGCTTCGGCCAGGTCGGTGTCAGGCAGGCGCAGCTCGGCCTGGTTCCCGTCGGCCAGTGCAGCGAAAACCGTGCCCCGTACCGCGAAGACCGGCAGGGGTCCTGGCCCTTGGTCGACTTCCGGGAGCCCCAGGGCGGCTTTCCTGAACTGTGCTTTCGTCGTCATGAGCAGCCTCCTGCAGTGGATACAGCGAGCGGTGAATTTGCATTCAGTTTACAGAAGCGTGGATGTGGGGGCGCAGGGCAGGGGCCATAAAAAGTCCCGCACCGGAATGATCCAGTGCGGGATTCGCTTTGCCCTATGGTCGGGGTGGCCAGATTTGAACTGACGACCCCTTGACCCCCAGTCAAGTGCGCTACCAGGCTGCGCTACACCCCGATGAGGTGCAAAGCTCAGCAAGCTTACCCAATTTACGCCGTTACCGTCAAGGAGCGGGCTTGCGGAGACTGCAGCGGGAGACCACTTGACAGGAAGCCAGGCTATGTGGTTCATTAGTCAAGTAATGAACCAATGCGCCGAGGTGACCGATGAAGCTCGATGACAGCAGGCCAATCTTCCGGCAACTGGCGGACCAGATCCGCCAGCAGATCATCGAGGGCCACCTGGCTGAAGAGGAACAGGTCATGTCAACGACGCAATACGCCCAGACACTGCGCATCAACCCCGCGACCGTCGCCAGAGCGTTCGCGGAACTCACCCAGGAAGGACTCCTCTACAAGAAACGCGGCATCGGCATGTTCGTAGCCGAAGGGGCGCAGGAGAAACTCCTCTCGACTCACCGCCAGGAGTACTTCGACGCGGTACTCAGACCAGCCCTCGAGGCTGGCCGGCAGATTGGCATCAAAGGCTCGGCAGTCAGTGAGTACGTCGCTGTCTGGCTCAGCGACAGGCAGGAGGACTGACATGACGGCACCAGAAGTGGAACTGAAGGGCCTGTCCGTGCGTTACGGAACAGCGCTCGCACTTGATCAGGTGACCACCGCATTCAGCCCCGGTACCATCACCGGACTGATCGGCCGCAACGCCGCCGGCAAGAGCACGCTGCTCGCTGCGATCGCGGGCTTCCGTCAGCCGTCCAACGGACAGGTGCTGATAGACGGCAGACAACCTTACGAGAACGAGGACGTCACGGCACGGATCTGCCTGGTCCGCGAAGGCGGCGACCTGGTCACGTCCAGTTCAGTCAGGGCGAACCTGGCCATGCAGCGCGACCTGCGCAGCAACTGGGACCAGGAACTGGCCGGACAGCTGCTGGAGCGGTTCGAGCTGCCTCCAAGGAAGAAAGTCGACTCACTTTCGCGCGGCCAGCGGTCGGCAGTAGCCGCGGTGATCGGTCTGGCCACCCGCGCGCCGCTCACTATCTTCGACGAGGTGTACCTGGGTATGGACGTTCCCAGCCGATACACCTTCTACGACGCACTGCTTGCCGAACAGATCCGTGAACCCCGCACCGTCATCATCTCCAGCCACTTCCTCGAGGAAGCAGAGCGGCTGCTCGAGAACGCCCTGATACTCCACAAGGGCAAGGTGCTGCTGGAAGGCAGCATCGACGACCTGGGCACCAGAGGCGCACGGGTGATCGGGCCGCGCCAGCAGGTCCTTCAGTTCAGCCACGGCCGCACCATCCTGAGTGAACAGAACCTGGGCGTCTACACCGCCATCAGCATCGACGGCCCGCTGAGCGACAGCGATCGGGCGCGAGCAGCCGAGAGCGGACTGCAGCTTGAGCGGCTGAGCCTCCAGGACCTTTACGCCAGCCTGACCGGCCAGCCGCAGGACACCGGGGTGCGGGCGTGAATCCTGTGCCGGCTCCACTGAAGGACATCATCCGCCCGCTCGCACGCGACCTGATCCAGACAGTGGTGTGGACGCTGGCGATGGTCAGCCTGGTAGCCGTCATCGCGTACCCCCGGGCGCACGCGTTCGGGGCAGAGTTGCCGTTCAGCATGTGGGCAGTCATCATGCCCCAGCTGGGAGGCTGGTTCCTGTTCGGGATCGCGATCTACTTCGTTGGCGAGTACCTGCGCCCGTACGTAGCGGCCGGCGTGAGCCGCAGGCGCTTCGCCGCCGCGGCCGCAATCGTGCTGGCATCAGCAGCGGCCGTCTTCGGGCTGTACGCTTTCCTCGGTTTCCTCGCTGAAGGCTGGTGGTACCGCCAGGTGGGCTGGGAACAGGGATTCATGAACTCAGGCTTCCTGCAGGAGCGCGGTGCGCCAGCCCTGCTGGGCCTGGAAATATTCCTGCGCGGCATCATGCTGGCAACATCAGGCCTGCTGGTCGGCTGGAGCTATCAGGCGCTCAACGCCTGGCTTGCTTCGTTCCTGCTGCTGTTCACGGCCGGCCTGCCGTTCGGCCTCGTGTCAGCTTTTCTGGATGACCCGGAACTGGTGCAGTTCATCGGCCTGGACCTGGGCGACTGGAGCCAGCTGGCACGTGCCATCGCGCTGCTGCTGGCAGCCGGCGGCCTGTACCTGCTCGTCAGGACGCTGCTGAGCCGCACTGCCCTGAAAGCCCGCGTCCCCTGAGGTCAACAGACCATCAATAAGAAGCTGTCCGGAACGGATCACGTCCCGGACAGCTTCATTACCTGAACAGAAAATCAGTTCTCGAGTATGGTCGGCACGATCAGCGGGTTGCGGCCCGTTGCCTTGCGCAGGTAACGCCGCACCGGATAGAAGACGTCATCACGGATGTCGTTTAGACGCTTCTTTTCCCGCACGCCTCTCTTGACGTTCTCCATGACGATTTTCTTGATCTCATCGCTGACCTTGCGGTCGGCTGCCATGCCACGCAGCACCACTTCGACGCTTGGTGACTTGCTGGCCACTGCGACGATGACGACCACGCCTTCTTCGCTGAGCATCTGGCGGTCGCGGATGACCGGTTCGGTCACCTCGTCGCTGTTCTTGCCCATGCTGTCGATGAACACGACGCCCGCTTCGACCTGACCGGAGATGACCATGTCGTCCTTGCTGAGTTCCAGCACGTCACCGTTCTGAGGGATCATGATCTTCTGCGGCGGAGTGCTCATGCTCTCGGCAAGGCGCTTGTGGTTGATCTGGTGGCGGGCCTCGCCGTGCCAGGGGATGAAGAAACGCGGCCTGGTCAGGTCCAGGATCAGCTTAAGTTCTTCCTGGCTGGCGTGACCTGAGGCATGCACCTTGTACTTCGGTGGGTAGAAGACGTGAACCTGACGCTCGTACAGCTGGTTGATCACGCGGCCCACGGCTTCTTCGTTGCCGGGGATCGGGTTGCTGCTCAGGATGACGGTGTCACCCGGGGTCAGTTCGATCTTGCGGTGAGTGCCGCCGGCCAGGCGCGACAGTGCAGCCATCGGCTGACCCTGCGAGCCGGTGCACAGGAACAGCACCTTGTCATCAGGCAGGTTGCCCACGTCGTCGCTCGTCAGGAACGGCTTCTTGGTTTCCAGGTAACCCAGGTCCTGCGCGATGGTGGCCGCCTTGATCATCGAGCGGCCTTCCATGATCACGCGCCGGCCGTACTTGTCGGCAAGCCGCACGAAGTTCTGCAGGCGGTGCACGTGCGAGCTGAAGGTCGTCACGATGACGCGGCCGGGAGCACGCGCCACGATCGATTCGACCGCTTCCATCACGTCACGTTCACTGGGCGTCAGGCCCGGTCGTTCAGCGTTGGTGGAGTCACTGATGAGGGCCAGCACGCCGTCGACGCCAGCCTGGGCGAGCTTGTGCAGGTGGCTGGTCTTGCCGTCAGCGGGGTGGTAATCGAGTTTGAAGTCGCCCGAGTGGACTACCCGGCCGATCGGCGTGTGCACGATGAGGCCTGAGTTGTCGGGGATCGAGTGCGTCATCCGGAAGAAGTCAACCGTGAAGTAGCGGCTGATCTTGATGCGGGCGTCGGTCGACACCTCGCGCAGGTCAACGTCGCTTTCACGGAGTTTGAACTCCTCGAACTTGCCGCGCAGCAGCCCCAGTGTCAGGCGGGCGCCGTACATCGGGATCTTCGGGAGCAGCTTGAGCATGTATGGGAGGCCGCCGATGTGGTCTTCGTGGCCGTGGGTCAGTACCCAGCCCTTGATCTTGCTGGCGTTCTCCACGACCCAGTCGATCTTGGGTACGAGGATGTCGACGCCGAGCATGTCGGCGTCAGGGAAGGCGAGTCCGCCGTCGATGAGCAGAATCTCGTCTTCGTACTGGAAGGCGAACATGTTCTTGCCGATTTCGCCCATCCCACCGAGTGCGATGATTTGCAGTTTGCGATCTTCTTGTTTTGCCATCATTCTCCAGTTGTAATTACGACGGACCCGGCGTCCCTTTCGCGGGCGTGTTCCGGGTTCCGTGCCAGTAAATTGTGCGAGGGGGCCGATGCTGGTTGAAGCCGGCCCCCTGAGTCAGAAATCAGCGGGGTCCGCGTGGTCCGCGGTCACGGTCGCGACCGCCGCCGCGTGGGCCGCCGGGTCCGCCGGGGCGTGGGCCACGGTCGTTGCGGCGCGGCGGCAGCTTGCCTTCAAGCTCGGGACGCAGCAGGTCGATCTTGCCGCGGTCATCGATGCTGTTGACCTTGACTTCGATCTTGTCGCCTTCCTTGAGGAAGTCACTGACGTTCTCCACGCGCTCCTCGGCGATCTGGCTGATGTGCAGCAGGCCGTCAGTGCCGGGGAACAGCGTGATGAACGCGCCGAAGTCCATGATCTTGGCGACGGTGCCGTCGTAGATCTTGCCGACTTCAGCCGTCTGGGTCATGCTTTCGATGCGGCTCTTTACTTCGTCTGCAGCTGCAGCGTCTTCAGAGTAGATCTTGATGAGGCCCGTTTCCTCGATCTCGATGGTGGCGCCGAGCGCCTCGAGTTCGCGGATGTTCTTGCCTCCGGGCCCGATGACCGAACCGATCTTGTCGGTCGGCACCTGCGTGGTGATGATGCGCGGTGCGCGGTTGCTGAGGTCACGTGGTGCGTCGAGCGTGCCTGCCATCTCGTTCAGGATGTGCTTGCGGCCTGCGCTGGCCTGGGCCAGGGCGGCGCGCATGATGTCAGCGTCGATGCCCGAGATCTTGATGTCCATCTGCAGGGCGGTCACGCCGTCGCGGGTGCCGGTGACCTTGAAGTCCATGTCACCGAGCGCGTCCTCGCTGCCCAGGATGTCGGACAGGATGCTGTAACGGTCGCCTTCCATGACGAGGCCCATCGCGATGCCCGCAACAGGCTTGCGCATTGGCACGCCAGCGTCCATGAGAGCCAGTGAACCGGCGCAGACGCTCGCCATGCTCGAGCTGCCGTTCGATTCGAGTGTTTCGGCAACGACCCTGATCACGTACGGGAAGTCGTCCTTCGTGGGCAGCTGGCCCACCAGGGCGCGCCGGGCCAGGTTGCCGTGGCCCAGTTCGCGGCGGCTCACGCCGCGCAGACGCTTGACCTCACCGGTCGAGTAGGGCGGGAAGTTGTAGTGCAGCATGAACTCTTCTGAGTCCTCGAGCCCGAGGTCGTCCACGAGGCGGTTGTCGCGGCCGGTTCCGAGAGTGGCGACGCCGAGCACCTGGGTTTCACCGCGGGTGAACACCGCTGAACCGTGGGCGCGCGGCAGCACGCCGGTCTCGATCCAGATGGGGCGGATCTCGTCGCTGCGGCGTCCGTCGCTGCGCTTGTTCTCTTCAAGGACCATGCGGCGCATCTCGGCAGCTTCGGCCTTGCGGAAGGCGCTCTTGATCTGCGAGGTCAGCTCTGCGGCTTCGGGCGCTTCGGGATCGGTGACCAGCCTGTCGATGATGGTCTGGCGCAGTTCTTTGGTGGCGGTGGCGCGTTCGAACTTGCCGCCGGTCACGAGGGCGCGGGCCAGGCCGGCCTCGCGGGCCAGCTCGGCGACCTGGGTGCTGAGTTCGTCACTCACGTCGGCTGCCGGTTCGAAGCCCTTCTTGGGCTGACCGATCTGCTCGCGCATCTCCTTGATCAGCTCGATGACGGGGGCCAGTTCCTGCTGGGCGTAGACGATCGCTTCGACCATGCGGTCTTCGGGCAGTTCGCTGGCGCTTGCTTCGACCATGAGTACGGCGTCCTGGCTGCAGGCGACGGTCAGTTCCAGGTCCGACTCCTCCAGCTGCTGGAAGGTCGGGTTCAGGACGAACTCGCCGTTCACCTGGCCGACACCGCCGCAGGCGATGGGGCCGTCCCAGGGGATGTCACTTATTGACAGTGCGGCGGATGCACCGATCGCTGCCGGCAGCGCGGGATCGTTCTCCTGGTCAGCGGACAGCACGGTGATCATCACCTGCACTTCGTTGCGGAGGCCCTTGGGGAAGAGCGGGCGGATCTGCCGGTCGGTTATGCGGGCGTTGAGTGTCGCCTGGTTGCCGGGACGGCCTTCGCGGCGCATGAAGCTGCCGGGAATCTTGCCGATCGCGTAGTGGCGCTCCTCGTACTCGACCGTGAGCGGCAGGAAGTCCATGGGGCTCTTCTCGTCGTTCATGTGGGCGGTGACGAGCACCACCGTTTCGCCGTAGCGCACCAGGACGCTGCCGGAAACCTGTTTGGCGTACTTGCCGGTTTCCAGTGACAGCTCCCGGCCGCCCAGCATGGTGCTGAAGCGCTTTCCTTCGGGTATGTTCACTTTTTCTTCCTTTCAGCAGTGGCTGCAGCTGCAGCCCCGCCTGTTACTGATTTTTGGTACATCCGGCAGCTGCTGTCACGTGCCGGGCTCATGCCTGTTTCCACAATAACGCCGCTTTGACCAGCCAATAGTGAGGATGCGAGGCAAAGCTGCCTCGCATCACAGGTAACTGGTTGAAACTGGCTTGCGGCTGCTGCAAGATCAGCGGCGCAGGCCGAGGCTCGCGATCAGTTCCTTGTACTGTTCGAAATCGTTCTTCTCGAGATAGGAGAGAAGGCGGCGGCGTTTGCCGACCAGCATGAGCAGCCCGCGGCGGCTGTGGTGGTCCTTCTTGTGCTCCTTGAGGTGCTCACTCAGGTAAGTGATGCGGCCGCTGAGGAGGGCAACCTGGACTGCCGTGGAGCCGGTGTCACCGGTGCCGCGCGAGTACTTCTCGATGATTTCCTGCTTCTGTTCTACTGTTAAAGACATAGTGCGAGATTCCCTTCGGGCATCACCCAGAGCGGACCAGTTAATAGATGAGGTGCCGGCCCAGGCTGCCAAAGAGGAATATTACCACAACGCGGGCGCGCTGCTGCGCTTACTGCTTACGCCGTTCTGCCAGGCCCGCGTACAGTACGATGCCGGCTGCTACTGACGCGTTGAGCGAACCGACCTTGCCGCCCGTGGGGATGCTGACGAAGGCGTCGCACTTCTCGCGCACCAGGCGCCGCATGCCGGTTCCTTCGGAGCCGATGACGATCGCGACGTCCCGCTGCCAGTCCAGCTGCTGCGGACTGACTCCCGCTTCGGCGTCGGTGGCGTACAGCCACACGCCGGATTCTTTCAGTTCGTCCATGTAGCGTGGCAGGTTCTTCACCTGCACGAGCGGCAGGTGACTGGCTGCTCCCGCTGAGGTCTTGGCGACGATCGGCGTCAGCGGGGCAGACCTGCGTTCCTCCGTCACCACGCCGTGCGCGCCGAGCACCTCGGCGCTGCGGATGATGGCGCCGTAGTTGTGCGTGTCCTGGATCTGGTCCAGCAGCACCAGGAACAGCTGTTCGCCGCGGCTCTCCGCAAGCCTGCGGGGCGCGTCAGGGTCGCTGTAGGCCAGTTCCGGCAGTTCGGCGGCCACACCCTGGTGGCTGGTGGTCCTGACCAGCTGGTCCATCTCGATGCGCGGCACCAGGTCGACCGTGATGCCGGCCTGCCGTGCCAGCCTGCTGAATTCCTTCTCGATGCCTTCGCCGATTCCTCTCGCCAGCAGCAGGCGGGTTACCTGCCCCTGGGCCAGCGCTTCACGCACGGCGTTGCGTCCGTAGATGATCATGCCGCTCCCCCTTCTTTCAGCTGTTGGCGTGCCACCCGCTCGTCTTCAGCCAGGCGGTTCTTCAGTTCGTCGAGTGATGCGAATTTCTGCTGCCCGCGGATGCGGGCCATGAAGCGAACTGCCAGCTCCTGCCCGTACAGGTCGCCGCTGAAGTCGAACAGGTTCACTTCGAGTGCTGGCGTGCCGTCAGGGAAGCTGGGCCTGGGTCCCACGTTGGCCATCCCGCCGTAGCTGCGGCCTCCCACTGCAGCAGTGACCGCGAACACGCCGTGCGGCAGCACCTTGCCTTCGGGCACGGCCAGGTTCGCTGTGGGGAAGCCGATGGTCCGGCCGCGCTGATCGCCCCTTACGACCTCACCCAGCGCCAGGTAAGGAGCGCCCAGCAGTTCGTTGGCTGCCGCCACATCGCCTGCTGCCAGCAGGTCACGGATCCGGCTGGAACTGATTACCGACCCGTCAGGTGATTCAACCAGGCCGAACACTTCGAGTTTGCCGGTCACCAGGCTGATGTCGTTCAGGGTGCCCTGGCGGTCCCGGCCGAAGCGGAAGTCCACCCCGACGGTCACCGCTGCCGGCCCCAGCTGCCTGAGTTCATCCAGGAACACCTGTGGGTCCGTCTGCGCGTACTCCCGGCTGAACGGGATCAGCACCACAGCCTCCGGAGCGAACTCGCCCAGGAGGATGGCTTTCTCCCTGGCGCTGCTCAGGTAGCCGGCACCTGTGAACACCATGCGTGAGGTGGGGAAGAAGCTGATCGCCACAGCGGGCAGCTGCAGTTCGTCAGCCAGGGCGCGCATGCGGGTGAGCAGGGCACGGTGGCCTGCGTGCACGCCGTCGAAGTTGCCGATGGACAGGACGGTCCGCTCGAGGCCGACGGCGCCGATTGAAGTTTCGGTGCGGGGGATCATGCCAGCTGGAAAGCCCAGGCCAGGCCGACCGCGGTCGA
>CALDPK010000048.1 GCA_937911855.1 uncultured Trueperaceae bacterium | reverse complement strand
CATACGAGATATCACGTTGTGACTGGAGTTCAGACGTGTGCTCTTCCGATCTGGGCTTCTGGCAGTTTTTCATAGACCGCGGAGGAACTTTCACCGATTGCCTTGCCGTCCGTTCCGACGGAACGCAAAGGCTGATGAAAGTCTTATCCTCCGATGATGCTCCATTGGCTGCGATCCGGCAGCTGCTAGAGCTGGAGGACGACCACCCGATTCCGCCATGCGAGATCCGCATGGGAACGACACTGGCGACAAACGCTTTATTGGAGCGTCAGGGAGCGCGCACCTTATTACTAATCACACGTGGCTTCGCTGATCTGCTCGAGATCGGTACTCAAGCGCGCCCGGATATTTTCGCTTTGGACATCAGAAAGCCCGGAGTGCTGTATGCAGCCGTTCTCGAGACGGACGCACGGGGCACCGCGAGTGGGCAGGTCGCTTGCCGCCAAGAAGCCCGCCGCCAAGAAGCCGGCGAGCAAGAGCGAAGCCGCCGCGCCCGAGTTCGTCGACGATCTGAAGTTGATCGGCGGCGTCGGCCCGGCGCTGGAGAAGAAGTTGCACGACGCCGGCGTCACCAGCCTCAAGCAGATCGCCGGCTGGAAGAAGGCCGACGTCGTCGAGTTCGACGAGAAGCTCGACTTCAAGGGCCGCATCGCGCGCGAGGACTGGGTCGCCCAGGCCAAGGAACTGGTGGCCGGCAAGCCGCCGCGCGCCAAGGCCGACCAGAACGCCGAAGCTGCCAGGAAGCCGGCCGCCAAGAAGGCCGCGCCCAAGGCCGACAAAGAATAAGGAGACGCAAAGATGGCACACAAGAAAGCAGGCGGCTCGTCCCGCAATGGTCGTGACACCGCTGGCCGCCGCCTCGGCGTCAAGAAGTTCGGCGGCGAAGCCGTGATCCCGGGCAACATCATCATCCGCCAGCGCGGCACCAAATGGCATCCCGGCACCGGTGTCGGCATCGGCGTCGACCACACGATCTACGCCCTCGTCGACGGCAAGGTCAGCTTCAAGACCCGAGCCAACGCCAAGGTATACGTGTCGGTGAACCCGGCAGCAGAAGCCGCAGAATAGCCCGGCAAGGTACGTCACCCCTGCCGGAGACCAGCTCCCCGGCAAGGCAGACCACCCGCCAAGCAGAAGTTCCGAAGGGGAGCCGGTCGTCCGGTTCCCCTTTTGTCTTTTTCGCTGTGAGGGCGGTTGAAATGAGACTTTATCTTTCTTCGTATCGGCTTGGCGATCGGGGCGGCGCGCTGCTCGCCCTGTTGGGCAGCGGCAAGCGGGCCGCGGTCATCGAGAATGCTCGAGACCATCTGGACCCGGCGGAGCGCGAGCGCCGGCACGAGCAGCACGACCCGGCTACCGAGCTGGCCGGGCTCGGCATCGCCGCCAGCGACCTCGACCTGCGCGACTATTTCGGCCAGCCGGCGCGTCTCGCAGCGCAGCTGGCGGGTTTCGACCTGATCTGGGTGACCGGCGGCAACGCCTTCGTGCTGCGGCGGGCCATGCAGCGCTCCGGCTTCGATACGCTCATCGTCGACCTGCTCGACCGCGACGAGATCGTCTATGGCGGCTACTCTGCCGGTGCCGTGGTTGCCGGCCCCAGCCTGGCCGGTATCGACACCATCGATGATCCGCATGCGGTGCCGCCGGGATACGACCCGGATCCGGTCTGGGACGGCCTCGGCCTCATCGATTTCACAATCGTGCCGCATTACCGCTCGCCGCATCCCGAAACGGCGGCGGCGGAGCGGGCAACGCGGCAGCTATCGGCCCGCGGTGTGCGTTATCGCGCCCTGCGCGATGGCGAGGTCGTCGTCTGGACGGAACAGCGGACGCGGCTGCCGGATGCGGCCCTGAGGATCGCCTGATGAAGAAGATCGAGGACAGTGACTTCGTGCCGGCGCCACGCGAGCGCCACGTGCAGACGCCGGCGGACGCCGCCCGTACCGTGGCCGCGGCGGCCGCCCGCATTTCTGCGCGCCGCGCCCGCGACGCGCTGCCGGTCCGTCTCGAGAGCCGCCGGCTGGTGCTGCGGGCCCCGATCCGCGGCGACGTCCCCGACCTGGTGCGGCTGGCCGACGAAGGTAGTGACGAGCTGGCTGACGCGCTGGTGGCCGTCCTGTTGGCGGCCGGCGCCGTCGAGGTCGGAGTCGAGCAGCTCGACGCCGCGCGGGTCGTTGCCGGCGTGCCCAGCGCGGGCGGCGAGGGCGGGGACGGCGTGTTGCCACAAGAGGCCGGCCTCACCTCGCTCATCTCCTACCGCAAGGGCTGCTACCTGGGCCAGGAGATCATGGCGCGCATAGAGGCACGCGGCACGATGCGGCGCGGCCTGCGGCGGCTCAGCCTGGCGCAGCAACCGGACGGCGACCGCGACATCAAGGCTGACGGCAGGCTCGTCGGCAAGCTCGGCACCGCAGTACGGGACGAAGCGGGAACGTGGACGGCGCTGGCCGTACTGCGGCTGGACCTGACGGCTGACACCGTCCTCGAGGTCGCCGGAACGACCGCCAGCGTGGCTGACTAAAGGTCTATCAGCGCGAATTCGAAAGCGTTTATGACCCTGACGCCTTCAGGCGTCAGGTACTCACGCCGGGCGTTGGCACCAAGCAGGTGGACGTGACCGTGTATGTGCAGTCTGGGACGCCAGATCCGGCAGAACCGTTCGAAGGCGGGGATGCCGCGGTGCGGTGAATCGCTGCCGGCATGCGGTCCGGTCGGTGGCGCGTGGGTGAGCAGGATGTCGAGCGCGCGGCCGTAGCGGCGCCGGTTCCACAGCAGGCGTGGGGTGAGAGCCCGGGCCATGCGGGCGAACTCGCGTTCACTGTACTGGTACGGACCGTCCCGGTAACGGACGCTGCCTTCCAGGCCGGCGATGATCAGGCCGTTCTCGTAGACGATGCGCCCGTGGGCGTTTATGCAGCCGCCAGGGTCCCGGCGGAGTTCCCTGTTCGGGTCGTCAAGATCGGTTACCTGCTCAAGCGCGTGGTTGCCGGCAACGAACACCGGCGGGATCTTCAGCCTGTCCGCCATGTACTCGAGCACATGGCCGGGCATGTCCCCGGCACTCACGACCAGGTCGAAGTCAGGCAGGTTGCCGGGGAAGTTCTCGGAGTGGATGACTGGCGACACGCTGTCCGCGACCGCCAGTATCCGCATCCCGCTCAGTCCTGGCCGTCGTCAGCCGACCGGTTGCCCGCCTGCCACTCAAGTCCGTGCCAGATCAGGTCCATGATGTCGCCGTCGAGCACCTCGTCCGGGTCGTGCCTCGTGTAGCCGTTGCGGTGGTCCTTCACGTACTGCTTGTCCAGCACGTACGAGCGGATCTGGGAACCCCACTCGTTGGCTTTCTGTTCGCCGCGCGCCTTGAGCTGTTCCTCGAGGCGCATGCTCTCTTCGCGTTCCCACAGGCGGCTCTTCAGAACGGTCATGGCTTTCTCGCGGTTCTTGATCTGCGATTTGCCGTCCTGACAGGTGACGATGATCTCATCGGGAGTGCCGCCGCGCCAGACGACGCGCACTGCCGAGTCAGTCGTGTTGACCGACTGGCCACCGGGGCCGGACGAGCGGAACACGTCGACGCGCAGGTCGGACGGGTCGATATCGATGTGGATGTCGTCGTCGATCTCCGGCATCACTTCTATGGAGCTGAAGCTGGTGTGCCGGCGGCTCTGCGAGTCGAACGGCGAGACCCGCACGAGGCGGTGCACGCCACCTTCGGCGCTCAGGAACCCGAACGCGCGTTCGCCACGCACGATGAACTGCGCGTAATCGATGGCGTTGGGCGCGTTCTCGTTGCTTTCGAGGTCGACGAACTCGACCTTGTAGCCGTTGCGTTCCGCGAAGCGGCGGTACATGCGCATGAGCATGCCGGCCCAGTCGGAACTTTCGGTGCCGCCAGCGCCGGGTTTGATTGTGATGATCGCGTTCCGGTCGACGTGATCGCCGGACAGCAGGGTTTCCCGGTACAGGTCTTCCAGATCGCTTTCAAGGCGGACCGCTTCCTGTTCCAGATCAGCCAGGTCTTCCTGGTCTTCAGCCATCTCGTAAAGTTCCTCGAGACCGCTGATGTCATTCGTCAGCCGGCCGAAACCATCGACTACGCGCCTGAGACGGGCGCTCTCCTGATTGACCTTGCGGGCCTTGTCAGGGTCGTTCCACAGCTGCGGATCGTTTATTACCGGGTCGAGCTCCTCAAGCCGGGAGCTTTTGCCAGCGATGTCAAAGATACCCCCGTAGGGTCTCGAGCCTTTGTTTCATGGTGGGCAGGTCAACGGTATTCATAGCGTGCTAGAATAGCACTTCAGAGCGGCTGAAGGGGTGTCCCGCGCCACCCGCGGCAGGCCGGCCGGAGGCGCCAGACTTGTGGTTCTTTAACACGTTCAGATTTTCTGACCTGCTTGACATACTGATAATCGCGTTCTTCCTGTACCAGACTTACAACCTGCTAGTAAACTCGCGCGCCTGGAACGTCGTGCGTGGCCTGGGCCTGCTCCTGCTCGTCTGGTTCATCGCCACCCAGGTGGGCCTGCAGGCGACGCAGTGGATGTTCGACCGCGTCGCCCCCGTCGGCTTCATTGCCCTGGTCATCGTGTTCCAGCCGGAACTGCGGGCCGCCCTTGAACGGGTGGGACGCGGCCGGATACTCAAGGGCAGCGGCCAGGACCCGGTTCAGGAGATCATGGCTGCCGTGCGCGACCTGGCTTCACAGCGGCGTGGCGCTCTCATCGCGATCCAGGGCCGCACACCCCTTGCCGAATACGGCGCCAACGGCACCGAGATCAACTCGCCGGTATCGAGCGCCCTGCTGCAGACGATATTCGCTTCAGCCGGCCCGCTGCACGATGGGGCCGTCATCGTGAACGACGACGTGATCACCCACGCGGGCGCGATCTTTCCCCTCTCGGACCGCCAGGAAGGCTGGAGCGTCAAGCACGGCACCCGCCACCGCGCGGGGCTGGGACTGGCTGAGGTAAGTGACGCGCTGGTGCTCATAATCAGTGAGGAACGCGGCACCGTCAGCCTGGCGCAGCACGGCGAGATACGCAGCGACGTCGCTCCCTCGGACGTGCTCGTGGCCCTCAAGGAGGCGTACGCGTGAGCCCGCAGAACCGGTCCCGCATCAAGGCTTTCTTCTTCAACGCCTGGCCCGCCAAGCTGCTGTCACTGTTCGCTGCACTGCTCGTCTGGTGGTTCGCCACCGTCGGTGATACGCCCGTCACCCAGGCCAGCAGGATCGTGCCGCTGGACATCCAGGGCCTGAGCAGCGGCAGCGTCGCCAGCGGGGTGCCGGAAACAGCCATCCTCACCTTCCGCGGGCCCAGCGTCCTCATCGAACGCATCCCCGACCAGAGCCTGGGCGCGATCATCGACCTGTCGGGTGAAACCGGCGAGTTCGAGGAACCGATAAACGTGATGATCCCCCAGGGAGTGGAACTCATCGACGTCTCCCCGGGCAGCGTGATCGGGACGGTGCAGGCGCTTCAGGAGGAATCGGTACCGGTCGAACCCGTCATCATCGGCCCGCTGAACGGCGACGTCCGGGTTGAAGTGACGGTAGAGCCACCCTTCGCGACAGTGAGCGGCGTGGACCCGACCGTGTCGCGGGTCACCCGGGTGCTCGTGCCGGTGCGCGCCAGCGCCGGCGAGCGCACCAACGCCGGTTTCGCCGCCGACCTGAACGGCCAGCCTGTGACCAACGTAAGCGTGCAGCCTTCAGAAGTGACCGTGACCGTCACCGAGATCCCGATACTGGCGCAAGCCACCGTGACGATCGATTTCGTGCCGCCGGCAGTGGCTGGTTTCAACGTGAGTACGCGGCTGGAAACCATCGAACAGGTGATCACCGGCCCCCCGTCGCTGCTTGCCGGCCTGGAGTCCGTCAGCGGAACGATCAGTGAACAGTCGATCCCCGCTGAAGCCGGCAGCTACACCGTGCCGGTGGAACTCGCCCTGCCCGAGGGCGTGGCCCCCAGCGGCCAGCCGCGTGCGGTCCTCCGGCTTACGGAACTCGCCCAGGAGGAATGACCATGAGAACAGTCCTTTTCGGTACGCCCGCCTTCGCCGTCCCGGTGCTTGAAGCACTCGTCGAAACCACTGACGTGGTGGCGGTGATCACGCAGCCCGCCAAACCGGTGGGCCGCGGGCTGAGGCTGGTGCAGCCGCCACTCGCGGCGCGCGCCCTTGAGCTCGGCCTGAAGGTCGAGCAGCCCGCACGCGTCCGCGGCAACCCGGAATTCCTGGACTGGCTCAGGTCACTCGACCTGGACGTGGCAGTCACTGCCGCCTACGGCAAGATCCTGCCCGCCAGCGTCCTTGCTGCACCGCGCGAGGGAATCCTGAACGTGCACGGCAGCCTGCTGCCCCGCTGGCGCGGCGCAGCGCCTATCCAGTGGGCGCTCATCGCAGGTGACACTGAAACGGGCATATCCGTCATGCAGACCGAGACGGGCGTCGACACCGGCCCGGTCCGGCTCACCCGCAGGACTGAGATCGGCCCGGACGAGACCGCGCCAGACCTGTTCACCAGACTGAGCGTTCTGGGCGCAGAGGCGATCAGCGAAGCACTCGCACTTCTTGCAGAGGGCAGGCTGCCCAGCGAGCCGCAGGACGAGGCACTCGCCACGCACGCACCGATGCTCGAGCGCGCCGACGGCAGAATCGACTTCTCGCAGACCGCTCTTTCCGGCTACAACCGGTATCGTGGGGTGAAAGCGTGGCCCGGCAGTTTCTTCCCGTTCCTTGGCGCAGACGTCAAGGTTCACGGGATGAGCCCCGAAGCCGGGGTTTCCGGAAAGCCCGGTGAAGTGCTGCACGTGGGTGCAGACGGCCTGCTCGTGGCCTGCGCAGAAGGCGCGCTGCTGCTGAGCGAGCTGCAGTCACCCGGCAAGAAGCGCCTGCCGGCCCGTGACTGGGCCAACGGCGCCAAGGTACGGACCGGCCACAGCCTGTCCGTGCAGGAGGAATGATGTATACCGTAGCAATCGTTGGCCGGCCGAATGTCGGAAAATCCAGCCTGTTCAACCGGCTCGTCGGGCGGCGCGAAGCGATCGTTGCGGACGAGGCCGGCGTTACCCGTGACGTGAAATCCGCCCGCCTGGAAACCCCGGACGGCAAACGCTTCCTGCTGCTTGATACCGGAGGACTCTGGTCCGGTGACGAGTGGGAGAAGTCCATCCACGCCAAGGTCGCCGAGGCGCTGCGGACCAGCGACCTGGTGCTCTTCTGCGCTGACGGCCGCGAAGGCGCCACCGACGCCGATTACGAGGTTGCCAGCTGGCTCAGGCAGCTGAACCGCGAGACCATCCTCATCGCCACCAAGATCGACGACGAACGCCACCTGGAATCACCGGAGTTCTATGAACTGTTCGGCCTCGGCTTCGGCGAGCCCTTCCCCACTGCTGCCGAGCACGCGGTCGGAACTGCCGAGCTGATGGAAGAGATCGGCGAGCGGCTCGTCGACGCGCAGGACATGGCTGACGAGCACGACCTGGCGATCGCCATAATCGGCCGGCCCAACGTCGGCAAATCCAGCCTGCTCAACGCCATGGTGGGCGACGAACGCGTGATTGTTGCCGACATACCCGGTACCACCCGCGATTCGATCGACGTGGCTTTCCACTACGGGGGCCGCAGCTTCACGCTGATCGACACGGCAGGCATCCGCCGCAAGCCCGACCAGCACCTCGAGTACTTCTCGAAACTGCGCAGCGAGCAGGCCCTGCTCCGGTCGGATGTCTCCATCCTGGTGGTGGACCCGTTCGGCAATGTAATGATGTACTACGACGATCGTCATAACGGCAAGGGGATGCTTGAAGACCTCAAGCATCTGATGAAACTGTCCAAAATCGGTTAGTACCGGCAAAGGAAACGGACTGTGTCACAACAACAGGAATTAGCCGTTCAGCAAGGTATTAAGCAAGGCCCCCGCCAGATTATGGCCCGCTGGGCGCTGGTCGCGGCCCTGTTCACCGTGGTGGTGGTGATGCTGGGGGCGTGGACCCGGCTGGTGGATGCGGGTCTTGGCTGCCCGGACTGGCCTGGCTGCTACGGTTTCCTCACCGTGCCCCAAAGCGAATCCAGTATTGCCATCGCCAACGCCCGTTTCCCGGACTCACCGGTGGATGTCGCCAAAGGCTGGCCTGAGATGATTCATCGCTACGCCGCCGGTACCCTCGGGCTGATCGTGTTTGGGCTGGCTGTCTATGCCGTACGTCACCGTCGCGAAGGTGTGCCGGTCAAGCTGCCGCTGTTCATCGCTGG
>CALDPK010000047.1 GCA_937911855.1 uncultured Trueperaceae bacterium | reverse complement strand
GCGCCGAGCTGGAATCCGCCCAGGAGAACCTGGAGCAGGCTTCGGCAGCGGCGGCGCAGCGGCGCGAACAAGCAGCGGTCCGTGAACACCTGCGCGCGGAACTCAGCTCGCTGAGTGAGCAACTTCAACGCGAGCTTGAAGACCTGGCCCGGCTGGAACTGCCCGCTGCCGTCGACCCTGACCGGCTCGAAACAGCCCGGCACGAGGCCGAGATGGCAGCCAGCGCACTCGAGCAGCTTGACGAGCAGCTGGCCGGCGCGGCTTCCGCCGAGCAGGCGGCGCGAGCCGACCTGAACCTGTGGCAGGAGCGCATGCGCAGCTGGCAGGCCGCCAGGGGCCGCTTCGAGCAGGATGCCGCCCGGCTTGCGGACATGAAGCAGCGCAGCGCAGTACTGGCTGCTGAAGGCGCTGACCTTGAGGCGCAGTTGCTGGCCAGCGACCGGGTGCTGAGCGAACTCAAAGCCAGCCCGCCAGTCGATCTGGCCGGACTGGAGAACGGTCTTGAGGAAGCGCGCCAGCAGCTGAGGACCGCCAGCCAGCGCCTCGAGAACACCGGCATCGAACTGGCTGCCGAACAGGAGCAGCTGGACAGGATCAGGCTGACCCAGGCGCGCCGCGAGACGATGCTGCAGGCTGCAGCGGAAGAAGCAGACCGTTTCCCGCCCGGCCTCGAGTACCTGGAAGGCTCCGAACGCAGCCTGCGGGCGCGCCTGCAGGAGGTCAGCCAGGAGCTGGAGTCACTCGGACCGATCAACCACCGCGCAGCAGTGGAGCTCGAACAGGAGCGCCTGCGCGCCCACTCGCTCGCCGCGGATCTGCTGGACGCCGAGACAGCGGCCGCCGAGCTGCGCAGCAGCCTGGCGGAAGTCGACGCGGAAGTTACCAGCCGCAACGAGGCTGCTATCGAAGCGGTCCGGGAATCGTTCGTGCTGCACGCCCGGGAGCTGTTCGGAGGCGAAGCGGCCGCCGGGATCGAGACGGTCAGGGAGGACGGCCGCCCCACGGGCCTGGCCATCAGCCTCCAGCCGCCCGGCAAACGCACCACTCAGCTGAACCTGCTGTCGGTCGGCGAGCGGACGATGGGAGCGCTTGCCTTCCTGTTCGCACTCATGGATGGAGCAGGCAACCAGGGACTGCCGATAGCCGTGCTGGACGAGGTTGACGCTCCGCTTGACGAGGCCAACATCAGCCGTTTCAGCGCCTTCGTTGAACGCCTGGCCACCCGCGGCACACAGTTCCTGCTCATCAGCCACCAGAAAACTACCTTCAGGGTTGCCGACGCGATGTGGGGCATAACCAGTGACCGCGGTGTCAGCAGCGTCTTCAGCATCAGCAGGACCGGTGAGCAGCCGGAACTGAACCTGGAACAGGGGATCACATGAACTACCCCGAAGTGGACAGGCTCGTGAACCGCTACCGCGATCTCACGGTCTGCCGCAACGACATAGAACGAGCCTTCGAACTTCTCGAGAAGACTTTCAGCGGTGGCGGCATGGTGCTGGCAGCCGGCAACGGGGCCAGCGGTTTCACCGCCGAGCAGTTCGTGACGGGTCTGCTGCGGGACGTTGAACGCCCCCGCGGCGTGCCTGCCGAACTGACACAGAAACTGGAAGCAGATCACGGAGTGAGTGGCAGTGAACTCGCGTCCCGCCTGCACGGCGCGCTGCCGGCGGTGGCGCTGACCAGTCCAGCCGGCCTGCTGAGCGGCATCGCAGGTGACACGGACGGCGAGATGGTATTCGCGCAGCAGGTGTACGCCTACGGCCGCAATGGCGACACCCTCGTCGTCCTTGATGACGGTGCTGCCACTGCCAACCTGCTGGCAGCGTTGCGGGTGGCTGGCAGCCTGGGGCTGAACCGGATAGTGCTGTCCGGCCGCGAGACCGACCAGCTGGCCGCGCAGGCCGACTGCCTGATCAGGGTGCCCAGGGTGAACACCACCTTCATCCAGGAGCTGCACCTGCCCATCTGCAACACGCTCAACGTGATGCTGGAACAGAAGTTCTTCAGCTGACGGCATGACAGTACCTAAGACTGCAACTGCGAACGTGCCGGCATGGGCCGCCGGGCTTCCCGAACCCGAGCCACTGCCCCGGCTGCGCGGCGACCTTGCAGCGGACGTATGCGTCATCGGTCTGGGCGGCAGCGGCATGGCTGCGATCCTGCGCCTGCTGGAGGCAGGGCTCGACGTGATCGGCGTGGATGCTGGGGAAGTCGCTGGCGGCGCGGCCGGGCGGAACGGCGGCCTGCTGCTGGCTGGTACCGCTGCCTCCCATCACGAAGCGGTAGCGCAGCTGGGCGAAACTGAAGCCCTTGGCTGGTACCGGGCAACCCAGGACGAGATAAGCCGCATGCTTGACGAAACACCTCACATCGTACGCCGTACGGGGTCGCTGAGGATAGCTGATGACGCAGCCGAACTGGCGGACTGTGAGCAGCAGCTGGACGTAATGCAGGCGCACGGCCTTCCGGCCCGGCGCTGGTCGGGCCCTGAGGGAGACGGCCTGCTGTTCCCGGACGACGCCGTCTTCAACCCCCTGGCGCGCGTACGCGAACTGGCCCGCCGCGCGACGGCGCAGGGTGCCAGACTGTTCGTGCACAGTCCCGCGACAGTGCATGCTGACGGATCAGTCGGAACGCCGGAAGGCTCGGTGAGCGCGCGGAGCGTCATCGTGGCAGTCGACGGCAGCCTCGGGAAGGTGCTGCCTGAGCTTGAGGGTGACGTGCGGCCGCTGCGCCTGCAGATGCTCGCCACGGAACCGGTATCGCAGAGGTTCCCCAGGCCCGTCTACCGCCGGAGCGGTTTCGAGTACTGGCAGCAGCTGGAGGACGGCCGAATACTGCTGGGCGGTTTCCGCGACCGGGGTGGACCCGGAGAATGGTCGGCCGAGCCGGTTCCGGGCGACAAAGTCCAGTCGCATCTGACCGGCTTTCTGCGTGAGCAGCTGGGCATCAAGGCAGAAGTAACCCACCGCTGGGCTGCAACGGTGGGTTACCGGGATTCAGTTCTCCCGTACTTCGGCCAGGTCAGGCCCGGTGTGTGGGCCCTGGGTGGTTACAACGGAACCGGCAACGTGATGGGCGCGCTGCTGGGCCGCCGCATCGCTGCAGAAGTCATTGCGGCAGGATGAGGATCATCCCGCTGTAGATCAGGTTCGCGTCGTCACCGACCACCTGCGAGTTGGCTTCCAGCACGTCCGGCCAGCGGTTGCCGTCACGGTAGAAGTACGCACTTATCGATGACAGCGAATCGCCGGGCTGCACGGTGTACAGTCCGCGCGCCCCGGTCAGGCGGGCCAGTTCACCCTGGGCAGTCTCGAGCTCCACGCGCAGCCCTTCCATCTCCTGCAGCTGTTCGCTGCTGAGCTGCTCGGACATGAGCCGCAGGGAGTCGTAGGCGTCACTGAGCTCGCTCGCCTCGGCCCGGGCGGCAGCAACTTCATCCTCCAGGGTAAGGTTCTGCTCCTGCAGGTCATCACGCTCCGCGGTCAGCTCCGCTACGTCGCCCTCCAGGTCTGACAGTTCTGCACGCAGTCCCTGCGCTTCGCGTTCCAGCGCTATCGCCCGGGCAGACGCTTCGGCGATCTGGCCGCGCAGGTCCGTCCGCTCTGCTTCAGCCGCCGCAAGGGCCGCCTCACGTTCATCCAGTTCCGCTCGCAGCGAAGCGAGGGTGTCCTCCTGCTCGGCTCTTTCAGCCTGGAGCTCCTCGATCTGCGAGGTCAGGTCGCCCATCGCATCGGCGTGGTCCTGCTGAACCTGCTCCAGTTCTTGGCGCGCGGCTGCCGTTGCCGCTTCAGCTTCCGTGAGTGCAGACTGCACGGTTTCAAGGTCAGCTTCCAGCTCGTCCCGGCGTGCAGCCAGCTCTTCGGTCTCCGCACCGGCTGCAGCAAGCTGAGCAGTCAGTTCTTCACGTTCCGCCTGCAGTTCTTCAAGCTCGGCAGCGAGCGATTCCTGGCTGGCGGCAGCGTCCGTCAGCTCGCCGACCAGGCGCTCCTGTTCCGCACGAACTTCGCTCAATTCCGCCTCGAGCTCTTCGATCTGACCGGACCGTTCACCCAGCGCTGATTCGCCCTCGGCCAGCGTGGCCTGCAGTTCCTCAAGTTCCTGCTGCGAGGCAGCCAGTTCAGCTTCGGTTTCTGCCAGTTCGGCTTCCAGTGAGCTGAGCAGTCCGGCCTGCTCGGCCGCCTGCGCTTCTGCCGCCTGCACCTGTTCATCGCGCTCGGCCAGCTGGGTTTCTGCCGCCTGAATCTGTTCGTCACGCTCGGCCAGCTGCATTTCGAGGTTCTCGACTTCTTCGGCCAGGACCAGGGTTGCTTCTGCGTCCTGACCGCCGCCGGCAACCAGCTGGGCCGTCAGCTCAGCGAGTTGCGCCTGCAAATCAGCATTGGCGGTGCGCAGCTCCTCCAGTTCAGCGTCTGCCTCAGGGGTACCTGACTGCTCAAGCGCGGCTGCCTCGGCTTCTGCGAGCTGCTCCTCAAGCTGCTCGCGTTCCGTGTTCGCCGCCTCGATCTGCAGGGCCAGTTCTTCTCCGGCTGCGGCCGCCTGCTGCTCCGCCAAGGCTCGCTGCTCTTCGGCTTCTGCAGCCTGCTGTTCGGCCGCAGCGAGTTGCTCCTGCAGATCTTCCACAGTCCGGGCGAGCTCGTCGAGCTCATCAGCCAGCAGCTGCAGGGACTGGTTCTCATCCAGACTTTCCGCGAGCTGCTGCTGCAGGTCGGTTATCTGTTCGTCGCGGTCAGCGAGATTGGCACGGGCTTCATCGAGTTCGGCGCTGCGGCTGGCGTCACCTTCGGCCAGCTCTTCAAGCTGGGCGGACAGTTCCGCTACCTGCCGGGCCTGGTCCTCGAGCGATGCCCGCAGTTCGTTCTCCTGCGCGTCGCGTTCGGTCAGGTCGGTGGTGAGTCCGCTGACCTGACCCTGCAGGTTGCTGACTTCGGCTTCAAGGTCCTGCTCGCGCTGACTGGGGCCGCAGGCCGCCAGCAGCAGGATGACAGACAGGGCAACTGTGGTTACGGACAATCTCACGGGGCAACCTCCACGGTCTCAGGTGACAAAAATCAGGGCAAGATGAGGCAACTGTATCATCCGGCGTGCGGCCGCCAATCGCGAAAGCCGCGTCTCAGGCGCCGTATGGCAGCTGTTCGCGCCGCAACTGCAGGTGGTGAGTGGCCGGGCGGGCGAGCCCGACCAGCTGTTCCAGCGTGAAACCCGCACCGGCCGCGAGCTGTCTGTGCAGGCCGTTCGCACCGAGGTCGTCCTGTATCCGCCTTCGTGTCAGCTCGTGCAGGTCAGTGAAGGATGACCTGAAACCGTGCCGTTCCCGTTGCGCTTCCACGCCGCCCAGCAGCTGCGCTGCCTTGACCGCATCGCCGCCGGCTCCGATGGCGCCGGCGCTCAGCTGCAGTATCTGCAGGAGCAGGTGGGAGCTGCCGATCCGCCAGGCGTCCTCAAGCACGGGGGCGAGGATGCAGGCGGCCTCAAGGTGGTCGCCTTCGTCAAGCAGTTCAGCAGCTTCGTTGAGGACGCCTGAGATGACTCCGGGTACGTCGCCGATCTGCCGTTTCAGTTCGGTGCTTTCACTGCTCAGTGCCCGGTACGTTTCCTTGTCACCCATCTCCAGGTGGACGAGAGCCAGGTTGCTGAGTGCGTAGGCGACACCCTGGGTCTGGCCGAGCTCCCGTTTCTGGCGCAGACTCTCCTCGAGCAGTTCTTTCGCCTTCTGAAACCGTCCCGAACGCGCGTGAATGATGGCGAGGCTGTTCAGGCTGGCTGATTCGCCCGGCCTGAAGTCAGCGTGCCGGTACAGTTCAACCGCTTCTTCGAAAGCGGCTGCAGCCTGACTCAGGTCACCGTTGCGGTCCAGCTGGAAAGCCAGGGAATGGGTGATGTCGGCGATGAGCACCGAGTCGCCGGCTGCCCTGGCGAGTTGCAAAGCGCGCGTGTAGAGCGGAGCAAGCCGGTCGGTATCGCCGATCTCCTGGAGGAGTGTCCCGGCGCGGTGCAGGCCGCGGGCCAGCAGGGGACTGTTCCTGGCGCTGTTCAGCTCGGTGAGGCGCAGCAGCATGGCCGCGCCGGCCAGCTTCGCCGCCGTCCGCGCCGAGTCCGGCAACATCGTCATGCTGGCCGTCGCCCTGATGTTCGTCGGATGGATCAGCTACTCGCTCTATCTCTGGCACTGGCCGTTGATCGTATTCGCCCGCTTTCTCAACGGGCTTGAGTCGATCCGGAGCATTGCTCCCTCGGTCAGCTCCGCCGGCAGCGGTTCCACCAGCGCCTGATCGCCCTCGAGGCCGCCGTGCGCGGTAGCCGGGCTGT
>CALDPK010000046.1 GCA_937911855.1 uncultured Trueperaceae bacterium | reverse complement strand
GGGCATGTCACCCGAGCTGTCAATCATCGCAGGCAGTGCATCGACCCTGATCTTCGCCGCCAGTGTCCTGCCGATGGCGCTCAAGGCCCTCCGGACCGGCGATCTGTCGTCTTACAGCCTGGGGCACCTGGTGCTCGCCAACGTCGGCAATGCCGTCCACTCCCTGTACATCTACCACCTTCCCGTGGGGCCCATCTGGGCCCTCCACACGTTCTACCTGCTCAGCAGCGGATTGATGCTCGCGCTCTACCTGAGCCACCGAGGTCCCGCCCACACCGAAAGCACAGACCATGTCCACACAGACCAGTCCCGTACCCACCACGACCCAACCGCAACCTCCGACGAGCCGGCCCCACTCGGCGCCGCCCTTTGACCAGGACAGGGCCGAGGCGCTTGCCCACCGCTACCTGGGGATCATGAACGACGCGGCGATCGCGTTACTGACCAGCGTCGGCAGCCAGACCGGGCTCTTCGAACTCCTCGTCGAGCGTCCCGGCAGCACCAGCTCACAGTTGGCCAGCGCCGGCGGACTCGACGAGCGTTACGTCCGCGAGTGGCTGGCGGGCCTCACCGTCGCCGGCATCATCGAGGAGTTCTCCGGGCACGTTGACGCCTTCCGCGGGGACGGGCTGATCGCGGTGTTCGGAGCTCCCCGCTCGTACGCTGACGACGCTGAGCGCGCGGTCAACGCCGCCGCTGCCGGCCTGCGGGCCATCGAACGCGTCGGTGCGGCTAAAGGCATCGACCTGAAAGGCCGCGCGGGCGTGGCGACCGGGGTCGTTATCGCCGGCGAGCTCGGCTCCGGCCGGGTGCGCGAGTACACGGTCATGGGCTCCGCCGTCAACCTGGCAGCCCGGGTCGAGGCAGCCGCGACACCCGGTGAGGTGTGGGTATCACCTGGCACGTATGAGGCAACGCGTCACCGGATGAGCTTCGAGCCATCCGGGCCGGTCAGCCTCCAAGGCTTCCCAGATGTGAACGAACTGTTCGTTCTGCGTTCCAACCCGGAACGGGCCACAGCCGACCCGTACCTGCACCTGAAGTTCGTGGGCCGCGAAGCGGAACTCGCCTTCCTGCACGAGGCGCTCGGGAAAGCCGCGAGTGAACGGTCGCTGCAGGAGGTGTGGGTGGCCGGCGATACCGGCATCGGCAAGACCCGCCTGCTGCGTGAGTTCGTCAAGACCGAAGAAGGCAGCAGGGCGCGGGTGCTGTGGCCGGCGGAACGCTCGGGTGTGTCGCTGTCATGGCACGCGCTGGCCCGGG
Organism: uncultured Trueperaceae bacterium; assembly: GCA_937911855.1. GTDB lineage: Bacteria > Deinococcota > Deinococci > Deinococcales > Trueperaceae > CALDPK01. Next base: position 1,382 of record CALDPK010000046.1, on the reverse strand, counting down.
CGCTGTTTGCCGGTAGCGGCAACCCTGCTTCCATGCCGCAGCGGCTCGAGATCGAGCAGTTCCTGCTGGAGTACCTGGCTGATGAACCGCGCTGGCGGCAGCAGATCATGGCGAGCCTGGGACTCATCGAGATGAGACCGTACACGCGCCTCGAGCGCCGCAAGGTGAACCGGACCAGCCTGGCCTGGCGCGACCTGGTGGCTGCCGTCGCGCAGCGTGAAGAACGCGCCCTGATCCTGGCGCTGGAACATGAGGTGCTGGACGGCGAGCTGCTGGAGTTCCTGCAGCTGCTGCGCGAGACTCAGGCGCCGGTACTGCTGCTGCGGGTCACGCGCTCAGCCGAGCGGAAAACTTCTGGCGAATGGCTGAAGCTGCCGCCGCTGACGATGAGTGAGAGCCTCGAGCTTCTGAACCAGGTGGCGGATCCCGTCATGCGGCCGGCCACAGAGGCGCTTGTCTATCAGGTTGCTGGCATGCCTGCCTACATACTGGAGCTGGGCCGGGCGCTGAGCGTCACGGAAGCTTCGTCGTTCTCGGGTTCGCTTGAGTCGCTGTTGCAGGCGCGGCTGGACCGGCTGGATCAGGATGAGCGGCAGCTGCTGTCACTGGCGGCGCTCACGGGTGAGCGGTCGTGGGAGGCGCTGCTGCTGGAACTGGGCGGCCCGGCTGCGCGTGAAGCCCTGGACCGGATGCTGTCGGGCAACGCGCTGCTGGAGTTGCCGCAGAGCAGGATCGCAGGTCAGGTGGAGTTCAGATTCCAGAGTGAGCTGCTGCGGCACGCGGTGTTGCGGATGGTGCCGTTCTCTGACCGGCCGCTCTCGCACCTGCGGATAGCGACCTGGCTGGAGGCGCGGGCGCCGTTCGAACTGTCAGAGCTGATCGCCAGGCATTTCCGTGAAGGCGGGTCGCACGATGCTGCCTTCCCGCATTACGTTGCCGCGCTGGAGCAGGTCGCCCAGACGGAGCCGGGGCTGGTTCCCGGGTTGATCAGGGACGTGAGCGGCCTGCGGCTGCCGGTACAGCAGTCATTCGTTGCCAGGCTGGCGGCTGCTGATGCGGCGCTGGTGGCCGGGGAGCTGGAGCTCGCCAGGAGTCTGTTGCAGGAATCCGGGGATGTGCCCATTCAAAATGAACTGGAGCGGCAGTCCGCGGAAGAGCGGCTGGCCGAGCTGTTCTGGGAAGCCGGCCCCGGGCGCGTGCAGAAAGAGTTTGCCCATTTCCTGCGGCGCCGCATTGCGGCAGGCGACCTTGAGATCGACGACGTCACCCGGGGGCGGCATCGAGCCACGCCACCTCGTCGTCCCGCAGCGGTGCGGAGAGATCGGAGCCGACGCGGTCCTGGCGGAGGGCTCGGACCGCGAGCGTCACGGCGTTACCCACCG
>CALDPK010000045.1 GCA_937911855.1 uncultured Trueperaceae bacterium | reverse complement strand
ATCGAGGAGTCCTTCTTCTTGCGCAGGGCCTCCCCCGCCGCTTCGGACATGCCGACGATTTCCGTCGACCGCGCGATCTCCAGGCGCCGCTCGGTGCCGGCAAGACGCGTCACCAGGCCGCCCAGCTCGTCGTCATTACCGACGAGCACGAGCTCCAAATCCGGATGCTTTTCGAGAGAGGCGATAGCAGCGCGCACGACGACCTCGGCGCCGAGATCGCCGCTCATCGCGTCGAGCGCTATGACGGGTTTTCCCCCCAATGGAATCCCTGCTGGCCGGCTCAGGCTACGCCGCGCTACCGGCGGCGAGCCGCTCGGTTATTCTTCGTCGTCTTCGTCGCGCTGCGCTATGACCTGGTTGCCGCGGTAGAAACCGTCCGGCGTGACGCGGTGGCGCAGGTGCGTTTCGCCCGAGGTCGGGTCGACCGACAGCGACGGGCCTTTCAGCCCGTCGTGCGAGCGGCGCATGCCACGGCGTGCCGGGGTCTTGCGACTTTTCTGTACAGCCATTGTGTTCTCCGTTGAACGTGACGGTTTGCGTCACATCGTGCTTGACAGTACTTCGGTCCCTTGCCGTCAGTTCCTGTCGCGCATTTGCGATCGCAGGTTCGCGAACGGGCGAACCTGCGCCTCTTGCCTGTCGGCCTTCGCCTGTTCTGCCAGCGGGCCGCAGTCGTCTTCAGATTCGTGCATGGCAACCAGCGGCATGGCCATCACCAGTGCTTCATCGACAACGTCCAGGGGCCGCAGTAACGGCTCCTCGAGTTCCCACACTTCGTATTCCAGCGACTCGTCAACGCTCCGGCCAGGGCCGCTGAAGAGCAGCCTCAAGCCCGTTTCGAGTTTCAGATCGAAGGACTCCAGGCAGCGTTGGCAAACCGCTGGCACCTCGGCCATCACCCGGCCTTCGAGGACCGGCAGCCCCTGCTCCGTATCCGCCCAGCCGAAAGCGAGTCTAATCGCTACCGGCGACTGCCGCCATGCGGCGGGGGCCGCATCGAGCCGCCGCAGGTCGTTGCCGACGACCTCCGAAAGGCGCGGAAACAGTTCCAGTTTTTCTTGTTTTTCAATGATCTGGCCCCGTTCCGCGAACGCCTTCGGTGGCGCGCGCTCGAGCAGTGGATTGACCATGGCGCGCGCATGATAAGGAGCGGGGCCCCTGCTGTCAAAGCGACTTTGGTGGCTGGGCGGCGCTGCCGTGCCCGGCCGCCCGGGCAGCGGCCGGCAGCGGAACGCCGGCGCATCGGATCAGCGAAAAACGTCCCGGGTCGAGGTCATCAGCACGCAGGTGCAGCCGGTCTCGCTCCAGACGCGCGTGTCGACCGTGCCGGCCTCAGCGCGGCTGAATTCGCCGGGGTAAAGCTTGCGCTCGTTGATGTACAGCTCGCCCCTGACGAGGTGCAGCTCCTCGACTCCGCCGTGCGTGTGCGGCGGATAATCGGTACCCGGTTCGAGACGTACCAGCATGCTGACGCGATGCCGCTCGGTATCGGTCGCGAGCAGCTTGCAACTGATGCCCGGAGCGACTTCTTTCCATTCCGGCTCCGCCCAGGGCTCCGGGTCCGCGACCTCCGGCGGCTGGCCGGTCTCCTCCACGATGCGATGCGCGACTCGTCCCCAAAGCGAGGCGCGCGGACGGAGCACGTCCACCGGCCATTCGGCAAAGCTGTCGACCACCGGGTTCAGGCTGTCCAGTTCCTGGCGGCACGCGGCACAATCCGCCAGGTGCGCTTCCACGGCCGCGGCCTCCTCCGGCGGGAGCACCTCGGCCGCATACAAGAACACCTGTTCCGATAGCTTGCAGCCTTGCCGATCGGGCGCGGAGCTCATCGGCTGTCTTCCTCCGCGGCGGCCAGCGCCTGCCGGTGTTCGTCCTGCACTTCCAGGAGGTCGGCGACGGCGCCGTGGATGCCTTTCATGCCTGATTTGAGCGCCAGACGGGGTCCTTGAGCGAAGCCGCTGCGGGCTTCGATCGTGGCGCGGAGCCGGGCCAGGGCGGTCTGCAGGCTGCGCGCCTGGGCAGCTGCGTCGGCATGTTCTGCCTGGGCGTCCGCCAGCTGCTGGCGCAGTTCGTCCTGCCGCGCAGTCAGCGCAGCTGCCTGTTCCCGCAGGCTGAGCAGTCTGGCGGCCTCGTCAGCGGTGTCGACAGGGGTGGCCTCGCCGCTGCCCAGCCGGGCGGTCACCGATTCGTACTGTTCCCGCACGGCGTTCAGGCGTTCCTGGTGGCGCGCCGCCTCGTGTTCATGAGTGCGTGCGAGCGTTTCCAGGTCCTGCAAGGCGGTTCTTGCGGCTGCCACCTCAGCCTGGAGTTCGGGTCGCCTCAACCGCAGGCTGGCTGCGTGTTGCGCTGCCTGTTCCAGCGCGGCGTTGAGCTCTTCTTCTGAACCTTCCGGCTGTTCCGGTGCCATGGCGCCGGAGAGCGCGTTGATCTCCTGCTGCAGCGAACCCGACTGCTTCCTTACGTCACGCAGCCGGTCAGCGATTGCGCCGTGGCGGTTCTCAGCCAGGCGCACCTCGCCTTTCCAGGCTTCAACGCGCGCCGTCGCCTGGCGGTACGCCTCCTGCTGGGCGTTCAGCTGTTCGCGGCGCTCTTCAAGGTCCTCGGTCAGGACCTTGCGATCTTCTGCCAGCGCCGCTACCGATTGCTGCAGTGCGGTTTCCTGTTCGGCAAGCCTGGCGAGTTCACCTTCAAGGTTCTCGCGGCGCAGGCGGGCCAGGGTGAACTGGAGTGCCAGGTTCTCGCGGCTGAGTTGCTGGTGGCGGTGCGCTTCGTGAGCCTCTTCCTCAAGCCGGGCCAGGTGGCGGGTCAGTTCCTCGTGCAGGTCTTCAAGCCTGCTCATGTGTTCTTCCGCCCGGGCGAGCCGTTCTTCGGCCTGTTCGAAGCGCCCGGCGAGCCGCGCGACCCCAGCGGCTTCGGACACGAAGGCCAGCAGCCTGGCGGGGTCGGCGAGCAGCACACTGGAGATCTCGCCCTGGCCGATGATCGCCAGGCTGCCCTTGCCCAGGCCGGTACCGCTCAAGGCTTCGTCAACGTCCAGGAACCTGGCGTTACGACCGCCCAGTCGCAGCCGACCGGTGCCATCCCGGTTAAGCGTACGCTGTACGGAGACAGTTCCGTTGGGAGTCTCGACTTCCACTTCGACCTCGGCATAGCCGACGCTGCGCTTGCCGCTTGCCCCGTGGAAGATCAGTTCAGTCTTCTCGCCCGCGCGGAACTCACTGGCGCGCCCGCCACCCGTCGCCCAGCGGAGGGCGTCCACCACGTTGCTCTTACCGGAACCGTTAGGCCCGGCGATCACGCTCACACGGGGCGATAGTTCCAGCGTAGTGCGGTTGCCGAAACTCTTGAAGCCGTGCAGGGTGATCGAGCGCAGACGCACAGGTGCAGTCAGTCCTGCCGGAACTCGCTGTAGAGCAGCGCGGCAGCGTGAATGCCCTTCTGATAGCCGTCGACACTGAAATGTTCGTTGGGTGCGTGCAGGTTGTCGGTCTCCAGGCCCATGTCCAGCAGTACTACGGGAGCGCCGAGCAGTTCCTGGAAGGTGTTGACCACCGGGATGCTGCCGCCGGTGCGTGCGTGCACCGGGGCGCGGCCCCACACCTGTTCGAGGGCCCGTGCCGTTGCCTGCAGTGCAGGAAAACCGTCGGGAGTCACGGCCGGCTGGCCGGCCCCGAGTTCGATGACCTCGACTTCGGTGCCTTCAGGAGCAAGCTCACGCAGATGCTGACTGAGCGCATTCATTATCTTCCTGCTGTCCTGGTTGGCGACGAGCCGGCAGGAGATCTTGGCCATCGCGGTTGCCGGAATGACGGTCTTGGAACCTTCACCCTGGAAGCCGCTGCCGATGCCGTTGACGTCAAGGGTCGGCCGGGTCCAGATGCGCTCCAGCACGCTGCGTCCCTGCTCACCCACCTGGGTTTTCACGCCCACCTGTTCAAGGAACCGCTCACCGTCGAACGGAACCCGGGCGAGCTCGTCTTTCTCCGCGTCCGTTAGTTCCAGGACGTCGTCGTAGAAACCGGGCACGGTGACGCGACCCTGTTCGTCGTGCAGCTGGCTGATCATGCGGCTGAGTACATGAATGACGTTGGGAACGGCACCGCCGTAGGCCCCGGAGTGCAGGTCGCGTGCTGCCGTGCGCAGGCGCACCTCGACGTAGACCAGGCCGCGCAGGGCGCGGGTCAGGCTGGGGACGCCCGGAGCGACCATCGCTCCGTCGCTGACTATCACGGCGTCTGCACTCAGTTCCTCACGGTGCTGTTCGATGTACGCGTCGAGGTTGGGGCTGCCGATCTCTTCTTCGCCCTCTATTAGGAACTTGATGTTGACCGGCAGCTCACCGTTGCTCGCGAGGGCTGCCTCCACGCCCTTGATGTGGGCGAAGAACTGGCCTTTGTCGTCACTGGCGCCGCGCGCCCAGATCTGGCCGTCGCGCACGACCGGTTCGAACGGTTCGGTTTCCCACAGCTCGAGTGGTTCCGGTGGCTGGACGTCGTAATGGCCGTAAACAAGCAGTGTCGGCAGGCTGGCGTCGGTAATTCGTTCGGCGTAAACGACCGGGTGCAGTGGCGTCGGGCGGATCTCGGCCTTGAAGCCGAGTCGGTCCAACTGGTTGCGTACGAACTCAGCGGTCGCCTGCATGTCAGGCTTGCGGGCCGGGTCGGTTGATACCGACGGCAGCCTGAGCAGTTCAATCAGTTCGTCGGTGAAGCGGTTTGCGTTGTCCTGCAGGTATCTGTCGAGTTCGGCTTGAGGCATGGGCAAAGTATAGCTGCTGGCATCCGGCTTTCAGGACCTGCCGGCTCAGCCGTCTTCCCCGTCTGTTTCCTCAGTGGCCGAGATCTGACGCTGGTAGTTGCGCATCTTGTCCTGCAGGGTGCCCTGCAGTTTGCCGATGCGGTTTTCCATGTTCTCCTGCAGATTGTCGAGTGTGCGCCGCAGGCGGATGATCTCTTCGACCCCGGCCAGGTTCACACCCAGTTCCTGGGTCAGCCTGCGGATCTCCCTCAGGTGCTCGACGTCACGTTGCGAGTACAGTCGGGTCTTGCCGGCACTGCGACTGGGCTCGATGAGTCCTTTGCGCTCGTAGAGCCTGAGGGTCTGCGGGTGCATGTCAACCAGCTCTGCCGCGACACTTATGACGTAAAGCGGCTTGTCCTTGTCGATTCCGCCTTCTTCCTGGCGGTCTGATTCCCTGAACTCGTCCTCAGCCATGTGTCACTCCTCTGTTGCCGCTGAAAAGCCCCCGGACTGAGCGCCAGAGACCACGAAGCATGTCATGCCTGACTGTCACCACCATGTCGCCCTCGCCCAGGCCAGAACCGGTCAGTCGTACCGTCTGGCCGCTTGCAGTGCCGGCGGGAATGCGCACGTTCTCGCCCAGGACGTTCAGGTTCACGCCGCGCTCCGCTTCGAACGGGGCTACGAACACTTCGGTCACGATGTCGTTGCCCTGCAACTTCGTGTTGGCGGGCAGCTGGATATCCAGCGTCACGATCGCGTCTCCCGGCGGGTTGCCCGGTCCACCGACGCCGCGCATGCGCAGCTTGCGGCCCTGGCCGACCCCTTCGGGGATGATGAGTTCCACGACACTGCCCTGACGCAGCACGCCCGTTCCACCGCAGCGCTGGCAGCGGGCGTTGGCCCTCACGCCTGAGCCGCGGCACTCCGGGCAGACGCTTGGCCCCTTGATGTGAACGTGGGTGCTTCCGCCCGCGCGGGCCAGGGTGAGCGGGATTGCCGCCGTCAGTTCCCGGTGCTCGCCCGGCAGCAGGCCCGAGCGGCGCATCATGCCTGAGACCATGCCGAACAGCATGTCGAAAACACCGTTGCCGGTGTGGGGAACGCCCGGGTGCCGTTCCCAGTTCACATGGACGTCCGCCTCGCGGAAGACCGACTGCCAGTCGACGTTGTTGAAGTCGGGCCGCGGCGCGGCGCTGCCGTGCCGGTCATAGCGGGACCTGGACGCCGGGTCACGCAGCACGGCATACGCTTCGGACACCTGCTTGAAGCGTTCCTCAGCATGCGCGTCACCAGGATTGCGGTCCGGGTGGTGCTGCATTGCCAGCTTGCGGTAAGCGCTCTTGATTTCGGTTTCGCTGGCGCTGCGCTCCACTCCCAGGACGACGTACGGGTTGTCGGTCACTTGCGCCACAGACATCGATTGTAACATTTCCTGAGCGTCCTCCTGTCATCCGGCGAATGAGTGACAGGCCATTTTCTCGCCCCCATGCGCCGCGAATAATCGGGCATGAACAGAACCCTGAAATTCCTGACTGCCGGCTTCGGACTCGTGCTCTTCCTCGCTGCCTGCACCGTGACGACCACGGTGGATGGCAACCTGCACGGTCGTGTCCGCTTCGAAAGCCCTGTCCGCGCCGATTCGGTAATCACCGAGTTCCGGCCCACCCGTGGCCACGGAGCCATCTACAACGTGGGCGAGGACATCTCCTTCGTGCTGCGCAGCACCCGCGCAGGTTACGTGACCCTCTCCTACCTGGACAGCTCCGGCAGGGTCGCCGTGTTCGCCCGCAACGTCCGGGTCTCGCCCACCCGCAACGTGATCAGCGGCCCGGACCCCCAGCATGTATTCACGGTCGCTGAACCACGCGGCTTCATGCAGATCCGTGCCACCTGGACGCCCAACCGGACCAACGAAGCAGCCATCGTCTACCGTGGCAGCAGCGGTCCTGGCGGCTGGAACTCCGCACTCTCGCTGGACATCACCGGCCAGGATGCGTATGACGCCCTGCAGACGTACGTCGAGGTTCGCTGAGCGCTGAGTACTCAGGTTTACTCAGGCAATCGCCAACCCCTTAAGTCCGGGTGACCTGCCCATGCGGTACAATGGCCCTTACCTGTAACAGGCAGGGAGGACATTTTGGCAGGTCACAACAAGTGGTCTCAGATAAAACGCAAGAAGGCTGCCAACGACAACGCTCGCGGCAAGACGATCAGCAAGCACATCCGCGCCATCCAGGCTGCAGTACGCAGCGGGGGCGGTGGTGACGCCACCACCAACCTGGCGCTGAAGAATGCGCTGTCAGCCGCGAAGACGGACGAGGTGGCCGCCGATACCATCGACCGCGCCATCGAGCGTGCCCTTGGGGCAGCCGAAGGCGGCGATTTCGAAGAGGCAGTTTACGAAGGTTATGGTCCAGCAGGCGTAGCCCTCATGGTCGAAGCCCTGACGGACAACCGGAACCGCACCGCGGCCGAGATCCGGCACGTCTTCACCAAACACGGCGGCAACATGTCTGGCTCAACGGCCTGGCAGTTCGATTCCCGAGGCGTGATCGTACTCAACGACCCGCCCGAGGACGTCGAGGACCTGGCGATCGAGCTGGGTGCCGAGGATCTTGAATCCGATGACGAAGGCCTTACCATCTACACGCTGCCCACGGAGTTGTACGCTGTAGTGGAAGGACTTCAGGCAAAAGGACTCGAACCGGCCGTAAGCCAGTTGACCAAATTGCCGCAGACGCCGGTTGATCTGAACGAGGAAGACAGCGCCAAGGTCATGCGGATGCTCGAAGCATTCGAGGATCTGGACGACGTGCAGAACGTTTACAGCACCGCCAGTCTCGACTTCGGAGCCGAGAGCTGAACCGGGCCCAGGAGGATTTGCGATGACATTGCCTAGTAAAGGCTGGGATGAGTTTCCGCAAGTCAGTGCGGCGCAGATGCAGCAGCTCATGATGCTCGCCACGGGCAAGTACGCCCTGGATGAGCGGGTACTGATTGAACACACCGGGCGGAACCTTGCCAGGCTGGTCGAACTAAAGGGCGGCGACGGACCCGTGCTGGTTGTCGCCGGGCGCGGCAACAACGGCAGCGGCGGACTTGCCGCAGCCAGGATGCTGGCCGCCCGTGGCCGCCGGGTATGGGTCGTTCCCACCCACGAGGTCGGCAACTACTCGGGCACGCCCCGCGAACAGCTTGACCTGCTCGACAACTTTGATGGCGTCCGGGTACGTACCAGCCTGCCGAAAATGAAATTCAGCTGCGTAGTGGACGCCGCCATCGGCACGCACCTGGAAGGTCCGCCGCGCGGCCGCACCCTCGACGTGATCACCGTGATCAACAACATGAGCGGCAGCTGCATCATCTCCCTGGACGTGCCCACCGGCATGTACGTGGATGACGGCAGCACGCCCGGCGCCGTGGTCGAAGCCACTTACACCATGGCTGTCGCCCTGCCGAAACGCGGTGTCGCTCCTGGCGGGCACGTCGGCGAACTCCTCGTCGGTGACATCGGAATTCCTCCGCAGCTCTACGATGACCTGGGACTCGAGACCGTCAAATTCAGCGACTGGCTCACTGAAGTCAAACCCTGAACTTCCGCACTCCCTGAACACATGAAGAATCCCGGAAGCCTTGAAAGCTTCCGGGATTCTTTTGGT
>CALDPK010000044.1 GCA_937911855.1 uncultured Trueperaceae bacterium | reverse complement strand
CGTCGTGAAGCCGAAGGTGCCGGCGGCGTAGATGCCGCCGACCAGTGCGCCACTGGAGGAACCGGCGATCGCCGCGGCGTCCATGCGCGCCCAGCGCGTGGCCGTGGTGAGCTTGCCACGCGATTGCAGCGCCTCGAACACGGGGTCGCATGCATCAGGCAACGACTCGCCTGCCTTGCTCCAGAGGGCCTGGACCTTCGCATCCCAGGCCGTGTCAGCGGCACCGGTCGCGTGGCGCGCGTGCAGTTCATGGCAAGCCAGCGTGGTGCTGTCGATGCCCGGTGCCCAGGCGGCGCGGAATGCCCGCCATTCTTCGCGCCGCGCCAGCTCCGCCAGCCAGGCTGCGTGGCTGTTGCGTAACCCGGTTTCGTCCTGCTGCCTGGCCGCGGCGAACTGCCGTGCTGGCGGATCGAGTTCGAAGCGGCCACCCGGTGAGCGTCTCAGCAGCGACTTGCTGAGCAGTGACAGCAGCACGAGCAGCGTCGCATTGCCCACCCGGTCGGCAGCGGTGCGGCTGAACGGTCCGCGGAACACAGCCAGTCTTGCGAGCACGTTCTGTTCGTCAGGTTCAAGCAGCTGCCAGGAGTGGGTGAAGGCCGCTTCGAGGCTGCGGTGGCGTTCCGGCAGGTCTGAGCCGTGACCGGCCTGCAGCAGTGCCAGGTTCCGTTCCAGTTCAGCTGTCAGTTCGCTGACCGGGAGCAGTTTCAGCCACGGGACTGCCAGTTCGATGCCCAGCGGCAGTCCGCCAAGCAGGGTCAGCAGCTTCAAGACAGCCGGTCGGGGCAGAGCCAGCGCGTCCACGTCCGGCAAGCTCCTGCGGACGGTCTTGTTGAACAGCTGCACGGCTCCATAATCAGCGAACTGCGAGCCCGCCGCGGAGTCCGGAACTGCCAGGCCTCCCAGTTCGAACACGGTTTCTCCGCGTACACCGAGCGGCTCGCGTGAAGTGACCAGCACGTCCAGCGAGGAAGCGCCCTGCATGAGCGCTGCCAGCTGTGCAGCAGCCGGCAACAGGTGTTCGAAGTTGTCGAGGACCAGCAGTACCTTGCGGTCGCTGAGGCTCGTGATCAGCTGTGCTTCCGGAGTGAGCTGCCCGCTAAGTTCAAGTCCCAGTGCTTCTGCGACTGCCGGCAGGAACAGGGCAGGGGAGTCGAGGGGTGCCAGCTGCACGAACTGCGCCAGGTCGTACTGGCCGGCCAGCATGTTGCCGGCTGCGAGCGCGATGCTCGTCTTGCCCACTCCACCAGGACCGGTGACCGTCAGCAGCCGCACGTCCGGGTGCTGCAGTTCGCCGGTGATCTGCGCGAGTTCAAGTTCGCGGGCGACCAGCTCCGTCATGCCGGCGGGGGCGCCGCGCAGGCCGCGGCTGGCTGTCCCGACGGTGCTGCCCGGTTCCTGCAGCCGCGTGGCAAACTGAACGGTTTCCGGAAGCGGCTCCAGTTCGAGCTCATCGTTCAGCAGTTTTTTGAACTCCCGGTACACGCTGGCCGCTTCGGGTCGCCTGCCGCCCGCCAGTGCAGCTGTCAGATATGCCTGCAAAATCGTCTCGTCAAGCGGGTCGAAGCGGAGGGCGGCTTGCAGGACGTCAGCCGCTTCGTCGGGCCGGCCGTTACGTGCGAGGTCGCTGGCGTACATCCGGGCAGCTTCCTTGAAACCGGCCAGCAGGTTCTGCCGTTCAGCTGCAAGCCACTCGTCCCAGGTGTGGACGTCGGGGCCGCTCATGCTGCCCAGCAGCGGACCTTGCCACAGGTTTGCGGCTGCCTGCCAGTCGTGGCTGGCCAGACTCCGCTGCAAAGCTGCTACATCGCTGTCACCGGTGAAGCGGATGCGTCTGGGTTCGGCTTCGATCAGGTGCGCCCACGGTTGCCGGCGGCTTCGGTAGAGCAGCTGGCTGAGGTTGTGCCGTGCGCGTGTTTCGGGTTCGTCGGGCCAGAACATCGCGGCCAGTTCGCCGCGGTCAAGCCAGCTGCCGTGGCATGCGAGCATCACCAGCAGCCACGTCGGAGCCTCGGGGGGAAGATCGTGTAGTTCGCCGCCCTCCAGGAAGGTCGCCTGACCGAGCAACAGCAGTTCTGGCATTCTGCTCAGATGATAAATGATTGGGTCTGACTGTTCAGTGAATCATGACTCGCGGTAATAACGGTGCAGGGCCGCAGGCTCGACGACCGGCTCCGAGCCGAGTGCAGCAGCCTGCCGCGCCTGACGCCACGGGTTCTCCAGCCGGATCTGTTCGCTGAGCCGGAAGTGATTCCGGCCGCTGTAAAACTTGACAATCCCGAGCAGGGTGCGTTTCTGGCTTTCGCTCAGCCGCTCGGCGCGTCCTTTGCGCACGTGCCGGCTTTCAACGGTGAAAGCTCCGCCTGCAAGTTTCTCGATTGCGCCTATGGTTACGCCGTCTTCAGTGGCCAGGATGGTGTCAGGAAACAGAAGTTCATGGTCCCACACCAGGTGCCACGCCTGGGCGAAATAGAGGAGGTCATTGAGTTTGGCGCGGGCCAGCGGGCCGGCTACCTGCACCAGGAATGCTGCTGCATCCATGATGTCGCAGGCACCACGTACTGTTTCGGGTGAAAGGTTTTCAGGGGGAAGCACCCGGACGCGCCGCCTGAGCGGCTTGCCGTGCCTGTCTTTGCCTTCTGCGCTGCCGCAGGTGGTCGTCTTGCCGTCACATTCAGGCTTGCCTGTTCGAAGATTGAATCCAGACGAAACCCCGAAATCGTCTGCTGCCATATTATTCCCCCGGTTAGTTACCTGATTCAAAAGTCAGGCGTAAGTTCAGGGCCTACATTAGCACATTTAGTGCAGCTGGACGCGCTTTCTTGGCATTATACAGACAGGTTCAGGCGAAAGGCTTAACAAATACCGCTCAATACCAGCTGACTTCGTGGTCCTTGAGGCGCGGGCCGTCATACTCGAGGCGAGCCGAGAAGAAACCAGGTTCAGTCAGCCAGGGGATGAAGAGCCTGTCGCCCTCCCACAGGTTCAGGTCAAGCAGATCCTCATCGGCTATCCAGTGCAGTTCACCTTCGGGTGAATCGATGAGTTCGCCCGTGAACTCGCTGACGGTGAACACGAATACGTACCAGTCGTTGCTGCCGTCGAAGGTGGGGAAGGTGATCATGCCGTTGAGCCGCCAGGAAATGGCATTCAGGCCTGATTCCTCCATGATCTCCCGCTTCATGCACTGTTCGGGTGATTCACCCGGTTCGAGCTTGCCGCCCAGGCCGTTGTACTTTCCTTCGTGGTAGTCGTTCTCCTTGCGGTTGCGGTGCAGCATCAGCGTGCGGCCCTCATGCCGGACGTAGCAAAGCGTCGCGAGCCTGAGGCCGGGTCTGCCTTCAGCCACGGTTCTTGATCGCTTCCCGCAGGGCGCTGCGGTCACCGCGCGCGTAATGGCGGGCCATGTCGAGCGTTTCGTGCCGCAGATGGTCCTGCACCAGGTCGATGCGCCCGGTCTCGCGGAGCATCCAGGTGGCGGCGGTGTGCCGCAGGCCGTGAACCTTCTTGAACGGCACGCCCGCAGCCAGGCAGTGCTTGCGCAGCCGCTTGTACAGACCGGATGCGCTGCGCCTTTCCGTCAGCACGAACCGGAACGGGCTGGTGGGGGACAGCGGGTCGACGTTCTGGGCGCGAAGCGTCTGGAACTGCAGGTGCAGCGCGCTGGTCAGCGCCGGGCTCATGACGACGGCTGCAGTCTTGTCGCCCTTGCCGGCCACGACCAGCAGTTCACCCTGGTCCCAGTGGATGTGGCGCCATTCCAGCGCCAGCATCTCGCTGACACGCAGGCCGGCGTGAGCTCCCAGGAGCAGCAGCAGCCGGTCGTCGGCGTCGCCGGCCTGTTCGACGTGCTCCATGAGCAGCTGCAGTTCACGTTCGCTGTAATGGGCGCTGGCTAAGTCCTTCTCGATGCGGCTCTGCAGTTTGCCGATGCTGACGCCTTCGAACGGGTTCTCACCTGTGAACACGCGGGCCCAGGTGAGCGCCGAGTACAGCAGGCGTCCTGCGGCGATCTTGATGGCGATGGTCGCCTCGCTGTACTTGCCGTCCTTGCTGCGTGGGCGGCCACCGCGCCTGACTTCGGTGGCACCGGTGTGGGAGATGGGCGCGGCGTTCTGCAGGGCTTCGGTGTGGCCGGTGCGCAGGTCCTCGACGTAGTTGGCCGCGGCGTCGTCACCGGGCCTGAGCAGGTTGACGTGCGCCCACATGAGCAGCAGTTCGCGCACGCCCCGTTCGTACTGCTTGAGCGTGTTGGGACTGAGCCGCGAGCCCCGGCGGCCCTTGCGGCTCAGGTAACTGGCGGTGATCGCCCACAGCAGGTCGGCGTCGCGCTGCTGCACCGCCTCAGCAGCAAGCAGGCGGCGGTCCTCATCAGGCAGGTTGGCGATGTGGCGGTTGCGGGCGACCGGCTGGTCGATCCGCAGCACAAGTTCGGCGCGGTCACTCATGGAAGGGGACTCCAGGACATGGATTCACACCCGTCAATATAATTACCCTTTAATTGAGTTGGCATTCCCTCACTCCTGAGTAAGCAGCATGTTCATCAGCTCCAGCCCGAGCCCCTGGACGGCTGTGACGCTCGCCACGTCGGACGGTGCTTCTGCGTGGAACGTGAGTGTGAAGCGGTTCATGGGCTCAGCGTACGCCGCCGACAGCGCCACGTAACCGGTGACGCCCGACTGCCTGAGCACGAGCGACTGGCCTTCGCTCAGCCTGCTGGCACCCTCAAGGAACTCCGGCAGCGCCGCCACGAACTGCAGCAGCTGCGCGAGGAGAACGAGCAGCGCGACCGCGACATGGCGCACATGCTCGAGGAACTGCAGCGCAAGCTCGACGGGCTGATCGACACGCGCTGAACGCGCGCCTCGCCCGCACCTCCCACCGGCAGCACGCCGCGCTCCGGTTCAGGCGCGTGAACCGCAGGCCGCCTGCATCGGCGATGGGCCTTGGCAGGCGTGTACGCAGGGCTATACTGCATCCGTCCTCTGCCGTGTTCGACGGCATGCGCAACATTCGCCTTGTCCCTTAATGACGACCTCGGGGACGCAGCGGCGTCCGGGGGTGCAGGTCCGCCTTGCAGCGGGAAGCCCGAAGGAAGCCGAAGTGTCCCCACTTGAACCTCGGGTTCAAGGTCGTTTCGCAGGCATCGGCATGGTGGAGGATTACTTATTCGCGACCGTCGCGCGGCGCATCCTGGCGCTGCGCGGTGGACGCTTCCGCGACCGCGCCCGGGCGGTCACAATGGCGCGCATGCGCCTGCCTCCCAGCCGACAATGATCCCTTCGCGCGCAGAACTGCGGCGCACGATGCGCGATCGCCGGCGCGCGCTGCCCGCGCCCGCGCGCATCGCCGCGGCCGAAGCCCTGGCCGAACGCCTGCTGGCGCTGCCGTTCGCGCCGCGTAGCGGACACGTCGCCGGCTACTGGGCCAGCGACGGCGAGATCCCGCTGCACGCCTGGCAGCTGCGCCTGCCGCGCGGGCTGCGCTACTGCCTGCCGGTGCTGCACGCCGATGCCACCCTGCGCTTCGCGCCATGGTCGCCGGGCGCGCCGCTGGCTACCAACCGCTACGGCATCCCGGAGCCGGACGTGCCCGAAGACGCGCTGCTGGAACCGGCGCAGCTGGACCTGGTGGTCGTGCCGCTGGTCGCGTTCGACCAGCGCTGCCACCGCCTGGGCATGGGCGGCGGCTGGTACGATCGCAGCTTCGCGTTCCGCGCCACGCAGCCGGCGCCACCGCACCTGGTGGGGGCGGGCTTTTCGTTCCAGCAGGTGGCGCCGATCGCGTCCGAGGCCTGGGACGTGGCGCTGGACGCGGTGTGCACCGAATCCGACACGTTTCCCCCGGTCACCGCATGACATGAGCACCCGCAAGCGCTACTGGCTGATGAAGTCCGAGCCGACCGACTTCTCGATCGAAGACCTGGCCCGCGTGGTCACCGAGCCGTGGACCGGCGTGCGCAACTACCAGGCGCGCAACTTCATGCGCCAGATGCAGGTAGGCGACGGGGTGCTGTTCTACCACTCCAACACCGCGGTCCCGGGGATCTACGGCATCGCGGAGGTGGCCAGCACGCCCTATCCCGATCCGACCCAGTTCCAGAAGAAGTCGAAGTACTACGACGAAAAGGCCACTCGCGAGCAGCCGCGCTGGGACCTGGTGGACGTGAAGTTCGTGCGCCGGCTCAAGCGCCCGGTGCCGCTGGACGAGATCCGCGGCCATGCCGAAGCGCTGGGCGAGGAGTTCGCCCTGATCCGCAAGGGCTCGCGGCTGTCGGTGCTGCCGGTGACCGCGGCGCAGTGGAAGCTGCTGGTGGGACTGGAAAAGAGCTGATGTCCCAGGCCAAACGCCTGGCCGGCGAAAAAGCCGTGGAATTCGTCGAGGACGGCATGGTCGTCGGCGTCGGCACCGGCTCCACGATCAATCATTTCATCGACCTGATCGCCGAGAAGCGCCTGCAGGTCGCGCTCGGTCTCGACCACGCTCTGCGCCCTCGAAAGGCCCCAGCGTCCGGCCAGACGGTGGATGTGCGTGTCCACCGGGAACGCGGGTATCCCAAAGGCTTGGGAGACCACCACGCTGGCCGTTTTATGGCCCACGGCCGGCAGTTCTTCCAAAAGGGCGATGTCCCGGGGCACCTCCCCCCCGTACTTATCGACCAGAATTTGGGAAAGTCCGTGTATTCCCTTTGATTTCATGGGGGACAGGCCCACCGGCCGGATGATTTCCCGGATTTCCTCCACGGACAGCTTGATCATATCCTGGGGATTGTCCGCCCTTTCGAAGAGCAGGGGTGTGATCTGGTTCACCCGCACATCGGTGCTTTGGGCCGAAAGCAATACGGCCACCAATAGGGTGTAGGGGTCTTTATGGTCCAGGGGAATGGGAATACTGGGGTAGATTTCATCCAAGGTCTCTATGGTGAATTCCACCTTTTCCTGTTTGGTCATATAGGCTTATCTTTGGGCCGTAAAATTACGAACAAAATTCAAGACCCAAGACGTATGGACAGATTGGAGGTAGGGGACAGGGTGCCCGATTTTTCGGCATTGGACCAGGATGGGAATACCGTCCGATTGAAAGATTACCGGGGACGGAAATTGGTGGTGTTCTTCTTTCCCAGGGCGAGTACCCCCGGTTGTACCGCCCAAGTCTGCAATCTCAGGGACCATTACGGGGAATTGCGGAAACAGGGTTATGAACTTTTGGGGGTCAGTGCCGATAGCCAGCGTAGACAGACCAATTTCAGGAAAAAGAACAATCTTGACTTTCCCCTCGTGGCCGATGAGGACCATACCGTCATAAACACCTTTGGGGTGTGGGGGCCCAAGAAATTCATGGGAAGGACCTTCAATGGCATCCATCGAACCACCTTTGTGATCGACAAGGATGGCGTGGTGGAACGGGTGATCGACAAGGTCAAAACCAAGGATCACGCCGCCCAGGTCTTGGAACCCCAATAAAAAAGTATTGCAGTCCCTGGAACGGTTCAGGAATCTTCCTTCCCCTCCAGGACCTTGCGCGTAAAGAGGTGCTTTTCCTTGATCATTTCCGCAATGCCCTCCGGGAGTTCCTTTTCCCAACCGGGAACCCCTTCGGTGATCTTCTTGAGGACATCCCGTGAGAAAATGTGCATCACATCGGGGTCGTAGTCCACAATATCCATGACCTTCCCATTGTATTTGAAGAATTTATAGAGTTCCTTCATCCGGGGGTGCACCTTGACATTGTTGCTGGTGAGGATCTGTCCGGTATCCGGATCCTTCATGGGATACAGGTAGACCTTCAGGTCCTTGAAGAAGAGTTTCCCGAAGGCCTCCAGGATTCCTCCGCTCAAATGCCGGTAGTACTTCTCATCGAAAATATCCACCAAATTGTTCACTCCCATGGTCAGGCCGATCTTGGCCTTGGTGTAATTGTTGAAGTATTCCACCAATTTGTAGTACTCCTGGAACTTGGAGATCAATACGGTATGGCCCAGGGAACACAACAGTTCGGCCCGGTCCATAAAATCCTGTTCGTCGATTTCCCCGGAAGCCTTCAAATTGGAGAGGGTGATCTCAAAGACCACTATGGTCTGTTCCACCTTTACCGTGGGCTCCTTGACAAAAATGTCATAGGACTTGTCGAACATGTCCATGTTCACCTTGGTCACCGGCCTGAAACTCCCGCGAAGTGCCAGGATGTTCTTTTTGTAGAGCACTGCGGCCGGAAGGAGGTTGTTCCCATCGGGACCGAACATCACGGCGTCCGTCATATCGTTCTTGATCAATTGCAGGCTCATCAAACGGTTGTCCACCTCGGTAAAGTTGGGTCCGGTAAAATTGATCATATCCACCTCCAGGGTATCCCGGTCAATGTGGTCGTAGAGGTACTTCAGCAGTTTTTTGGGCTTGTGGAACTTGAAAAAGGCGCC
>CALDPK010000043.1 GCA_937911855.1 uncultured Trueperaceae bacterium | reverse complement strand
ATGGAGGGGCGACCTTCTCGAGCAGAATGTCGCGGCTGGCATCACCTGGGGCCCGGACTGTCAGCCAGCGCATGGGTCCGAAATTCATGTCGGCAGATACCTCGAGTCCGAGCTTGCCGACGTAGAACTCGAGTGCCTCATCCTGGTCGAAAACGTAGATGCTGGAGATCTTGATTGACTTGATCATTTCTGCGGCTCCTTTCGCCTGCTCCCAGAGGTTACGGTGCTGCCTGCGGGCTCCGCTTCTCCAAAACTGCTCGGCCGGGTCCAGGCCATGGTGAAGCAGGTCGGTGCACTGATCGGGCTCGCGAGTGCTGCAAGCCGGTAGTCCGAAGGTGACACGCCCACGATCTCCTTGAAAGTCCGACTGAATGTGCCCAGGCTGCCGAAGCCGACATCGAAGCAGACGTCCGTGACGCTCGTCTCCGTGGCGCGCAGCAGGTGCATGGCGCGTTCGACGCGGCGGCGCTGCAGGTAACGGTGCGGGGTCTCGCCGAACACCTCGCGGAACGTGCGGCTGAAATGAGCCGCCGACACTCCGGCGACGGCCGCGAGTGCCGGAACGTCCAGTGGCAGGGCGTAGCGGCGGTCCATCTCGTCGCGGGCCCGCAGGAGGTTCCGGTTGCGTTCGACGATCCGTTCGGTGCCGGTCTTGCCTTGCGAGTGCAGCTGCATTGTGGATGATGGTACCCGCTGGGCAGTGTCAGTCGGCGCTGCAGCTCTTAGTCGTGCAGCTGCCGGGCAGCCTGTGGCGATTCTGTGCCACCCACCCGTAAGTAAGATCAGCCAGTTGCCGCAGACCGGGCACGAAGTACACAAGTGCGGCTCCACCGACTGCGCGGGCTACCGCCTCGGCACCGGAGTAAGCCTGCCCGTCATCAAGGACCAGCGTTATAGCCTGCTCCAGTTCGTGCCGCTGGAGTCTGGGGTCATCCGACCTGAACTCCTGCAGAGGCTGTGGGTGCACGTCGCGCCGCAGGAACCTGCCGTAGCGGGTCAGGATCCGCCGGCAGAAGCCACAATCAGCGTCGTAGACCAGGTGCGCCATCACCTCACAATAGGGCCGGCGGGCACCGGGCCACCGTGTCGCTGCGGACAAGGCGCCAGGCTGCCGGGTCCTGTCGTTTAACATGCCGCATGGAATTCGCTTTCACAGGCGACATCTGGTACTGGCGGGGCCCCGCGCCCTTCTACTTCATCAGCGTGCCGGAAGACATCTGCGAGATCATCAAGGTGAACTCGGGATTCCTGTCATACGGCTGGGGCATGATCCCGGTACGGGCCCGGATCGGTGGTACCGACTGGAAAACGGCCATGTGGCCCAAAGACGGCGGCTACATACTGCCGGTCAAGGTCGCGATCAGGCGAGCCGAGGAGCTGAGTGAAGGCGATGTCGCCGAGGTGCAGCTGTGGGTGGGCGAGGCTGCCTGAACACGCCGGGCGAGCGAAGGAGCAAACAATGAACAGAAGGATTTATCTGAGGATCGGGACGGTCTCGCTGGCATTGGCGGGTGTGCTGTTTGCGCTGTTCCCGCTGACCAGGCCCTGGCAGGATGCTACGGGAACCGATGCCGGCCTGGTTGCCGCCACGGCGAGCGGCTGGTGGATACCATCGCACCTGTTCGGCGCACTGGCGTTCATCTGTGTTGCCGTCGCGACCACAGCTGTCCTGGGCGTACTTATGAAGGGCCCGGGCGAGCCCGCAGCCAGAGGCATGGCGCTCCTGGCCATGCTAGGCGCCGGCCTGGTCCTGCCGTTCTACGGTGCCGAATCATTCGGCCTGCATGTGATCGCCGTGTCTGCGGAACTGAGTGACGCTGCCAGCCGGGTTGCCCTGATGGATGCGGTCCGCAACGATCCCTTCGCCCTCACGACTTTTGGGTTGGGACTGCTGGTGATGGCTGCTGCCGGCATTCTCCTTGCCGTCGCCGTAAGGCGTGCCGGGCAGGGGACCGCTCTGCCAGCGATATCAGTTGCTGTACTGCTCGCGCTTTACTTGCCCCAGTTCTTCGGGCCGCCGTGGCTGCGCATTGCCCACGGCCTGCTGCTGGGCATCAGCCTGCTTCTGCTCGCGGCCTGGCATAGTGCAGCGGCGCGCAGGGAGCTTGCCACTGCGAAACCGCAATCCGGCCTACGTAGGACGTAAATTCGATTCACGATCCATGGCGAACGGGCCCATGGTGCCGCGGTAAACGGCGGGGACGGGGGAGATCAGGAGAATGAACGGGAAGCACAGATTCTGGTTGTCACTGTTGATCGTGCTGCTGACAGCATGTACAGCCACCAGCGCAAACGGTGACGTTGACACAAACCCACCTGCCCGGATGATGCGTGGTGTGAACCTCTCAGGAGCTGAGTTCGGGGTGGAGCCAGCCAGGCCCTACCCGGGTGTTTACGGTACCGATTACATCTATCCAGGGGAAGCCAGCCTCAGCTACTTCGCTGCCAAAGGTTTCGACGTTGTCCGCATGCCGTTCCGCTGGGAACGACTGCAGCCGGCACTGTTCGGCGCGTTCATCGCTGCTGAACTGTCACGGATCAAGGAGTTCATTGCCCTGGCGCACAGCCACGGGCTGCAGGTGATCGTCGATCCCCACAACTACGGCCGTCATTGCGACGTGTGGGAGCAAGGCTCGTCGCCCTACTGCGGAGAGCACCGCCTGATAGGGACTGACGCTGTGCCGAATGCCGCCTTCGCTGATTTCTGGCGTAGGCTGGCGTCCGAGCTCACGGACCAGCCGGGGGTTTACGCCTTCGCGCTGATGAACGAACCTACTTACCTGACCCCTGAAAGTTTCGGCATGTGGCCGCTGGCTGCGCAGGCCGCGTTGAGTGCAATCCGCCAGGTCGACGCAGAAACGCTCGTGCTGGTGCCCGGTAACGCCTGGAGTGGCGCCTGGCGCTGGGCCGAAGTCAACCCGGAGCTCGAGGACGTGCAGGACCCTGCTGACAACATGATGTTCGAGGCGCACCAGTACTTCGATGAGGACTACTCGGGCTCATACTCCGGCGGGTTCGAAGGCCGGAGTTCACTTACGGTCAGCGAGATGCTGGCTCCGTTCACCGCTTGGCTCGCCGAGAATGACGCCCGGGGCTTCCTCGGCGAGTACGGCGTGCCCCGGGACGATCCCAGGTGGCTCCCGGTGCTCGAAGAGTTCCTCGACGAGCTGGACAGGCACTGCATCGGGGGCACCGCCTGGTCGGCCGGTCCCTGGTGGGGTGATTACCCGCTGAGCCTGGAACCAGAAGGAGGAGTGGACCGCCCGCAGATGGCGGTACTGGAACAGCATCTTGGCGCCGAATGCGCACGGCGCTGACTCAGTGCTGAACCTCCAGCAGCGAAGCGGCGAACTCCCGCAGGCGGTTGAGTGAGTCCGCTCGCAGTTCGAAGTCGATGCAGATCAGCTGGTGATTCGGGAGCAGCGCCTGAATCCGGTCCTTGTGCTGGAAGGTGCGGACCACGACTACGTCCCGGGGGATGGCCCGCAGGGCATCCTCGTCGTAAATGTCGCGCACTACCGTGATGCGTTCCGGCGCGCCGTAAGTGTGCAGCATGCCCAGGGCTACCGTGCGGAAGCGTTCACCGGCGATAAGTGCTATCTCGGTGTCAGGCGGCAGGTCGGAAAGGGCTTCGGCCGCGTCCATCACGACTTCGGCGATGAGGTAACGCACCTCTGTTTCCTGTGGGAGAACTTCCGCCAGGATGCGCTTGTACGTCACGAGCGAGGTGATTATGTCCGCTGTTTCCACCGCGGCCTCAGCGGCAGGGTCGGCCTGCTCGAGGCGCTCCAGTGGCAAGCATTCGATCTCCACGGGCATGCCGCGGAATGTCGAGCGCAGTTGCCGGTCGTAAAGCGGCATGTTGGTGTGGACGCGGGCGATGAATACGACGCGCAGCGGCTGCGTAGAGTTGGCGGCGCGTGAGCGCAGGAGGGTTTCGAGTTCTTCTGCGCCGAGTCCGAGCGCGCTGAGTGAGCTCATCGCCTGATCTATGACCTGGCCGGCGGCGTCAAGTATGCCACTGCGGGCGGACTGCTGGAGGTTCTCGAGGTCGGCGACGGTGGTGCCCAGACCGGTCTGGGTGGTGAGCAGTCCTTCGCGCTGGAGCAGCTGGTAGGTGCGGGAGACGGTTGCGGGTGTCGTACCGACCTGGCGGGCCATCGTGCGGACTGAAGGCAGTACTTCACTGGCTTTGAGCTGGCCGACGGCGATCTTGTTGCGGATGGCGTTGGCGATCTGTTCCACGGGTGGGGTGGCGTCAGACCGGTCAACGACGATCTCGCGCAGCCATGTCGGTTCAGGCTTTAGAGGCTTGTTCACACTCTCTCCAAGCTTGTTGTATTTCAGCCCCCGAAGAGTTTCTACGCTTCGCCCCGAACTGTTGCATCCACTGTACCACCTGGTGATACAGTGTGCCATTACGCTGTAACGGCTGGTTATCAACCTGTCCGGCAACTCTAGCAGAGCGGAGCGATTCCGGTCTCGGGGGCACACGTAAAGTTCTTTGAGCAGAGGAGCAGTTGCCTGTCGATGGATAGTGCGTCACTCATCTGGTGACGGACGCAGCCTGGACGACCTCACCCCGGATGGCGGTGCCCGGTCGAAAAAAGGAGTACCAAAAAATGAAGAACTTCCTCAGACGTTTCGCACTCCCGGCCCTGCTGGTGACTGCCGGCTTTGCATTCGCCCAGCGCGACATCACCATCGGTGCCGACAGCAACGGTGAACATTACGATCCCCAGCGCGGCCTCAGTGGCTCCGCCCACATCATGATGGCCATGTTCGACGGTCTCACCAGGCTAGATCCCGACGGCACACTCCAGCCCAGCCTCGCCGAGTCATGGGAGCTCATCGACAACAACACCTGGCGCTTCAAGATCCGCGAAGGCGTCAGCTTCCACAACGGCGAACCACTCGACGCCCACGCCGTGCACCTGAACATCGTGCGCCTCGCGTCTGAAGAGGCCGACCGCGCCAGCCTCGGCAGCACCGTCACCGGCGCAGCCGTAGTCGACGACTACACCGTCGACATCTTCACCGTCGACGTCGACCCACTGCTGCCCAGCAAAGCCACCGGCTTCCTGATCGGCGCGCCCAGCATGGTGCAGGACCCGCACAGCGACAGCACCGAATTCAACCGCCACCCCATCGGCACCGGCCCGTTCGTGTTCGTCAGGGACGTTCCCGGCGAGTTCATCCGCCTGGAAGCCAACCCCGACTACTGGGCCGGCGCACCTGAAGCGACCAGCCTGACCTTCCGCATCATCCCCGACCACTCCGTGCAGCTCGCCGAACTCATCTCCGGCGGCGTAGACTTCATCGAACACGTGACCCCCGAACTCATCGACCTGGTTGATGCAAGCGGCGTCGCCCACGTCATCCAGACCGACAGCGCCGTGGCGCAGACCATCGTCTTCCGCCAGGACGTCGAATCACCGCTGCAGGACGTCCGCGTGCGTCAGGCCATCAACCACGCCGTCGACATCGAAAGCATCATCGAGAACGTACTGAGCGGCTACGCCACCTCGACCGCAACCGTGGTCCTGCCCTTCGCACTGGGTTACAACCCGGAAGTCACCCGCTACGAGTACGACCCCGAGCGCGCCCGTGAACTCCTGGCCGAAGCCGGTTACCCGGACGGCGTGACCATCGAGTTCGACTTCAGCCCCGCGATCGGCGACCTCTACAACACCGAAGTCATCCAGGCCATCGCCAGTCAGCTCAACCTCTCGACCTCCAAGGTCAATCGGCTGATTGCGCAGGGGCGGAAGCTGGGCATGGTGCGCATCGACATCGAAAGCCCGTTCCAGCGGCTCGTCGAACTGG
>CALDPK010000042.1 GCA_937911855.1 uncultured Trueperaceae bacterium | reverse complement strand
TCTTCTCGTTCGCCGTGGGTGACGAGAACATCCACGCGCCCAACGAGTTCTTCCGGGTGGAGCGCCTGCGCCTGGGCATGCATGCCTGGGCGGACTATCTGGACAGGCTGCCAGGAGCATGGAAATGATCGCGCGCTTCAGGGAGCTGATGGCGGAGACTGAGGACTTCAGCTGTTTGCTGGCCGATCATCCTCAGTTCACCTACTCGGTCACCAGCTCCATCGGTCCGATCGGCGGCGCTGCTCAGAAGATTTGCGGCCCTGCCTACACCGTCCGGACCCGCGGGGTTGACCTGTCCGCGGTGTTCACCGCTTTAGAGGAAGCCCCCGCGGGCAGCGTGCTGGTAATCGACGCTCAGGCCAACATGTTCGCGGCGTTCACGGGTGAGCGCGTCTGCATGCGCGCGGCTGAACGCGGCCTGGTCGGCATCATCATCGACGGCTGCTGCCGCGACGTTGAAGGAATCTCGCGACTCGGCTACCCGGTTTACGCCCGGGGCAGCCATCCTGCACCGGCGCCGCGTACGGGCACCGGCATGGTCGGCGTTCCGGTGGTATGCGGCGGCGCGGTCGTCCAGACGGGTGACCTGGTGGCGGCTGACGCCAGCGGGATTGTGGTTGCGCCCTCCGTAGGGCTTGAGGCGCTTCATGCGGCGGTGACCGCGGCGGGGATTTGATTCCGGAGTCGAGGTTCTGTCCTGAGTAGGTACTTACGTTGTCAGGTCGTCGTCAGTACCTGGAGGGTGCAAGGTTGCGTTACCGGCTGGGACGGGCTTTCTGCACTTTAAGTTCTGTGGGTTGAAGGGTCAGATGGACGCGGGTACTTACGTCGTCATGTCGTCGTCAGTACCGGCAGGCGTCCGGATCTGCGATTTGGTGCTTTACGGACTTCCGGCAGTTCAGAAAACCGAAAACCAAGCGGTCGCGGGTACTTACGTTGTTAGGTCTTCGTCAGTACCTGCTGGGGCCGGATATCGCTCCCCAATACAACGAATCGATTGTCATGGCTTTGTCAGGTGCGTGCTAAAGTCGACGTCATCTGCACGAAACCGGCATTGCCGGCTGCTGGGAGGCAACTGGATGAAGAAGAGACTGCATGTGCTTTTGATGGCGTTCGTCGTGTCGCTGCTGGTGAGCGTGAGCGCCCAGTCCGAGGAGCAGATCGCCGCCGCCCAGGCGGAAGGCTCGCTCGAGTTCTACGCGAACATCACGGCCATTGACCCGCTGCTCGAGGCGTTCGCTGAAGAGTACGGCGTCGACGCCAACTACACCCGCATCTCCACCGAAGGTTTCGCCGCCACGCTGCTCACCGAATTCCAGGCTGGCCGCCAGGTCGCCTCGGTGCTTCAGGGCGCGCTGCCGCTGCTCGAGATCCTCAAGGAGTTCGGCCTGCTGCAGGAGTACGTCTCGCCGGTGGCTGAAGGCTACCCGGAGTGGTCCCGCGACCCTGACGGCATGATCCAGCAGTTCGGCGTCGAGTACGTCGCGCTCATCTACAACACCAACCTCGTCGCACCCGAAGATGTGCCGACCAGCTACATGGACCTGACCGACCCCAAGTGGGCCGGCAAGATCGTCATGGCCAACCCGGCGTCGCACGCCACCACCATCCAGTGGCTCGTGGGTCTGCTCGACCATGACGTGTTCGGCTCTGAGGAAGCCTGGTGGGAGTTCATCCACGGCCTGGCTGCCAACCGCCCGATGTTCGTCGCGAGCTTCGGCCCGACGCCCGGCCCGATCTCCTCGGGTGAGATGCACATCGGCATCTCGATGCCCAAGTACATCGTGACGCTCGACCCCGCGCCGCTCGACTGGGCCCGCGTGTCCGAGCCGATGCTCGGCACCCCGCGCGGCATCGCCCTCGCGGCCGGCGCACCCGCGCCGGAAGCCGGCAAGCTGTTCATCGATTACTGGCTCGGCGCGGAAGCAAGCTCGATCCTGGCTGAGGAAGTCGGCGAGTACGTGCTGGCGCCCGGCGTTTATCCGCCGATCGACGGCATCGACGAGGCCACCGTGCTGCCGCTGCGCTCGATGAGCGATGAGGAAATCGCCGACTGGGGCGAACAGTTCGGGGACATCTTCCGCTAAGCCCGCAACAGAAATGACCGACCAGGTGCCCGCCAGGGTCCGCGCTCAAGCGGCCCGGGGCGGGCACCACGCGTGTGATACCAAGGACAATCGATGGAAATCCGAGTAGAGAACCTGCGCAAGACCTACCAGTCGTCAGAAGGCCTGGTCACGGCCCTCAACGACGTCACCCTGAACGTTGCCGACGGCACCGTCACCCCCCTCCTCGGCCCCAGCGGCTGCGGCAAGACCACGCTGCTGCGCTGCATAGCCGGCCTGGAAACACCCGACTCCGGCACGATAGCCATCGGCGACACCGTCGTCTGGTCCGGCGGCCGGCAGGCGAAGAACGTCACGCCCGACAAACGCGGCATCGGCATGGTCTTCCAGACGTACGCGATCTGGCCGCACATGTCGGTTTACGAGAACGTGGCCTACCCGCTCGAATCGCAGGGCGTCCCGCGTGCGCAGATCCCCGACCGCGTTGAGCAGGCACTGAAGTTCGTGCAGCTCGGCGGTTACGGCAAGCGGCCCGCCACGGCACTCAGCGGTGGACAGCAGCAGCGGGTCTCACTGGCCCGCGCCATCGTGTCCGAACCGCGCGTCATCCTGTTCGACGAGCCGCTCAGCAACCTCGACGCCAAGCTGCGCGAGGAAACCCGCGCGGAACTCCGCGAACTCCTCACGCGGCTGGGCATCACTTCGCTGTACGTGACGCACGACCGCTTCGAGGCGCTCGCGCTCTCCGATGACGTCGTGGTCATGCAGAGCGGCAACATCGTGCAGCGCGGCACTCCCGAGGATGTGTACTTCCGCTCGGACACGCGCTTCGTGGTGGACTTCATGGGCAAGGCCAACTTCCTGGACGGTCGCGTGACCGAAAGTACGGCCGGGCAACTGATTGTCGAGACGACCATCGGGACGCTCCACTGCGAGCCGCGTGCTGACGTAAGGCCCGGCCAGGACGGCACCGTGGCGGTGCGGATGGAGTTCGTGGAGATCGTGCCGGCCGGCACCGAGGGCAAGAACCTGTTCGACGCCACCGTCGAGTCGGAGATGTTCTTAGGTGAACACCGCGAGGTCGACGTTGATTTCGGAGGCAAGCGGCTGCACTTGCGGCTGCCTTCGACCGTAGCGATCGAGGTCGGCCAGTCCGTCCGGTTGCAGTTCCGGCCGGAAGGCTGCCGGTTCATCACCGAGTAGGCGAGGGGGAACTCCGTGCGTTCAATAGGTACAACCTGGCTCACGTGGATTCTGGTCGTCATAGTCGGCATCCTGACGCTCGCGCCGGCCGTCATGCTCGTGGTCGGCAGCCTGTCCCAGGGACTGGGCGCGTTCGGCGACTTCACGTTCGAGAAGTACATCGCCGTGTACACGAACCCGCGCCTGTACGGCGTGCTGCTCAACACGCTGATCTTCACGGTCGGCTCGGCAGCCGTTGCGACCGGCCTGGCGTTCGGCCTGGCGTACCTGAACTTCCGCACCGACGCGCCGTTCCGCGGACTGCTGCACCTGATCCCGATCCTGTCGATGATGGTGCCGCACCTGGCGTTCGGTACCAGCTGGGCGATCCTGCTCAACCCGACCAATGGCATCGTCAACGTGTTCCTGCGCGACACGCTCGGGCTGGGCATCATCAACATCTACTCGCTGACCGGCATGGTGTTCATCGAGGGTCTGCTCGAGCTGCCCGTCGCCTACCTGGTCATCGCCGCCGCCATGCGTTCGTTCGACACGGCGCTTGAGGAGGCGTCGTGGATAAACGGTGGTTCGTCGCGGCGGACGATGTTCAAGATCATCCTGCCGATGCTGCAGCCGGCGCTGCTCGCCGCGCTGATGCTGGTCGTCATCCGCGCGCTGGGCGCGTTCGCGATCCCGTCGGTCCTGGGCATGCCCGCCCGCATCGATGTGCTCACGACCCACGTGTACGGCATGGTGACGACGGGCTTCCTGCCCGATTACGGGCGCGCCGCAGCCGTCGGCATCAGCGTGCTGCTCACTGCCATCGTGCTGGTGTTCGTGTACCGCTACTACACGCGGGCGGCCGAGCGGTTCGTGACCATCGGCGGCCGCGGTTACAAGCCGCAGCGCGTGAAGCTGGGCCGCATGCGCTGGCCGGCAGGTCTGCTGTCGCTGCTCGTCGGTTTCCTGCTGGTGGTGGTGCCGGTTCTTGTGCTCGGCTACGTGTCGGTAATCCCGTACATGATGGCGCCGAGCGCCGAGGCGTTCTCGATGTTCACCCTCACGCACTGGCAGTCCGTGCTGGGCGACCGGCTGACCAGCCGCGCCTTCACGAACAGCGTGTTCCTGGCGCTCGTCGGCGCGACTCTGGGCATCATCCTGTCGACGCTGTCGTCGTACATAATCGTGCGGATCCGCAACGCGGGCAGCGCGCTGCTGGAGATCTTCGCGTTCACCTCGTTCGCGTTCCCGGGACTCGTGCTGGCGATCGGTTTCATGTGGGCGTTCGTCCGCACCGACCTGTACGGCACCATCTGGGCGCTGCTGATCGGCTACGTCGCGACTTACCTGCCGTTCGGCATCCGGCCACTGACCAGCACTTTCATCCAGATCGGCAAGGACCTGGAGGAGGCGTCGTTCATAAGCGGCGCTGGTTTCCTGCGGACATTGCGGCGGATCGTCACGCCGCTGGCGATGCCGGGCATCATCTCGGGCTGGACGCTGATGGCGGTCATGTTCATCCGCGAGCTCGATCTGTCGGTCATCCTGGCGCGGCCGGGGACGGAAGTGCTGTCCGTCCTCATGTACCGGGCGGTTCATGACGCCCTGTGGGGCACGGTTGCGACCATCGGCATCATCATGATCGCGCTGTCCACGACGCTGATTCTGGTTACGAATCTTGTCGCGCGGCGGTTCAGCATGGCTTCGCGCTGAGCTGCGGCGCTGGACGCGGGGGGCGTTCCGGGCGTCCCGAGGACTGGGGCGTTCCGGGCGCCAAAACGCTGGGGCGCGACATTCGGTGGATGCAGGTACTGACGATGTACTTACGGTGTCATTACCTGCAGCGGTCGGTTTACCCGCCCGCCCGAGTGGCGACAACGATCGATGCTGGTACTGACGATGTACTTACGCCGTCAGTACCTCTTGAAAGGTGGTCGCGAATCATTGATGTCTGAGAGCACGAACGCCGCGTGCAACACCGCCAGGATCACGACCCCATCCGGTCTGGGTTCGTAGATCAGTCGCAGGTTGGACCCCAGCGGGACTTCGTAGGTATCGCGATAGCGGCCAGTCACTCCCACGAAAGGGGAGCGGCTGATGAATTCGGCAGCCCGTTCGATCAGCCGGTCTACCCGGTTGGCCTCCTCCTCACCGAAGTTGCTGTTCCAGTGCCAGATCGCGAGCCGGTCGTCATCGGCTGCGCGGGTCCAGCGATATTTCATTCTTCGAACTCGAACTTGGTTTCGCCGCGCAGCGAGGCGAAGAACTTGGCGGCTACGTCAGGTGGTACGAAGTCGCCGTCCGTAGCGAGGACACGCGCCGTGTCGACCCGTTCCCGCAGGTACTTGAGGTAGTTCTCTTCCTGGTGGCGGCGTTTGATGTAGTCGCGCATCAGCTCACGGACGACATCCGATGCAGTCCTTCTTGCCCGTGCGGCAGCTTCCGTGAAATCTTCCCGCAGCTGCCGTTCCAGCTTCAAGGTGAAGACAGCGTCCTTGCCGGCTTTCATTTGATGCCTCCTCTCACAGGTACTGACAAGAGTGTAGGCTCCGTCAGTAGCAGAGCGGCGCATGGGTTTTGTTTTTGATGGGTTCAGTCCGGGCAATCGTCTGGGCTTCTATGTCCGGTGTTGGTACTGACCATGACAGTACGTCGTCAGTACCACGCCAGAAATTGATTTCATATCCCGGATTTTGTGGCCACCCAATTTCACCCGGGCCGTATGACGCCAGCCTTAGGCCGCTAAGGTTAACCAAGGGCAGGCGTTAGTTAACTTAGCCGCATAGGGTTTGTTAAGAGGCATAGATGTCTGGCTGCGAAAACAGGTGGCCCAAGCCCCTGTAAACTGACGCCCGCAACAGTACAACCGGAACATGACGAGTCTCACCCTGTGGACGATCGGCCACTCGAACCGGTCGTTCGACGAGTTCCTCGAGATCCTGCGGAGTGGGGACATCGAGCTGGTCGCGGACGTACGGCGTTTTCCCGGCTCGAGGAAACACCCGCATTTCGGTCAGGATGAGCTGCCGGGGTTGCTCCAAGAGCACGGCATCGACTACCTGCACCTGCCGGAACTGGGTGGCCGCAGGCCCGTGGCTCCCGACTCGCCCAACACCGCCTGGCGCAACAAATCATTCCAGGGTTACGCCGACCACATGGCAAGCGATGAGTTCCGGGACGGGATCGAGCAGCTCCTGGCCGCCGCCCGTGAACAGCGCGTGGCGTTCATGTGCTCGGAAGCCGTGTGGTGGCGCTGCCACCGCGGGCTCGTCGCCGACCGGCTGAAGGCCGACGGACACACGGTAATGCACCTGATGTCACCTACCAAACAGCAGGAACACCCATACACCTCCGCTGCCAAGGTCACCGACGGCGAGCTGACTTACTCCCCGTGATCCCGGTGCAGGACGCGCGAGCCGAAGCGGATGGTTTCGTAACCGCCAGCAGCTGAGGGCTCAAGGAACTGCGCGAGAAGCGTCGAACCGTTCTGCTCGAAGGTGAGGGCGTTGCCGGCGACGGGAGTGGCTGGCGCCGAGGTCGTGCCGCTGTGCGCGATGAGCTCGCCGTGGTCAAGTTCGATGCGTACCTTTTCGAACTCCAGGCTGCTGAACGTGCCGACATAAGTTTCCAGTGTTTCCGGATCGACGTCGACTGCTTCGAACCGCTGCTGCGGCGTGTCCAGCGGCAGGCCGAGGGCTGCGTTGACGCCGGTGAAGGCGAAATCGGAGACCGGGCAGTTGGTGATGTTGGTCAGCACGACGCAGGTCACGCCGGCCGAGGGCACCATCGCCAGGTGGGCCCCGACGCCCTTCGTCGAGCCGCCGTGGTGGATGGTGCGGACGCCGTGCTGCTCGCCGCGGATCATCAGGCCGTAACCGTAATGCACACCGGGGCTGACCTGGACGACCGGCTCGCTCATGCGTTTGACGCCGGCGGGCGAGAGGACCTCCACCGGACTCCGGCCGTTATGTACCGCGGCGTAGCGGGCCAGGTCCGCTACCGTCGAGCGCAGGTAGCCCGTGCCGATCAGCGACGGAGCCCAGTAATAACCGGGCGTGGCTTCGACGCGCTTGAAGCCGCCGATGTAACTGTAGAGGTTGCTGACGTCGTCGAGCGCGGCCAGGTCGTCCAGGCGGAACACGCTGCGGGTCATGTCGAGCGGCCTCAGGATGTTGTCGGTCACGTAATCGACGTAATCCCGGCCGGAGGCCAGCTCGATGACGCGCGTCAGCAGGCCGAACGCTTCGTTCGAGTAGCTGTATATCGTGCCCGGTTCGCCGAGCAGGGCCGGGTTCAGCTCGGCGATTGCGGCGGCTAGCTCCTCGGCAGTGTCGATGGGCGGCAAGTGGTCTTTCATGTCCAGGCCGAGCAGTTCGCGCGACGGATCGGCTTCGATGCTGCGCGAAAGCGCGTTGCGGCGGAAGCCCATCGGCGGCAGGCCACTCGAGTTGCTCATCAGGTGCCGTAGTTCGATGCGGTCCAGGCCGGGTCTGGCGAAGGAAGGGAAGAATTCGGCTGCGCGCTGGTCTTCGCGGAGCCTGCCGGCTTCGGCCAACTGCAGCACGGACATCGTGGTGAACGACTTGGTGATCGACGCGATGCCGAATACCGTGTCCGGCGTGACGCGCCGCTCATCAGCCACGTCTGCGAAGCCGAAACCTTCGTGCAGGAGCACCTCGCCTTCGCGTTCCAGCAGGACGGCGGCGCCCGGCACCCGGTAACGGGGAAGGGCTTCAGTCAGGTAATTGCGGTAGGCGGTGCTGGGCATGGCGGCGGACTCCTGTCTGGGTTTATGAAAGCGTAACTTGCATGCTGCGGCGCGTGCTGCAAGCTGATCAATACAGACGCTTTCTCCGCATCAGATTGCATCAACCGGCAGCAAACGAAACGGACGGCCGCTGAAATCTGTGAATGCCCGAAAGTGCCTTTCATCCAGAGTCAGGATGTCGCGACTTCGGTATCGAACGGCGAGGTACCAGACAGACGCATCAGCTAAGCCTATGTTCATATCGGCGTATCTCTGAATCAATTCGAGAGAGCCCTGGATGGCCTCGTTATCAAAGGCGACGAGGTAGTAAGCGCCGTGTGCGACCTCATCCAACAGTGATTGTGCGGCTTTTGGACTCACATGCTTGCCAATCAAGTAATCCAGTTCCGCGAGAATGAATGGAGACAGCAGCAACGGTGGCACTGCGGCCTCGAGCGCTGCTTTGGCACGCGTGTGGGACGACTGCCCTGGATCAAGTGCTGCTAAGAGGCCACTTGTATCCAGCGCAATCATTTTTCCCCAAAACCTTCGAGGTAAGCGTCAGGGTTTTCCGCCAGGTCGGGTGGAGCGCCCTGAAAAAGTGGGAGTGTTGGTCGGGGAGCATTTTTCAGCCTGAGATTCAATTCAATGGATTCTCTGATAATGTCGGCTTCGCTGCGCTGCTCACGAGCTGCGACGTCGCGCAATTGGGCTTTTATCTCCTCGGGAAGATAAACGGTAGATTTCCGCATAGGTGGCAGTCTACCATACGTGTGTCAGCCTTTGGGCAGGTTGAGTATCTCCTCAAGAGCATCCTCGAGCTCCCGCATCTCCAGGCCGAACACGCTCTTCGCCGGTTCCGGCTCACCCGTGTTGCCGGCCAGCAGCATCAGCAACTCGTCGCGCGTGATCGGCGGGTTGGGGAGGAGGCGGAACAGCTGGGTGCCCAGCCGCATGAGTGGCAGCGGCACGTTGACGAGTGGCTTCTTCAGACCGAGTTCGGCGCGGACGAGCAGCAGCAGTTCGCGCAGAGTGTACTCGCGGGGGCCGGTCAGGTCGAAGCGGCGACCTTCGGTTTCCGGCAGTTCCAGTGCTTTGCTGAACGCGGTGGCGACGTCAGCGATCGAGATCGGCCTGAACCGGTATTCGCCCGTTCCGACGACAGGCACGACTGGCGGCAGGCGGACCAGGTTCCTCAATGTGTTGCCGAAGAAGTCGTCGCCGACGCCGAAGATCAGGCTGGGTCGCATGATTGTCCAGGCCAGGTCCGAGTCAGCGACCAACTGCTCCGCCGTGGCTTTGCTGCTCTGGTAATCGCTGGCAGCGTCCGGCCGCGCGCCGAGTGCGCTCATGTGGATGAGCCGGCGGACGCCAGCCTCGCGCATCGCCGTGATCACGTTCTGTGTTCCGGTGACGTGAACGTCCATGAAAGTCAGGCCGCCACCTTCGCGGATGATGCCCACCAGGTGCACCACAGCATCGGTGCCAGCGATTGCGCTGCTCAGGCCGGCGCCGCTTGTAACGTCGCCCTTTACTTGCCGGACGCTGGGAGCACCACCGCGGCCACTGCGGCTGAGGCCGGTAACCTCGTGGCCGTCGGCGACCAGCCGCTTACACACCTCAGTGCCGACGAAACCGGTTGCGCCCGTGACAAGGACTCGCATGTCTGGATCTTAGTCGGTCAGGCCGGCCGTTTCCGTGAGCACTTCCAGCTGATGGCCGCTCGGGTCATGAAAGTAGAAACCGGTTTCGCCGTTCAGTTCGTAGATTTCACCCACACCACCGCCCTGAGGAGTCGCCCAGTAGGCAACGCTCCGGTCAATGAGACGTTGCAGGATCGTCCGGAACGCTGCGGGCGCCACCCGGAACGCGTAATGCTGGCCGGGAAAGTCGGTCTGCACCGTTTTGAACAGAATGGTGGTCTGGTTCCCGAGCTCGACTGTGGTGAAGATGCTCTGGCGTCCTGGTGGTGCCAGTCCAAGAATGCTGGCCAGGAAATCGGCTGACTCCGCGTTGTCACGAGCCAGGATTATTTGATGATCAAGGGTTGCGATTCTCTCCGACACACTGTGACCATAGCGCGATGCAGTTGCGGATGGGAAACCCCATAATCATAAACTCGCCGAGCTGAGGGGTGAGTACGGACTGCGGCAGGAGGACATGGCCGAGCGTGTGAACATCAGTGAGTCACATGTTTCCCGCGGTCGGTACTGACGTTGTAATTACGACGTAAGTACCTACTGCGACTGAATGCCGGCACCCGTCGACTGACCCACGGGTCTGGCAACCCCCAACTTGCGGCTGCGTCAGAAGGAGGCGCCACCAGATGACCAGTCCGGTGGGCCGCCCAACCTCAAATGTCAGTCCCCAGCAGGCGCAGCAACCTCTCTCGGTTTAACTGCTACATCGCCCGATTGTTCCACCGGAGCACGCTGGATGAACACGGACATGCCCAGCGCTATGACCGCGATGAAGGCAGAGGTCAGAAACGCCGTGCTGGCGCCGGTGGCGAGCGCCGCCGTTTCGGAAGCTCCTGCAGCGAGTTCTGCCGCAGACCGGCTGCTGTAGATGGTCAGCATCACAGCTGTGCCTGCCGCGCCAGCCAGCTGTTGCAGTGTGTTCATGATGGCCGAACCGTGGCCGTAAAGCCCCCGGGGCAGGGAGCCCAGCGCGGTGGTCATGAGTGCCGTGAACAGCAGCGCAAGTCCGGCGCTGAACAGAACGTGGATGGTGACGACGAGGCTCACGGCCGTGTTTTCGGTAACGGTTGACAGCCAGAACATGGTGGCCACCACCAGCGTCATGCCGGGGATGATGAGTGGACGGGGACCGTGACGGTCAAAGAACCGCCCGACGAACGGGGAGAGCGCACCGTTGAGCAGGCCGCCCGGCAGCAGGATGAGGCCTGAGGCGAGCACGGACACGAGCAGGGAACCCTGCAGGTAGAGCGGCAGTGTATTCAACACGCCGAGCATGGCGCCGAAAAGGCAGACAAGCACCAGCACCGATAGGGTAAAGTTGCGGATTTTCAGTGGGCGCAGATCGAGCAGCGCGCGGTCGTTCCGGCCTCGGGCCAGCTGGCGCCAGACGAACAGGGCCAATCCGATCACGCCGACAACCAGAATCGCCAGTGCAGACTGACCGGCCTGGTCACCCTCGATGATCTGGCCGATGGAGCTCAGGCCGTAGACCAGTCCGCCGAAGGCGAATACCGACAGGATCACTGACAGCAGGTCGAACGGCGGGGCCTTGCCGGTACTCACGTCGGTCAGGCGCATGTAACCGATTAAGCCGGCAATTGCGACGAGCGGAAGCATCGTCCAGAAGATGCCGTGCCAGGAAGCGAAACTGAGAATCAATCCCGATACGGTCGGTCCCATGGCCGGGGCGACCGCCATGACGACTGAAATCAGGCCCATCACGGCACCGCGCCGCGAAGACGGTACGAGCGTCATGGCTACGGTCATGAGGAGCGGCATGATGATGGCCGTTCCGATGCCCTGGGCCACGCGACCAACCAGCAGCTGGCCGAAAGTTGGCGCGATTGCCGAGATGAGTGTGCCGATCAGGAAACTGCTGACGGCCAGGGTGAACACGGTCTTGGTGCTGTACCGCTGCAGCAGCCAGCCCGTGGTGGGAAGTACCACGGCCATGGTCAGCATGAATCCGGTCATCAGCCACTGGGCGACGCCGGCGTCGATGGAATAGTCGTCCATGATTGAAAGCATCGCGACGCTGAGCGATGTTTCGTTCAGCATCATCACGAAGGCGGTGAAGACCAGTACGGCAAGCACTGTCACCACCGAGCGCGGCACGGAGGAATTTTCAGCGACACGAACTGCTGCGGTATTATTTTTCATTCAGTATTTAGCTTTCAGTTGGGGTCCCATACGTGGGAAGCGGGGCGCGCCAGGTGGGTGCGCCAAGCAAGCATTTTAATACAAATTCTGTGAGAGCCGGGTAGCGAATGGCAGCAGGCCTGGAAATCAGCTGATTCGGCATTGCCCCGCGCCAGGATTGATCCGCGCTCCCCTCACGGCTGCCAGTATTTTATGGCCAGCGGTACTAACGTCGTGAGTACAACGTCAGTACCGACTGCCACTGGATGCCGTCACCCGTCGAGAACGCGGTCGGCCCACATGTGCACGACCCGCGCACCGGGGAGATTCTCGAGGCCGACATCATGATGTACCACAACGTGCAGAACCTGCTGCGCAACTGGTACTTCGTGCAGG
>CALDPK010000041.1 GCA_937911855.1 uncultured Trueperaceae bacterium | reverse complement strand
CTTCTGCGCCGCCTGCCCGCTCATGCTCACCCGCGGCACGAGCCGCTGGCTGCGGACGAACCTGCCGGAGCGCCTGCAGTTCCGCTGGCCGCGCGCCCTGCACAACAAGTACACGGTCACCGTCCTGATGGTGCTGTTCTTCTTCAGCTACGAACTGTTCGACCTGTGGGCCAGCCCCTGGCTCACCGCCTGGCTCATCATCGGTTACTTCGGCGCGGCACTCGTCGTTGACACCTTCTTCCCGCACGGCACCTTCTGCCGTTACGTGTGCCCGCTCGGCAACTTCAACTTCGTGCTCGCCCAGACGTCACCCACCCAGGTGGTGGCACTCAACCCGGACATCTGCAGCCAGTGTGAGCACAAGCCCTGCCTGCACGGCCGTGAGACTCACGCTGACGTGAGCCAGGCAACCGGCCAGGCAGCCTTCATCCCGCTGGACTCGATAACCAACCCGAACGGAACCGGCTTCTTCCCCGGCTGCGAGACCGGCCTGATGGCGCCGACCATCCAGTCGAACATGGACTGCACCTCCTGCTTCAACTGCATCCGCGCCTGCCCCTACGACAACGTCGGCCTGGGCGTACGCAGCCCCGTCCGCGAAGCCACCAGCGACGCCTGGCGCCGGCGCGGCCGCTTCACCGTCATGACCCTGGGCGTCATCCTGGCGGCGATGGGCCTGCTCAACGCGGCAGCCATGGTGGCCCCGTTCTTCACCTTCATCGAGCAGGTGGCAGACTTCCTGAACACCCGCAGCGAAGCCGTACTGTTCGCGCTCCTGTTCACCGCGACCGCTGCCATCGGCATGCTGGTCACCTTCGGGATCGGCATCATCGCAGACGCGGCCGGCGGAGCCAAGGGCATCAAGCCGGTACGCTCGTTCATGCGCTGGGGCTACGTGGTCGTCGTGCTGGGCATCGGCTTCTGGTTCGCCCACTACCTGTTCCACTTCCTGACCGGTGCGCTGCAGATAATCCCCGTGTTCCACAACTTCCTGCAGATGCAGGGCGTGAACATCACGCCGAACTGGGGCCTGTCGCAGCTGGTACCGACCCGCTACCTGTTCAGCATCACCGCCGCAGTGACGAGCCTGTGGGCGCTGCTGGCCGTCTTCGTCGGCATCCGGATCGCGCTGCGCGACTTCGGCCGCCGCGGCGTCCTCGCCATGTGGCCCATCCTGCTGTTCATCCTCGCCTTCGCCGTGTTCGCGGTATGGCTGCTGGGCCAGCCCATGGAGATGCGCGGCACGCTGCTGCAGCCCCTGGCGCCGGAACGGATGCAGTGAAGGTAAGCCCTGCTAGGATTGAACAGGTGATATCGAGACCCTTAACCATACTGATGGCCGTGCTCGCCCTTGCCCTGGGCGCAGGCCCTGCGTTCGCTCACGCAACACTCGTCTTCGGTGAGCTGACCACGTCCTCGGAACCGCCCGATCCCGTGGCCGGCTTCACCATGCAGCTGCACATCATGGATCCCGTCAGGACGCCCATCGAGGACGCGATCGTCGCAGCCGAGTTCCGGCTCATGACAGCGGAAGAGATGGCCGCCCGCGAAGAAGGCGACAGCGGTGAGGCGCCGACAGCCGAGCAGGTCGAAGCAGGGGAAGTCGAAGTCGACATCCCCGAAGGCGAGTGGCACATCTTCGAGCTGATCGAGACCGGTCCCGGCGGCAACTACGCGGCCGATGTGACCCTGCCCGAGGCAGGTTACTACCAGGTCATCATGCGCGACACCACCTACCCGCAGGAAGACGCCGTGGCCGAGATACTGCTGAACCTGGATGGAGAAACCGAGTTCGGCGCTCCCCTGTTCATCTTCCCGCCCACCGACATCGGCGGCGCCAGCCTGGGCACCTGGCTGGTCTGGCTGGTGGCCCTGCCCATCGCGGCAGGCGTGATAGTCACGATCTCGGTACTGGGCACCAAGCCGAAAGACGGCAAGGGAGAACCGGCGAGTTGACACTGCTGGAGCAG
This sequence comes from uncultured Trueperaceae bacterium, assembly GCA_937911855.1. Classification (GTDB taxonomy): domain Bacteria; phylum Deinococcota; class Deinococci; order Deinococcales; family Trueperaceae; genus CALDPK01. Next base: position 25,767 of record CALDPK010000041.1, on the reverse strand, counting down.
ACTTCCGGCACGCTCATCAACACGGCAACAGTGCTGCTGGGCGGCGGCCTGGGCCTGCTCCTGCGCGGCAAGCTGCCCGAGCGCATAATCACGACCGTCATGCAGGCCATCGGCCTCACGACCCTCCTCGTCGGCATCATCAACGCACTCGACCTGACCAGGGTCACGGAACCACCCGGCCTGATAATCGGCCTGGTCGGCCTGGCGATCGGCGGCGCGCTCGGCGAATGGTGGCGGCTTGACGACCGCCTGAGCAACGTGGGTGAACGCCTGCGGAAACGGTTCAAAGGTCAGGGACAGTTCACCGAAGGGTTCGTGGCAGCAAGCCTGCTGTTCTGCATCGGCCCGCTGACCCTGGTGGGCTCGATCCAGAACGGACTTGCTGGCGACAACTCGTTCCTCATGCTCAAATCGGCGCTGGACGGCTTCTCCGCCATAGGTCTCGCAGCGACCTTCGGCTTCGGCGTGCTGTTCTCCGCCGCCGTCGTGCTGATCTACCAGGGCGCCATCAGCATCTTCGCGGGACTGCTGGCTGGCCTGATCCCGGACCCTTACACCGACCCGAACGTCCTGCTCATCAACGGCGTGGGCGGACTCATGATCGTGGGCCTGGGACTGACGCTGCTGAACATAACGAAGATCCGCAACGCCAGCATGCTGCCGGCACTGGCGGTGGTCGTGCTGATCTACCAGCTGGTCACCTGGCTGCTGTGAGCCCGGTGGCTGGTATCCTTAAAGAGATGAAGCTTTCCGAAGAAGACGTACTGAAACTGGGCACGCTGTCGCGCATCGAGATCAGCCCGGAAGAACTGCCCGGACTCCAGGCCGACCTGAACCGCATCCTGCAGTTTGCCGCCATCCTGCAGGAAGTGGATCCCGGACTGCCGGAATACAGCTTCGATTTCGGCGGCAACATACTGCGCCGCGATGAGGTGCGGGAAACGCTGGGCCAGGACGGCGCCGGCAGGCTCGCCCCGGATTCCCAGGACGGTTTCCTGAAGGTTCCCCGCACGGTCGATACCGGCGGTCACGGAGGCTGAATCAGCTCAGGCGCTCGCCGCCGAACCAGGGGTGCAGCACTTCCGGCAGCGTTACGCTGCCGTCTTCATTCTGATACGTCTCCATTACCGCTGCGATTATCCGCGGGAAACCGAAAGCGCTGCCGTTCAGGGTGTGCACGGGTTCGGGCCGGCCCTGCCCCTGCCTGCCGCCTTCGCGGGCGCGGGTCTGCAGCCTGCGCGCCTGGAAGTCGGTGATGTTCGAGCAGCTTGACACTTCCAGCCAGCGCTCCTGCCCCGGGCTCCACGCCTCGAGGTCGTACTTCTTCGACTGCGTGAAACCGATGTCACCCGTGCACATGAACAGCCGCCTGTGCTTCAGCCCGAGTCGGTCCAGCAGGCTCTCGGCCAGGCCGGTCATGCGCTCCAGTTCAGCGAAGCTGTCCTCGGGCCGGGTGAAGGAGACCATCTCGACCTTGTCGAACTGGTGAACCCGGTTCAGGCCGCGCACGTCCCTGCCGTGACTGCCGGCTTCCCGGCGGAAGCAGGGCGTGAAGGCCGTGTACCTGAGCGGCAGCTGCGCCAGGTCCAGGATCTCGTCGCGGTGCAGGTTGGCGAGGGCCACCTCGGAGGTGGGAACCAGGAAGAAGTTCGAGTCCACCTGGTACATCTGGCCTTCCTTGTCAGGCAGGACTCCCGCGCCGAGCGCAGCGGCGTGACTTGCCAGCAGCGGAGGCTGGATTTCCACGTAGCCGTTGTCGGCCAGTTCGGACAGCAGCCAGCCGGACAGTGCGCGCACCAGCCGGGCGCCCTGGCCGCGGAACACCGGGAAGCCTGCGCCGGCCAGTTTCACTCCGGCTTCAAGGTCAACCCAGTCGCTGAAGTTCGGCAGCTCCCAGTGCGCACGCGGCGTGAACCCGAAATCACGGTCCTCGCCGTGCTCGGCAGCGACGACGTTGTCATGCTCACTTTCCCCGTATGGGACGCTCGCATGCGGCAGGTTCGGCAGTTCGTAAAGCAGCTCCTGCACCCGGTTGCCCAGACTGCGGCTGCGCTCCTCGAGCTGCTTGACGGTGGTCGCCAGGTCGGCCATCTCCGCCATCTGGGCGCTGGCGTCCTGGCCATCGCGCTTCAGCTGGCCGATCTGCCGGCTGACGGCGTTGCGGCGGGCCTGCTGCTCCTCGAGATCGCGGCGCAGGAGCCGTTCTTCTTCGTCCTTCAGCAGCAGCTCGTCAAGTGCTGCCAGCGCTTCAGTCATCTGTTTGGCTTTGATCCCCTGCCGAACTTCGGCCTGGTTGTCGCGAATGAACCGGATATCGAGCATGCCGTCCAGTTTATCGCCACGCCCGGCACGCATGTGGCGCGGGCAGGCAAAGTTCACAGCAGAATGCGCGGCGGCAGGCTACAATTCGCTCATGAATGACAACAGTGGTCGTGGAGTGCGCATAGCCGACATGCTGCGACAGATGGTGGGGCAGCGTGCCTCGGACATCCACCTGCAGGCCGGCGCGGCGCCGCACATGCGCATCGACGGCTCGCTGCGACCTTTCGAGGGCGTGCCCGCCCTGATCCCCGCCCAGACCGAGCAGATCGCGCTGGCGATGATGACCGAGTCCCAGAGGCAGCTGTTCATGCACCGGCATGAGCTTGACTTCGCGTTCACCATCCCGGACGTCGCCCGCTTCAGGTGCAACGTGTTCCGGCAGCGCTCCAGCGTCGGCATTGTCATGCGCGTCGTGCAGGACACGGTACCCGGTTTCGACACCTTGGGCCTCCCCAGCATCGTGCTCGAGGACCTCGCGGCCCAGCCACGCGGACTCGTGCTCGTCACCGGACCGACGGGCTCAGGCAAGTCCACTACGCTCGCTGCCATGGTCGACCACATCAACCGCAAGTTCCCGCGCAACATCATCACGGTCGAAGACCCCATCGAGATCCTGCACAAGAACCAGCGTTCACTGGTGATCCAGCGCGAGGTCGGACTCGACACTGCGGATTTCACCGACGCCGTGAAGTTCGCGATGCGCCAGGACCCTGACGTGATCATGGTGGGCGAGATGCGCGACAAGGATACCGTCGAGGCTGCCCTGACCGCAGCGCAGACCGGTCACCTGGTCCTGTCGACGCTGCACACGCTGGACGCCGTCCGGACCGTCAACCGCATCATCGATTTCTTCCCGCCGCATGAACGTGACCAGATCCGTATCCTGCTGGCGGAGTCGCTGCTGGGGATCCTCAGCCAGCGCCTGTTGCCTCGCGCCGACAGCCCGGGCCGCGTGCTCGCCCTGGAAGTGCTGGTCAACACCCCGCTGATCCGCGATTACATCAAGGATTCGGACAAGACCCCGCTCATCAAGGAAGCCCTCGAGGATGACAACATCCGCGGCATGCAGACGTTCGACCAGCACCTGGTTGAGCTGTACCTCGAGCGGCGCGTAACCATGGAGGACGCCACCACCATGGCCACCAGCCCGCACGAACTCAAGCTGATGATCACGCAGCGGCAGGGACTCAGCCGTGGCGAAGAAACGGGAAGCTCAGGCTGGCGTCAGTACTGACAGGAGCGGCCTCATGCTGCCCGCCAGGTACAAAGAACCAGCTATGACAACGAGGCCGCCCGGCCCGGCAGTAGCCAGGGCGGCCTCGAGCGCTTCCCGGTTGTCGCTGATCAGCCGCGCACCTTCGAAAGCCAGGGCTTCCTCCGGCTGTACTGCAGTGCTGATGACGTGCGCCGCACCTTCGGCCAGGACCGCGCAGGTGGCCTGCCGCTGCTTGCGGCCCAGCCCGCCGTAGATCAGCGTGTAACCCGGCTCAAGTCCCTGCACCAGGGCGCGGGCTGCAGCGGGATCGTGCGCACCGTCGAGCAGTACCTGCCGCCCGCTCACAAGGAAACGCTCGCCCCTGCCGGGCAGTGCGCGCCGGCTGACGCCGCTCCTCACTGCTGCCTCGTCAGCTCCCAGTACCCGCAGGCCGGCAGCCGCGAGGCGCTGGTTGAACGCCCTCGTCCCCTGGCTCAGTACGTCCGCTGGCACGCTGAACAGTTCCGGGTGGGTGTCGGGATGGTGGAGCGGGCTGCCTGCTTCTGCGGCGACTGCTTCGATGACCTCCCGGGCCTCACCCTGTTCGGCAGTGACCACCGGAACGCCCGGCCGTATGGCCGCGGCCTTGTCGGCAGCTATCAGGCTGACGGTGTCGCCCAGCGTCTGCGTGTGATCAAGGGCGATGCTCGTCACCACGGTAAGGGCGGTGTTACCCACTGCCATGGTGGCGTCGTGCCGGGCGCCCACCCCGGCTTCGAGCGCCACGAAGTGGGCGCCCTTCCGGCTGAAATGCTCGAGTGCCAGCGCCAGGCTGTACTCGAAGAACGCCAGGTCGGGCAGGTCGTCTGCCGCACGCATCCGCTGCACGAACTGCACCACTTCGTCCCTGCCGATCAGCTGGCCGTCCACGCTCATGCGTTCACGGAAATCCTCGACATGCGGCGAGATGAACAGGCCTGCGGTGATCCCGGTTGCCTGCATGCCGGCGGCGATCATGGAACTTACTGTGCCTTTGCCGTTGGTCCCGACCACATGGGCCACCCGCCGCGGCAACTGCAGCCCGAGCTGCCGGATCGCCGCCGCCATCACTGCTGGCGAACGTTCACGGCCGGAGCGCGTCTGCCCGAACAGCCATTCGAGCGCCTGACTGTATTCTGATTCGGTTGTCACGCCTGTGCTGCTCAGTCCACGCGCCGGCGGCGTCTGCGGCCCCGCCTTGAACGTGAGCGCTTGCCATCGCGCGCTGCTGCCGGAGCGGCAGCCTGTCTGGGCTGGCTGGCGGCCCGGGCGGTGCCCGGCTCCTGGCCGACCCTGGCCAGCACGGCGTCGACTGGCGCGCCGTCGATGCGCTGCTGCATCTTCAGGATGAGATTCGCGTCGTCGTCACCGATCCACAGCAGCGAACCGCCGGGGAAAAGGCGGTAAATGCGCACGGACCGGGGGCCGACGGCCGTCTCGAGGGTACCGGCCTTCACGAACGTCACCTGGACGTGCTTGCCGAGCATCGGGATGGTCAGCCCGAATGCTTCAGCATCCAGCTGGCGTATCTCGAACAGCATGCCGAGCGGATCCCGGTACGGCACCACCAGCGGCAGTTCAGCCTTGTCGGAACCGGTCCGGCTGGCCTGCACCAGTCCGCTGCTCCGGTCGAACTTGACGTCGAAGAAACGGTTGTCACCGCGCCGCTGCTGTTCCTCGCGGAAGGAGAGCGAGTTGAAGTGACGTACGTGGCTGCGACTTGACTGGCTGATGGTCACGCGTCCCAGCGAGCCTGACAGCTGCATCATCGCGTCCAGGTGCACGGTGCTGCCCCGCAGTTCGGTCCTGAGCACGTGACTGCCGACAGGCATTCCGCGCTGACTCAGGTCGTAACTCAGGACTTCAACCGCCATGCCTCAGATTAGCACGCGCCTCACAGGATCTTCGACAGGAACGAGCGGGTCCTCTCTTCAGCCGGGTTGTCGAAGAAGTGTTCGGGCGAGCCGACCTCAACGATCTGTCCGGAATCCATGAAGATCACCCGGTCGCCGACCTCGCGGGCGAAGCCCATCTCGTGGGTGACCACGATCATGGTCATGCCGGTCTTCGCGAGGTTGACCATGACCTCGAGCACCTCGCCGATCACCTCGGGGTCCAGGGCACTCGTGGGCTCGTCGAACAGCATCACCTTGGGCCCCATGGTCAGGGCGCGGGCGATCGCCACGCGCTGCTGCTGCCCGCCGGACAGCTGGCCGGGGTACTTGTTGGCCTGCTCGGGAACCTTGACGCGCTCTAAGTAGTACATCGCCTTCTCGATGGCCTCGCTGCGTTTCCATTTCCTGACCCGCACCGGAGCCAGGATGATGTTCTCGAGCACCGTCAGGTGTGGGAACAGGTTGAACGACTGGAACACCATGCCGGTCTCGCGGCGGACCTGGTCGATCTTCTTGATGTCATCGGTCAGTTCCGTACCGTCGACGACTATCTTGCCTTCCTGGTGTTCCTCGAGCGCGTTGATGCAGCGGATCAGCGTCGATTTGCCGGAGCCCGACGGGCCGATGACCACGACGACCTCACCCTGGTTGACGGACATGTTGATGTCCTTGAGCGCGTGGAACTTTCCGAACCACTTGTTGAGTCCGGTGATCTCGATGATCTTCTCGCCGCCCTCAGGGCCGTGGGCGGATACGTTGCGGTGGGCAGCGTCCAGGGTCTGGGTCATGGCTGAATCCTCCAAATAAGGCAGTGCTTGTGCCGGCTTGCGCCGGGACGGGCAGGCTGAGTCATTTTAGCGCTCACCCACACCGAGTTGCTTCTCCAGCTGGCGGCTGGCTATCGACATGCGCCAGGCGAAGAAGAAGTAGACGACGGTCATGAACAGTGACATCTCCATGTAAACCCCGCCGGGAACCTGCAGCGAGGCGGACTGGTTGGGGATGATGCGGCGGCCGATCTCGAAGAAATCGAACAGGCCGACGATGAAGACGAGTGACGTGTCCTTGAACAGACCGATGGCCTGGCCCACGATGGCGGGGAGGACTGCCCTGAGCGCCTGGGGCAGCACGATGACGGACATGGTCTGCCAGCCCGACAGGCCCAGGGCCCGGGCTGCCTCGTTCTGACCGCGCGGAACGGCCTGCAGGCCGCCGCGGACGTTCTCGGCCATGTAAGCGGCGGAGAACAGGGTGATGGCCACGAAACCACGCACGAGCGGGTCGATCGCGTCGGGACCGACGTTGAAGACGAGCGGCACCATGAGCGACGCGATGAACAGCCAGGTGATGAGCGGTGCCCCGCGGACGATCTCGATGAAGGCTATGCAGGTGTACTTGATGGCCGGCAGCTGGCTGCGCCGACCCAGGGCCAGGGCGACGCCGATCGGGAAGCTCAGTACGATGCCGACGACCGCCAGCACGAGGGTGAGCATGAAGCCACCCCACATGCGCGTTCCGACGACCTGCAGTGGACCCGAGTCCCAGACGCCGTAAAGCAGGATGACCGTGGCAGGTATGGACGCTCCCCACAGCCAGGGCATGAACCTGTTCAGGTCGGGTCTGGCGCGGCCGAGCAACCAGGCGAGCGTCGCCGCCGTGCTGGCTCCGAGCCAGAGCCAGCGGACGCTGGGCCAGTTGAACAGCGCGACTATCGTCGCCAGGAGCACCACGCCGAACATGCTGACGAAGACGCCCCTGATGATGTTGCCTTTCTCCTTGCCGGTGCTGGCGCCGGCACTCAGGCCGAGGAGTGACAGGAACAGGGCGGCAGTGGTGATGGGACGCCAGGTCAGATCCACCGGGTAGCGGTACACGAACAGCAGCCGCATGTTCTCCCACAGCGGCCCCCAGGTCGCGCCGGTCAGGATCCAGCTGATCAGGCCGTAACCTGCCCAGATGACGGTGATGCCGAGGATTATGCTGACGATCGAGTCAGCCGTGTTTGCGAACAGGTTCCTGCGCAGCCAGGCGATGGCGCCGACGCTGCTGACGGGGGGTTCCCGGGCTGGAATCATCTCCATGGCGTCTACCTCTCCACCAACGCCATGCGTGCGTTGACTATGTTGAGAATGAAGGCGAATATCAGGCTTATCACGACGTAGGCGACGATGAGCAGCAGCGTTACGGGAACGCTGGCCCCGGTCTGGTTCGCAACGATGACGCTGATCGCGAACAGTTCACCGTAGGCTGCCAGCGGTGCCAGCGACGAGTTCTTGGTCAGGTTCAGGTACTGGCTGATCATGGGCGGCATGATGATCCGGAGCGCCTGTGGGAAGACGATCAGGCTGAATATGTGCCGCGGGCTGATCCCCAGCGCGCGGGCAGCTTCGGTCTGCCCTTTCGGGACTGCCTGGATGCCGGCGCGCACGATCTCCGCCATGAAGGCGGCCGTGTACACGACCAGTGCCAGCAGCATGGCCAGGTAACTGGTCGACAGCCGTATGCCCCCGTCGTAGGTGGACACGGCAACGTTGGGACGGCTCCAGACGAGCGGACCGGCTTCGCCGATCTCGTAACTGAAGGCGACCTCGGCGACTTCGTCCTCGGCAGCTCCGGGCGGCGGTCCGAACAGTGAGGTGGGGGCGCCGACCGGTGCAGCTGCGCCGCCGGCTGCCTCCTCGGCGTCGGCGGCCGGTTCGAAGCGCGGCAGCCTGATCTGACCGTCACGGTCAGCAACCACGTAACGCTCGAAGCCGACGATGTCGGCGTTCAGGCGGATGCCGCTGAAGCCGCGTCCGGTTTCCGGGTTCAGCTCCTCACCCTCGTCCCATTCGCCACTTCCGTTGCGGTCTTCATAGATGATGCCGCGGCTCGGGAACTGGGTGAAGTGGATGTCGAAACGCTCGTCATCGGCTTCGTTGACGAAGCTGACTTCAGCTGACTCGAACTCCGCCTCGTTAACCAGCGGGAAGCGGAAGGTGGAGCTGACCTCGCGGGCTGATTCCAGGACGTTGCTCGTCGTGGCCGTTAGCCGTCCTTCATCGATGCGCGCGGTGACGGGCAGATAAGCCATGGTCTTCTCGGAGGCAGCGTCGTACCTGCCGTTGCCGTTCGTGTCGATGAAGGCAGTTCCGCGACCGCGCTCCACCAGGTAATCGAGCTCGAGGGCATCGGGGACGGTGGTGCGTGCACCCACTGCCAGGAAACCGGCCACTGCCACGACGACGAAGGCGAGCAGACCTGCGGGCCAGGCGATTCCGGGGCGGTCGGCGCGGCGTATGTTGTCGCGCCGCCACAGCCAGATGATCACACCCAGTACGGCACCACCTGCGAGCCAGGGCCACCAGCCGGAGAAGGAGTACGAAGGGAACAGCCAGGGCAGTGCGATCCCGATGTTGCTTATCAGGACCCCACCCGGCAGGGTTATCGGGTTGGACGAGAGCGGCGGGATGACCGACAGCACCGCCGTGTACCAGAAGATTATCTGCACGGCCAGCGGGGTGTTGCGCAGCAGCTCGACGTAGCCGGTAGCCACCTGGCGGGCCAGGAAGTTGCCGGAGATGCGCATGACGCCGATCACCACCCCGACTACGGTCGCCAGAACCACGCCGACAAGAGCCACCCGCAGTGTGTTCAGCAGGCCGATAAGCAGCGCGCGCCAGTAAGGATCCTGCGGTGTGTACGGTATCGGCGTCTCGGCGATGGGCACGCCGGCGCGGGCAGTCAGGAAGTCGAAGTTCGCCGGGATGTGCGTGCGGGTGAGCGCAGAGCTGACGTTGTTGTATATGCCCAGCGCCAGGACCACCACGGCCACGACGAAGACTATCTGCAGGAATATCCCGATGGTCTTTACGTTGCGCCAGAACGGAATCCGGGCAGGCTGGCCAGAGCCGCTACCGGACGTCATGGACTGGGAACTCCTTCACCTGTACTGCCGGTCGATTCGGCCATGTCGATCCCTCTCTCCGGCCGACGCCGGTACCACTGCTGTAATGAACGGTTGCAAGATAGGTCTGGCTGGTATACCCGCAGGGGGCTCCCGATAGATGGGAGCCCCCTGTCAACTCAGAGCCCGAGGCTCAGCGGAAGGGCATGCCGTAGATGAGGCCGCCGTTGTAGTACTGGTTGTTCAGTCCACGGGGGATGTTGAACGGAGTGCCGGTGCCGAGGTTGCGCTCGTAGATCTCGCCGTAGTTGCCTACCTGGCTGACGACCTGGAACATGGCGTCTGCGGCAAGGCCGAGCTCGGTCACTGCCTGACCTTCAACGCCAAGGAAGCGGCGGATGTCAGGGTTGATGGTGGAATCGCGCACTTCAGCGACATTCTCCATGGTCAGGCCGAACTCTTCAGCGTTGAAGGTGGCGAAGATGGTCCACTTGACCACGTCGTACCAGCGGTCGTTACCGTGGAGGACTGACGGTCCGAGCGGTTCCTTGGAGATGGTCACGTCCATGATCTCGTGGGCGTCCGGATCCTGAAGGGTTGCGCGGCGGCTCACGAGGCCCGAGCGGTCAGTGGTGTACGACTCGCACACGCCTGACTCGTAGGCCGATACGGCTTGGTCGGCGGTCTCGAAGATCACCGGGGTGTACTGCACGTTGAGTGCAGCCAGGGTGTCAGCGAGGTTCAGTTCGGTGGTGGTGCCGGACTGTACGCAGACGGAACGGCCTTCGAGGTCGGCCAGTTCGTTGATGCCGGCGTCGCTGCGAACGATGAAGCCCTGTCCGTCGTAGAAGGTGATGGGGGTGAAGTTGGCGCCCCAGACCGTGTCACGGTTGCTGGTCCAGGTGGTGTTGCGGATGAGTACGTCGATTTCGCCGGTCTGCAGGGCGATGGGGCGCTCCTGGGCGGTTACGGGGCGGTACTCGACGGCGTCGGCGTCACCGAACATCGCAGCACCGAGTGCGCGGCAGAAATCCACGTCGAAACCGGTGAAGCTGCCGTCGGCCTCCACGTTGCCGAAGCCGGGAACCTGGTTGTTCACACCGCAGACGACGTGTCCGCGGGCCATGATTTCGTCGAACAGGTCGCCCTGGGCAAATGCCAGGCCGCCTCCCATGGTTAGTGCAGCTACAGAAATGGCTACGAGTCTTTTCATCGGTGATTGACCACCCTTTCCTCTTCTTTAATTTTCGGCTGTGCCGCCTGCACTATATCCTTGCCTCTGCAAAGTTGTAAAGCACGACACTATTGACGAAACTGCGGGCAATCCGTGTCCGGACGCCCGCAGAACCCTTCGGAAAGGGCATGGAAAGTATGTGTATTACCTGAGTACCGGTTTGTCGGGCAAGGCCATCGCGGCATCGCTGATCGCGGCCCGGATTGCGTTCCGCACGGCGTAATCAACGATGGTCGTGCCGGTACGGCCAACCCGCAGGTTGGTCATAACGTTAGCGATGTCGACTGAAACGTTGCCCTGCGACACTTCACTTACCCCGCGGCCCAGCGCCATGATCTCGGCAGTCACCGTGTCGACGAACCGTATCTCGACTGCGACCCGGGCGGTTACCGTCTCGGCAGTGCCGCCGAAAATGCCGAGCACCCTGCCACCACCGCCGGTCGTCTGCACGCCGAACTCGGATACGCTGCCGAGCACCAGCATCTCGGCGCCTTCGATGCGGCCGGCTGCAGCAGCGGTTTCGGGGTTAACCCTGCCGGACCGGGCCAGGTCCTGCTCGAGCAGGACCTGGTCGATCTCGGCACGCTCGGTGATGCGGAACTGCTGGCTCTCGTACGCTTCGGCGATGAAGATGTCGGCGACGCCGGAGCCGAGTTCACGGAAGAACATGTCACCCTCGGAAGACAGGTCGACTGACCCGATGCGTACGCTGCCGGCACCGACCGTGAAACTGGGTACGGCTATCACGTAGCGCTGTTCACGCGGAACCGGGCTCAGGCCGAAATCGTTCAGGTGAGCGCCGGTGTCTTCAACGGTCACGGCGGGTGCACACGCGGCGAGTAACAGCAGCGCGGCGGCACAGATGGAAGCAAGTCTCATGAATGCAATATAGCGCGGGCGCGGCTGCGCATTCAGGATGAATGCTGCAACGCCGCGCCCGCAAGGCGTGCTGAATCAGTAACCGGTCAGGCTGCAGCCCTTGCTGCCTGGGCTTCCTCTTCGTTGCGCACCAGCTTGGCCTTGATCTTCTTGAGTGTGGTGGTCTCCTCCAGTGCGCGCTGGTCGAGCACACTGCGGATGTCCCGGATCTCCCACTGGACGCCGGGAATCACCAGCTGTTCCAGGGCGTTCACGCGCCGGCTGGTCTTCTTGATCTCTTCACCGATGCGGCGCAGCCGCGTCTCGGTGGCAGCGACCTGAACCAGTGCTTCGGTCAGGCGGCGGAACTGCTCGGCAGCCGCCAGCGTCTGGGTGCCGGCCTCGACAGGCGAGAACGGCAGCTCATGGCTGAACTCGGGCGGCAGGACCCTGGGAACCTTCACGCCGAAGAGGTTGTCGACGGTTATCTCGACCTCAAGGCCCTGACTCTGCGCCAGGCTCAGGCTCTTGACGGCTTCGGGTCCGTCCCAGGCGTTGGCCAGGAACAGGCTGAAGTAGGCGTCGCGACCCACGGCTTCCAGTGCCCGGCGGGCAGCAAGCGATTCCTTGACCAGAGCGAAGAACTCGCCGATCAGTGCGTCGCGCTTCCGCTTGAGCAGATCCGCACCGCGCTGGGCCAGACGGAGCTGGTCGCGCCGCTGCAGCAGGTTGGATCTGGTTGGGGCTACTGCTTCTGCCATCTTAAGGTCAGCCTCCTATCAGACGCGCTGGCGGCCTGCGCCCCAGAGGTCGTCCATCTTCGCGCCGTAGTACTTGTCGATCTGGTCGTTCGACAGACGCGTGAGTTCGCTCCTCGGCAGGGTGGACAGCAGAGCCCAAGCGATGTCGAGTGATTCCTCGATGCTCCGGTCCGCGCTGCCCTGGTTGATGAACCTGCTCTCGAAGCTGTCGGCGAATTTCAGGTACAGCTTGTCGTTCTCGGACAGGGCGTCCTCACCGGTGATCGCCACGAGGCGCCTGAGGTCGAGTCCGTTGGCGTAGGCAGCCTGCACCTGGTCGGCCACGTTCTTGTGGTCCTTACGGGTCTTGCCTTCGCCGATGCCGTTGCCCATGAGGCGGCTGAGGCTCGGTCCGGGGTTGATGGGCGGGTAGATGCCCTTGTTGTGCAGCGCCCGCGCCATGTAGATCTGACCCTCGGTGATGTAGCCCGTGAGGTCGGGGATCGGGTGCGTGACGTCGTCGTCAGGCATCGACAGGATCGGCAGCTGGGTCACTGAGCCCTTGCGGCCGACGACCACGCCTGCGCGCTCGTAGATGGACGCGAGGTCTGTGTACATGTAACCCGGGTAGCCACGGCGGCCGGGGATCTCTTCACGGGCTCCACCGATCTCACGGAGCGCCTCGCAGTAGTTGGTCATGTCGGTCAGGATGACCAGCACGTGGTAATCGTGCTCGAACGCAAGGTACTCGGCAGCGGTCAGCGCCATCTTCGGCGTGAGCAGCCGCTCCACGGCGGGGTCATCTGCCTTGTTCAGGAACAGTACCGAGCGTGCAAGCGCGCCGGTGCGTTCAAATTCCTGGGTGAAGAAGGTCAGTTCGCGCTGGGTGACACCCATCGCGGCGAACACTACGGCGAACTCGGTGTCCTCGCCGACGACCTTCGCCTGGCGGGCGATCTGGGCGGCCAGTTCGTTGGCAGGCAGACCCGAGCCGGAGAAGATCGGCAGCTTCTGGCCACGGACCAGGCTGATGTTCGTGTCGATTGTCGAGATGCCGGTCTGGATGAACTCCTGGGGCATCTGCCGCGCGACGGGGTTGATGGGCGCACCGCTGATGGGGATGCGCTTCTCGGCCAGTACGGGCGGAAGCCCGTCGATCGGGTTGCCGATGCCGTCGAAACGGCGGCCGATCATGTCCTTGGCGACACCCAGGCGGGCGACGGACTCGACCAGGTTGACGGTCGTGTTGGACAGGTCGATGCCTGACGTTTCCTCGAACACCTGCAGGATCGTGTGGGTGTCGGAAACTTCGATGACCTGGCCGCCGCGCACGCGACCCTGGCCGTCCGTGATGTTGACGATCGCGTTGTAGGCGAGGTCGGGGGCGTTCTCCAGGAACAGCAGCGGTCCGGAGACGTAACTGACCTGGCTGTATTCCTTCTTAAGCAAGCTCTCGCTCATCATTCTCCTTCTGGTGCCAGTTCAGGCAGCAACTGCCAGGCCCTGGTCGAGCTGGGCGATGGTCTCGGACTTGTACGCCTCGAACTCGTCCTCAGGGACGTAACGACTCCGGTTGACACGCTCGATGACCGGATTGGCCAGCACGTCATCAACCGTGGCGCCTGACGAGAGGGCTTCCATCGCGACGTCATTCAGGCGCAGGATCATCTGCAGCATGCCGTAGGCCTTGCTCATGGAGCATGAAGCGTCGACGGGGTCGAAGCCGTTCTGCTGGAGGAAGTCCTGGCGGATGATGCGGCCGATCTCGATCACCAGGCGCTCGTTGTCCTGAAGTGCATCCGGACCGACGAGCTGCACGACTTCCTGAAGGTCACCTTCGCGCTGGAGCAGGTCCACGGCGCGGTTGACGAGTTCAGGGTAGTCCTGGGCGACGTTCTCGCGGTACCAGCTTTCGAGGACGGGCGTGAACAGCGAGTAGGAGCGGCCCCAGTTGATGGCGGGGAAGTGACGGCGGCGGGCGAGCGACGCGTCAAGGGCCCAGAAGCAGCCGGTGATGCGCAGCGTTGCCTGGGTGACGGGTTCCGAGAAGTCACCGCCGGCGGGGCTGACTGCACCGATGATCGACACGGCGCCTTCTTCGTTGTTGAGGGTGGTTACGCGGCCGCCACGTTCATAGAACGCGGACAGGCGGGATGCCAGGTAAGGCGGGTAGCCTTCTTCAGCGGGCATCTCCTCGAGGCGTGAGGAGATCTCGCGCAGTGCTTCTGCCCAGCGGGAGGTGGAGTCAGCCATGATGGAGACGCCGTAGCCCTGGTCGCGGAAGTACTCTGCAAGGGTGATGCCCGTGTAGATCGACGCTTCACGCGCTGCCACCGGCATGTTCGAGGTGTTCGCGATAAGGACCGTGCGGTGCATCAGCGGGTTGCCGGTGCGCGGGTCTTCGAGTTCGGGGAACTCGACCAGCACGTCGGTCATCTCGTTACCGCGCTCACCGCAGCCCACGTAGATGACGATGTCGGCGTTGCCGTACTTCGCTACCGACTGCTGGGTGACGGTCTTGCCCGAACCGAACGGACCCGGGATCGCCGCGGTTCCACCCATGGTCAGGGGGAACAGGACATCCAGGATGCGCATGCCGGTAAGGAACGGAGTGACCGGGTCCAGTTTGCGGGCCACGGGGCGGGCCTGCTTCACGGGCCAGGTGTGGTACATCAGCAGCTCGCTGCCGTCTTCCAGGGTCGCTACGACCTGGTCGACGGTGTACTCGCCGGCCGGTGCGACGGACTTGATTACGCCACGCTTGCCGGGGGGAACCATGATCTTGTGGGTGAATGCGAACTCGGGGACGGTACCCAGTACCTGGCCCTGTTCGACGGTGTCGCCGACGCTGACCAGCGGGGTCCACTGCCACTTGGCGTCGCGCGACAGCGAATCCACCACGATGCCGCGGTCGATGTAGGTACCGCTGGCTTCCTGGATCTTGTCCAGCGGACGCTGGATGCCGTCGAACACGCCGTTGAGCATGCCGGGTCCGAGCTCGACTGCCAGGGGCAGGCCGGTTGAAACGACCGGCTCGCCGACGGTGAGGCCGCCGGTCTCCTCGTACACCTGTACGAACGCGTCATTGCCGTCGAGACGGATGATCTCGCCAACCAGGTTTTCCCTGCCGACACGGACGATGTCGTACATGCGGGCGCCCATCATGCCTTCGGCGATGACGGCTGGCCCTGAAATCTTCTTGATCTTGCCTTCGATGGCCATTTAGCCTTCCTCCTGCGGACCGGATATCACATGGTCCATGCTTGCTGCGGGCAGCCGCTGGCGCCCGCCTGAACTGATCACTCGAGTTTGATGTCGAAGCCGATGGCGCTGCGCACCAGCTCCTTCATGTACTGCACGGCGTCGCCGCTGTCTTCCCCGCCGAAAGCACCGGACAGGCTGCCTACCGGCAGGATCACCGGCAGCTGCCTGCCGCGCATGAGGCGTTCTGATGCGCGCACGGAATCGGGGATGAGCCCCTCGTCCACAACGACCAGACCGTACCCGTCGGACAGGATGAGTTCTTCAAGTGCAGCCTGAGCTTCAGCCGGCGTGCTTTCACGCGTTTCGACTCCGGCCAGGCGGTAGCCCGTGGCCGTTTCTGCGTCGGTGAGTACAACTACCTTATGCGATGCCACTGCCAAGCTCCGTTTCCAGCTGCGCCCTTGGCACAGAATAGAACTTGCCGCGGGCCAGAAGCCGCAGTCGCGCTACTTCCCGCTCCTTGCGACGCAGGTAGTCGAGCACGACGAACGGACCGAGCGGGTCGCCTACGGCGATCCGGCCGATGCGTTCGTCAAGTACGTCCCGGATCACGCTGTCGGCGGCGCCGAGCGAACCGGCGGAAGCCACTTTCGCGAACGGCCCGTCAGCCAGCTGGGCCAGGCCTTCGCCACCCTCATCTGCGATGAGCTGGTCGAAAGCAGCCCGCCTGAACTGGAGTTTCAGTCCCGGATCGATGAACAGGTCAGCGTCAGGCAGTGGCCGGCCGCGCAGCTTGAGGGCAGTGCGCACGTTGGTGGCGTCCACCTGGAGAAGTACCCAGTCCCGGAACTTGTCAGGAAGCGGCAGCTCGTCAGCTATCCCTACGAGCGCGCGGGTGTAGGCCCGGTCGACCGCCAGTTCGAATTCGAACAGGTCGTTGTCTTCCTGATACCTGCGAGCCGCGGCCCGTACGTCAGCAGCCAGCGGGTGCCCGGCGGCACCCAGAACCTGTGCCACGCCGGCGACGTCCGCTGCCTGTGCCATGGAGTCCAGCACCGCAGGTTTCAGATCGCCGGCGGGCAGCAGCGCGCTGGCTGCGTCCTCGGCGGAGCGGCCGGCGTGCTTGGCCCTTACGATGGCCTTGACGTTGGCAAGGTCGTACTTCATGAGCAGCATGGCCACAAGTCTGTGCGGCCAGCCGTCGGTTATCTTGAGAATCTGACGCGTCAGGCGCCAGAAGTTGCGGGCCAGCGCCTCATCGACGGCAGTGAGGCCGGCTGAACGGGACTGCGCCTCTTCCAGGTCGGTCATGTAGTCCGTCTGGGAGAGCATCGCGATGAAGGAATCGAAGCCACCGCCGTCTGCCAGTGCCTGATTGTAGAATTCAGGTCCCAGCAGCCTGGACTTCAGTCCCCTTACGCGAGCATTGATGTAACCAAAATCAGCAGACACGTGTGTCCCTTCTGTCCGGAGGACTAGGCTCCGGCAGATCCGGACAGCAGCCTGGAAACCTCGGCAGCGAGGTCCCCGCGTGCACTGTTAAGTCGCTCGGTGAGGGTGTTTTCGATCGTGACGTTACTGTCACCGGCCGTGATGCGCACGCCGTGGCTTATTGCCGCGGATGCTTCCACTGTTACGCCGGTCAGTCCCTGTGCCTCGGCGGCAGCCGTAGCGGCTTCCACGTCGGCGGGGTTCACGACTATTTTCTTGACGGAAGAGGCGGCAACTCCGCTGCCGGCGATCGCTTCCGAAAGCAGCCTGCCGAGCCTGTCGGCCCAGTCGGGCGCCTTCACCAGGCTGTCGAGTTCGGCGCGTGCAGCGTCGAAGACTGCCTGAACGGCCTGATGCTGGGCATTGAGCCGGATGGAGGATGCTTCGAGCTGCGCCGCGCTTTTCGCACGGACCATTGCAGCCTCGATGAAGGCCTGGTCGGCGCGATCCCGGCTTCTGGCTTCAGCTTCCGCTTCCGCCTGCGCAGCAGCAATGAGCTCTGAGGCGCGCGTTTGCGCCTCAGAGCCAATGGCTGCGATTTCCGCGCTCGCCTCTTTGTCGAGCAGGGCAGCCAGATCAGACATCGTCAGCCGATCTGGTTGTTGATGAAGAAGGCGATGACGAAGGCGAAGATGATCAGGGTTTCGGGGATGACCAGGTAGATCAGGATCTGACCGAAGGTCTCGGGCTTCTCGGCCAGGGTACCTGCGCCGGCAGAACCGATGGCTGCCTGTGCGATGGCTACGGCGATGGCGCCGACGCCGATGGCGAGAGCTGCGGAGAGTGCGACAAGGCCGTCACCGATGCTGCGGCCAGCGGTGGCGACAGCTTCAGCTTCCTGGGCAAGGCCAGCGCCGAGCAGAGCGATGAGGGCAACGAAACCGAAAATCTTGCTGAACTTCTTCATACTTTTCCTCCAGTGAGACGGAATGGCTTATACGGACGACCGGGATTTTCGTAAAAGCCGAACTTCATAAAGAATTCCACGTACTGCAGACGCAGGGGCTGCAGTGTATGGCCAATGAGAGTGAGCACTATTGCGAGCAGGTGCACGAACAGCGCGACAGCGATGCCGAGGATGGGGCCTACGACAGGCAGGACACCGGCTACAGCAAAGCCCAGGTCCGTGGCCAGGTTGGCAACCAGCGCAGCGGCGAGACCGACTGCGAACAGTCGGAGGTAACTGAGGATGTGACCGGAGTTAGAGATGAGCTCCACGAGCATCAGCACAACCCCTGAGAGGACGATGCAGGCAAGGAAGATCAGGAAACCGATCCCCACGGCGATGAGCACCGGGGTGGTGAGCGAGTCGCTCATGAACGCCCAGGCGAACAGTACGAGGGCAAGCAGGCCTGCGGCCATGCCGATGCCTTCGAAGAAGTGGGAACGGTCCTTGTGCTTCCAGCCCTGGATGGCGCGGATTACCCAGCCACCGACTACCTGGAGAACACCGAACCCGAGGCAGAGGATGAGCAGCGGCATGAACTCTTCAACGCGGAACAGGATGATCGGGATGATGCCGTTGTCACCGTGGCTCGGCGGGTAGAAAATCGGGTTGCCGGCGGGCCACCTCTCCAGGAAGTTGCCCAGGAATTCGCCGTAGACGAAGCCCCAGATGATGCTCCACGCTCCGGCCCAGATGGTGATCATGCCAACGTTGGGCAACGCTTCGGGTGACAGGGTGATGTTCAGCGGCCCAAGCGACAGTTCCTTGCCATTGAGTCCGCGCCTGCGCAGCCAGAGGCCGAGCAGCAGGAACGTCAGGCCGAAGCCCATGTCACCGACCACGATTCCGAAGAACAGCGGGAAGAACACAGCGACAGCCCAGGTCGGATCGAAGGCGCCGTAAGCAGGCGGCGCGAACAGCGAGAGGAGCATCTCGAACGGGCGTGCCCACGGCTTGTTCTCAAGCTTGGTGGGAATGCCTGTGTCGTGATGAAGGTCAGCTTCACGGGCCTCGATGACGACGTCGTCGGCGAACTGCCTGCGGAGCGATTCCGTCACGTTGCGCGTGTTGTCCGAGGGAACCCAACCGCGCAAGGCGAAGCTGTAGTTGCCTTCGGCCAGGTTGCCGAGTATCTCATAGCGGACGGTGTGGTTGCTGGCCTGCTGGTGAATCTGGCGCAGCCGGCCACTGTGGGCTTCTGCGAGACGACCCAGTTCCTCTTCCACCGCTTTCAGGCGGCGCGGAAGGGCCTGGGAACGTTCCTCCATGACATGCACGGCCTTGGCGGTTCCATGCTCGCGGTAGCGGAGCGGCAGCTCGAGCGGTGCCAGGCCGGTGCGGCCGATGGCGGTGCGGACCTGCTGCCGGTCTTCCTTCAGGGCGGCGACGAGGATGATGACTCCACCCCCGTGCTCCCGAGTCGCAAGCTCGAAACGGCCGGGCAGGCTTTCTTCGAGTGCAGCCCGCAGGTCTTCGACCTCACGGGCACCGGCGATCACCGCAGTGCCGTCGAGGTAGTCACTCGCGTCAATACGTCCCAGGGTAGGTGCCACCAGCCTGAAGGCCGGCAGGTACGTACCAATGAGGTCCAGCTCGTCGCGGATGTCAGCCCGTTCGGCTACCAGCGCATCGACGCTGCTGCCGACGCCGCTCAGCCATGATTCCTGATCGGAAAGCTTCGCTGGCGTATCGGTGCGCGCGGCCTGTCTGCCGGTTCCGTAAGGCTCGAAGACTGCCAGCAGCGATTCGCTGCGTACGAGCAGGTCGCGCCAGCGATCAGCGTCCTGCCGGTCGGCACCTTCGAGTTGCACGCGTTGGAGGCCCGTCTCACCTGCCATGTCAAGCGGATCGACCTGAACGACACCCAGGTTCTGCAGTGACTGCAAAACCTCTTTGGCCACACTGCGACGCCCGACAATGGTGAGTTGGTCCATGTTTGCGATCACGACAGGATGCGCTCCAGGACCAGTTTGACTGCTTCCGCCTTGCCGGCCTGAGCACGGCTGGCGATGCTTTCGGCATCCTGCCTGGCAGCCGCAAGGGTTTCCTCGCGGACAGCCTGGGCCCGTGCCTCAGCTTCCTTGCGCAGCTGGGCAGCCTTGGAGTCGGCGCTGGCACGGGCTTCGGACAGGATTCTCTCTGCCTCCGCCTTCGCCTGCTCGACCGTCTGGTTGGCCTCGCTGCGGGCTTGTTCTACCCTGGTCGCCAGGGACTGCTCACGGTTTATCAGATTCTGCAGTAGCTGTTCGCCTTGAGCTTCCAAACGACCCTCCTTCCACCCACGCCGCAGCCTGGCCTGCTGTTGAAAGCGGAACCGGGTCTGTCAGCAACCGGGATGCACAAAAACAACGCGCTGTATATGAGCGTTACCGCCAGAGCGCGTACCAAGGAAGGAGCATAACAGTGGATCAGGGGGGTGTCAACGAGGACATTTGACCCTTGCACACCCGCGGACCCCCGTTGTCAGCGGCGCTGGCTCCGCAGGCGCCGCTCGGCATCCCTGGCGGCCAGCAATGAGCCGAGTTCGTCAAGTTCACGGTAGTACTCACGAAGTTCCGCTTCGGGCAGTTCACCTGCCGCTATTATGCGCCCCACCTCACTGAGCCTCTCCTGCAGGCGCAGGCGGCGCTCGGCGCCCGAGGCACCAAGTACCAGTTCCCGCAGGCGTGACAGTGCCTTCTCTATCTGGATGTCGAGGTCCCGCCGGGGACCGTTCCCATCGTCGACTTCCAGCAGCCGGGCGAAGACGATCGCGCCTTCGTCCCGCTCCCGGTACACGTCGAGAAGCCGGTCAGGCCTGTCGGGATTCTGTGCAGCCAGGTCGAGGAACTCCCGCAGCGCTGAATCGTCCAGGTCGGGCAGGGCTCCCTGGAGCCGCCTGAGCCGGTGCTTGAGGCCGTCAGGGTCCTGGAGCAGCATGGCGATTATCTCCAGTTCCAACTGACGGTACTTGTTGCCTGAGCGGGTGAGTCCGCGGGCCTGGACGGCGTCAACCCGGCTGCCGCCTCTGGTGCCGATCATGGCCGCCAGGGCCGATTCGTTGACGTCCAGCTCGTGCACCACCAGGCGCCGCAGCTCGCTGGCCACCGGATCCATCACGCTGCGCGGTTTCATGGCCGGCAGCAGTTCGTTGAGGATCGCCTGGCGGCCGCGGTCGGTGGACGCGTCGTGCCTGGCCAGGGTTGCGCGGAAACGGTACTCCACCTCGGACAGTCCCTGACTGAGCGCCGCCCTGAACCTGGCCGGGTCCCCGTCGAGGACGGCGTCGGCAGGATCCTGCCCTTCAGGCACCACGACCGCCCGGACCAGGAAGCTGCGGCCGATACTCCGGTCGAGTCCTGCCATGGTGGCCCGCTGGCCGGCTTCGTCACCGTCGAACGCCAGGAACAGTGAGCTGACGTCCTGACGCGACAGCAGGTCGGCATGTTCGGCCGTGAGCGCCGTTCCCAGCGCAGCGACCGCGTTGGTGAAACCCGTCTGATGCAGGGCGATGACGTCCATGTAGCCACGTCGAGGCCGCACAGCAGCTGCCCCTTGGGGAAGGTATCGGTCTCAGGCGTATTGAGGTACTTCGGTTCGCCCTTATCGACGATACGGCCGGCGAAGCCCACGATGCGGCCCAGCATGTCCCGGACCGGGAACATGATCCGGTTGCGGAAGCGGTCGTACCTGTTGCCGCGGTCGTTCTCGACCAGCAGTCCCGCTGCGAGCAGTTCGTCAGATCCGATGCCGCGGGCGGCCAAAGCGACCTGCAGTCCGTCCCAGCCGTCGGGAGCGAAACCCAGGCCGAAACGTTCGATCGAATCATCCGTCAGTTTCCGCGCATGCAGGTACTCCCGGGCAGCTCCATCCAGGTGCGATAGGAAGTACTCCTGGGCGACCTCGTTGACGCGGTAAAGATCGCTGCGGCCCCGCTTGCCGGGTGCCTGCGGCTCGACTTCGATGCCGACCCTACTGCCCAGCCGGCGCAGCGCCTCATAGAAATCAAGGCCCTGGGTCTGCATGACGAAGTCGAACACGTCACCCTTCGCCTGGCAGCCGAAGCAGTAGTAGAAGCCGCGGTCCGTGTTCACGTTGAAGGAGGGGGTCTTCTCGTTATGGAACGGGCACAGTCCCTTGAGCCTGCCGCCTCCGGCAGGCTTCAGCACGACTGTTTCGCCGATGACCTCGGCCAGGTCAGTCAGCTCCCTGATTCTTTCCTTGGTGTCTCCTGCAGCGCTCATCCTGCCGGTGATGATACCGCCAGCCATGCCCCGCTCAGGTTCAGGCCGGCTACGCCCCGGCGTCGTACAGAGGCAGGTGGCCCAGCGAGATCACGTCAGCGCGCTCGGCGCCTTCGGTGAACACCACGAGTATGGCCGCCACCTCGCCACCGATCTCCTCGAGCAGTTCCGTCAGTCCGACCAGGGTGCTGCCGGTGGAGACGACGTCGTCGACGATCGCTGCCCGTTTGCCTTCTATACGGCCGCGATCTGCGCCGTCGATCACGAGGTCCTGCGGCTTGCCGGTGGTGATCGAGACCACCGAGCGGCTGAGCGCGTTCACCATGTACGGCTTGGCGGTCTTGCGGACGACGACGTACGGGATGCCGGTCAGGCGGCTCATGGCGTGCGCGAGCGGCACGGCTTTCACTTCAGGCGTGACGAACACCTCGATGCCCTCTGGCATGCGGCGGACAAGTTCATGTGCTGCAGCTTCGGTGAGTTCGGTGTCACCAAGCAGGTTCAGAAGCGCGATCGAGGCGCCGCCCACGTCAACGACAGGCAGTTCCCGGGTTACTTCACCAATCTGGATCCGGTGAGTGGTCATGACAGTTCCAACCTTCCTGACAGAACCGAAAAGTCCTGTGGATGTTCCGGCCCAAGAATACACGCAAGCCGGGCGTGGCAGCCGGCAGCACTGTCCACTGATGCACCCCACGAGCCGTCGCCGCGCCCTGTTCAGGGGGTAGACTCTCATGGTGAAGAAATGGTTTTCAGACCTGTTACCGCATTTTGGCCCGGTCTGGAAGCTGGCCAACGGCCTCCAATCGCTGACCAACATCACCAACCTTTACTTCGCCGGCCAGCTCGGTCCGGTCGAGATCGCCGCCATAGGCATGTCCAACAGCGTGAACATGCTCATCCTGGTTGCGTTCATGTCGATCACCGCTGCCTCGATGGCGCTGGCAGCGCAGGCGAAAGGTTCCCGCAACGAACATGACCTGTCGCGGGTCGCGCATCAGTCCATCTCACTGGGCGTCATCATGTGGCTCGTTCTGGGCACGCTCGGCATACTGTTCGCCGAACCGATCCTCTCGTTCCTGAACAGCGGCGGTGATCCGCTCGCGGTGGAACTCGGCACGCAGTACCTGCAGATAATGTTCGCCGGGATCATCTTCATGGTCCTCAACCTGACGGTCAGCTCGCTGATGCAGGGCGCCGGCGATACCGTCACGCCGCTGTGGATAGCGGTCGGCATGAACATCATCAACGTGTTCCTGAATTACGCGTTCATATTCGGCTTCGGCCCGATTCCCGCCATGGGCGTTCCCGGCGCAGCGCTGGGCACGGTCCTGAGCCGTGGCATCGCCGCGGCGGCAGGCATCGTCATCATGTACTCGGGCCACAACGTAGTTCGGCTGGGCCTCGGCTCGTACCGGCCCAACATGGCTGCTTTCAGGGAGATCCTGAGCATCGGCATCCCCTCCGGCCTGCAGGGAATCGTGCGCAACACCTCGCAGCTGCTCGTGATCCGCATCGTCACGGCCACCGCTGCCGGCACGCTCGGTGCAAGCGCGCTGTCCGTCGGTCTGCAGGTCGAATCACTCGCCTTCATGCCGGGCCTGGCCATCAGCATCGCCGCGACGAGCGTGGTGGGCCAGGCGCTCGGCGCCTGGAACAAGCGCGAGGCGCGACTGCGCGGTGACGCCTCGATCCTCCTGGGCATGCTGGTCATGTCGCTCATCGCGATACCGCTGGCGATATGGGCACCCCAGGTGATGCGGCTGTTCGACCCGACCGCCAACGAGATACTGCACGCAGCCGGCACCAGCTACATCCGCATCAACGCAGCAGTACTGCCGTTCCTCGCCTACGCGATGATCGCCAACGGGGCGCTGCGCGGGGCGGGCGACACGACGCCAGGCATGTGGGGAGCCATCCTGAGCCGCTGGATAATCGTGGTGCCCATCGCCTGGTACCTGGCGCTGCAGATCGGCATGGGCGTCGACGGCGTCTGGTACGCCCTGGCCATCGGCACCATCTTCCAGGCGGGATTCGTCTTCTGGAACTGGCAGTCACCGCGCTGGCTGCGCATAAGCCTCGAGAAGAGCAGGCTTTACCGGCTGCACCTGCGCGGTCTGCCCCACGAGAAGATGCACGGGTTCCTGGACACTGTCAAGGTACCGCTCATGGCTGCGGGCGCCAGCGAACGCGTGACTGCAGAGCACATCGAGTACCGGTTCAGCCGCGGCAGCATCAGGGTGAAAGTCAGTGCAGGCGACTACCAGCTGCACGACCCGGACAACCTGCTTGACCACTACCTGGCCGGTGGCAGGGAGACCGGCGAGCTCCTGCCTGCGTGATAGGCTCGGTCGCGTGGAAGACGCAACCCTGAGGCCTACCCGGCTGGCAGATTACGTTGGTCAGCCGCGGCTCAAGGAGAAGTTTCTCGTCTACCTGGAAGCTGCCAGGAACCGGAACGAAGCCTTGGATCACGTGCTGCTTTACGGGCCGCCCGGTCTGGGCAAGACCACCCTGGCGCACATAATCGCCCATGAGCTCGGCGTGGGCATCCGCGTGACGAGCGGACCTGCAATCGAGAAACCCGGCGACCTGGCCGCCATCCTCACCAATGCACTCGAGGACGGCGACGTGCTGTTCATCGACGAGATACACCGCCTTGGCCGCGTGGCAGAGGAACACCTCTACCCGGCGATGGAAGACTTCAAGATCGACATAGTGCTGGGGCAGGGGCCCGCAGCGCGCACCATCCGCCTTGACCTGCCGCGGTTCACGCTGGTTGGAGCCACCACCCGGCCCGGTCTCATCACCGGTCCGATGCGCAGCCGCTTCGGGATAATCGAACACCTCGAGTACTACAGCAGCGATGAACTGGCTGCCGGCGTGAGGCGCGACGCCGACCTGTTCGGCTTCAGACTGGATCCGGACGCAGCACTCGAGATCGGCCAGCGCTCGCGCGGCACGATGCGCATAGCCAAGCGGCTGCTCAGGCGGGTGCGCGACTACGCGGAAGTGGCCGGCGAGCCGTCCATCAGCCTGGCCCGCACGCGCATGGCACTGGATGAGCTCGGCATCGACAGCCTGGGCCTGGACCGCAGGGACCGGGCGATTCTGGAAGCCACCATCATGAAGTTCGCGGGCGGTCCCGTGGGACTCGACACCCTGGCCACTGCCGTGGGCGAGGACCGGGCGACGCTCGAGGAAGTGTACGAGCCGTTCCTGATCCAGAACGGCTTCCTGATGCGCACGCCGCGCGGACGCGTGGCCACGAACAACGCCTACCGTCGCTTCGGCTACGCACTGCCCGCTGCACGCACCGGCCTCGCCGGGCCGCAGGTGAATCTGTTCGAGGCGTGACCATGGACTTCGTTCGCCTCTCGAAACAGGACCACGCGCTGCTGTGCGCCCGCTTCGCCGAGCATGGCAACTCGCAGCGTCGCATGCGCGATGCGCTGACCGAGACTGCAGCACCGCGCGACGTGCTGGGTCGGCTGCGTGCACTACGCGAGATGGAGCGTGCACTGGACGTCGACCTGGGTGCGGTCTGCTGGCGGTGGGAGCATCGCGCGGACGAAACGACGCATCCGCTCGAGCGGCAGGTCATGGAGTACGTCGCGGAGCCGCGTGGCACCGGCACTGCCTGGGAGCTGTGGGTCCGACTCGACCGCGTGCGCCTGCTGCGTGAGCTCATGGAGGGCCGTCTGGTCGGCGAGCCGGAGTGAACGACGGCCGCT
>CALDPK010000040.1 GCA_937911855.1 uncultured Trueperaceae bacterium | reverse complement strand
TGGAAGCCAAGACGCTCGAGTACGACGATTACCGCGTCAGCGTCCACCAGTGGGAGCTCGACCGCTACCTCGCTGAATACTGAGCTGCACTTGCCTTAAGCTGGAGGGGTGAAGAAGCGCGCAGAAACCATCGTCGTCGCCGGCTGCGATCCCGGTCTGGCCAACCTGGGCCTGGGAGCCGTGAGGGAAACCGGTCGCGACATCACCCTGCTCGGCTCCGAGCTGGTGAAAACCAGTTCAAGGATGGAAGCTGCCGAGCGGCTTGAGATCATCTTTCAGGGCGTCAGCCGCTTCCTGCGCGAGCATCAGCCAGACGCCCTGGCCATCGAAGGGCAGTTCTTCCACCAGCAGAAGGCCACCGCCTTCAAGGTCGGCCAGGCTGTGGGTGTAACGCTTCTGGCCGCTGCGGGCGCCTCGGTGCCGGTTTTCGAGTATGGTCCCATGCAGGTCAAGCAGGCTCTTGTCGGCTCAGGCCGGGCGGACAAGGCCCAGGTGCTTTACATGGTGCGGGCGCTGCTCGGCAACGAAGCCGCCAACCTGAGTCATCACGCCGGCGACGCGCTGGCACTGGCAATCACTCACCTGAACGCGCGCCGAGTGCCTGCAGCAGCCTTGCAGCTCGCCAGCAGCTGAACTCCCGCGCTGCCAGCAGCGCCTCCTTCAGCTCACGGCCCTTCTCAGGGCCGGCCCGCAGCGCGGCACGCAGGTACAGCGCAGCAACGACCGTGTCGAACGGTTCCTGCACGAACCAGGTCTCACCACCACTTTCGTGGATCTGCAGCATGTCACTGACATGCTGCGACGTCCACCAGGCCGGTTCGTGCCGCTGCGGGAGGGTGTTGAGCCAGTCCGGCAGGCCGGGAGCGAACTCCGGCAGCCTGGCTGCGAGCGTCCCCAGTCCCTGGCACAGCAGCCAGATGCGCAGCCCGTCACTGAGCAGGCCGTACGCTGCTGCCGCGTCCTGGCGCAGGAGCAGCGCGCCCAGGCGGCGGGCCCGATCCGTGAGTCTTGCCAGATCCGCGGCATCTGCACCCAGTCCTGCCGGAACCTGCGCAGAAAGCGCCGCGTCGAAAGGCAAGCCGAGCAGCCAGTCGCGCACGGGCCGCCAGCGGAGTTCAAGCGCTGCCAGCTGCAGGTCCGCGACGCCACGGCCGGCAAGTTCACCTTCCAGTTCGGCGTAGGGCAGTCCGCCAGCCGCGTGATGCAGCGTGAAATCCAGAAGCACTGCCTTGCCGTAACCGCTCAGGTGGAAACCCAGGCCTTCCCGCTTAAGGCTGGCAAGCGGTTTCAGGTAAGTGAGTCCGTCCCGGGTGTCCCGCCAGCTGACGGTACCGTCCTGGCCGGTCAGGCCCAGCGCGTCAGCCAGGGCCAGCCCGGTTAGTTCGCCTCCCGTCCGCTTGCGTGGAACGCTGGCTGACAGCACGCCGTCGGCCAGCGCGTAGCGGTTGTTGTAAAGCACCAGGCTCGAACCGGTCTCAGAGCGATTGCTGAAGGCGATGACGTTCTCGTCCACACCGTAATGGGTGTGGAAGTCAAACAGCTCGAAGCCGTCAGTCCCCGAGAACCTGCTGCGCTGGCGGAGCAGCGGGTAGATCTCCTGCTCGTGCCGCTGCAGCACCTCTCCGCTCGGCTGTTCAGGCAGCCTGGCGCGGCTGAACTCCATCCCGTACTTCTCGGCAAGCCCCTCGAGCTGACCGTGACCCAGCATCGGGAGGCCCGGCATGGTCACGAGCAGCGTGCACACGCCGAAGTACTTCGCGCCGGTCCCGAACTGGGCCGCCGCACTGTCCTCGTCGGGGTTGTTCATGAAGTTGACGAACCGCGCCAGCACCGCCGGGTCGGTGATCAGGGCATCCTTGATGAACGCCCGGAAGCCGTCGTTGTCCTCGTCGCGCAGCATGTGCATGAAGGCGCTGTTGTAAACGCGGTGCATGCCCAGGTTGCGGACGAAGTAGCCTTCGAGCATCCAGAACGCCTCGGCTATGAGCAGCGTGTCGGGTGCCTCTTCAGCGAGCCGTTCGGTTGCTTCGAGCCAGAACTCTTTCGGCATGCGGGTTTCGAACTCGGCAGCGGGCAGCGAACCGTGCACTGCCCTCGAGGCGATGGCGCCCCCTTCACCGGGCGGCGGGTACCAGAGCCGCTGGATGTGCCTGCGCACCAGCGTCATGGCGGCGTCGAAACGGATGACCGGGAAACGGCGCGCCACCGCCACCATGGTGTCGATCACGGCGGAGCGCACCTCGGGGTTGAGGAAGTCAAGCTGGGCGGTATCGTTCCACGGCAGGCCGGTGCCGTCATTGCCGTGATAGAGGTAGCGCGCCTCACCCGTCGAGTTGTCCACGCGCTGGAACACGACTGCAGCGTCACTGTCGTCCCAGTAATGGTCTTCGATCCGGATGGTCAAGCCCGGGTCAGCGGACAGGTCAGGGCCGGTGAAGCCGTAGCTGGCGAACGGCCGCTGCCGCACCTGCACGAACCAGTCCGGATGTTCCATTACCCAGCGGGAGTCCAGGCCCGTGTGGTTGGGCACCATGTCGCTCACCAGCCGGATGCCGTAAGCAGCGGCGCGCTCGCGAAGCTCTTCCAGGGCCGGCTCCCCGCCCAGGCGGGCGTCTATGACGTAGTCGTGAATGGCGTAGGCAGACGCTTCCGCGTCCGGCTGTCCCCGGCGCCGCTTTATCTCCCTGGACGCAGTGCTGCGCTGCCACATCCCGATGAGCCACAGACCGTTGATACCCGCGGCCGCCAGGCTCGCGAGTTCTTCCGCCGGGATGTCAGCCAGTCCACGTACGGGCCGGCCGTAGCGGTCGCTGAGCTGCTGCAGCCAGACCAGGCAGCTCTTGGCGATTACGACCGTGTCACGCATCCAGTCACGGTCACTCGCGCGGGTGAGCTCAAAGGTATGTGGAAGCAGTTCGCCAGCAAGTTGCGGGGCCTGCGCGCTGAAAGATCCGGTGAAGTGAGGAGCCTCCTGTTCCCGGAGCAGGTCGGCAGCCAGCAGCAGCCGCTCGGCCAGTTCGGAATACTTCCCTGCCGCCAGGTGCGAGAAGTTCTGCCTGAGCCATTCGATCTGCGCCAGAAGGGAATCAGGGTGTGACAGCTGCGCGGCAAGCAGGCGTTTCAGGCCCGCAGATGGCGCAGTCTGTTGTTCACCGTTCTGACCGTCCGCTTGCCTGACGGCGTCGACCTGCCGGCCGAGTTCGCGGTAGGCGGTAATGTCTCGCAGTTCCCGGTCATCGAACAGCGGTTTCAGCTGCTTGAGCGCCGGGTTCACGTTGTGCAGGCAGAGCAGCAGCAGCTCTTCACGCGCGGCCGGAGCACTGAGCTCGGAGTCGTGACTGCCGGGCGGGTACAGTTCCCGGAACTGGTTCAGCAGCGCCTGGCGTTCGCTGTCGGTACCGGCGAACAGCGCGTCCAGGTCCAGTTCACCGGCTGCCTGCAACTCGATGATCAGCAGGTGCAGCAGTTCATGGGACGCCGCAGCAGCGAACAGGGTGGCGGTCCCCACTTCAGCGCCATGCTGGCTGCGCAACCACGCTGCAAGCTCCTCCATCACGTCCAGGTCAGCTATCGCCAGCCGGCCGCCCAGGCTGAAGATGGCAGCGCTCAGGTCCAGTTCGGTGCGCACATCTGCGCGCACATGGAAGTGGCGGCGCTCCTCGAACTCCCGGTAAACGCTCAGCCTGAAGGCCCGTTTCATCAGGCCTGTCCGCATGGCGGCAGTGATCTCATGCGGGGATTCTAACCGGGCCCACAGGGTGTGCCGCGTGGTGAGCGTTTAGAATGGCCGCGTGAAAGCATCCTTCGCGGCAGGCCGCTGGCTGCTGGCGCTGCTGGTTCTCGCCGGCTGCGCCGGTGAACTAAACACACCCGGTGAAGCACTGCGGGTCCTGGGCGGCAACCTGCCGGACGCATACCTCGGCGAACCTTTCGAGCAGTCCATCAGCGTCGCCGGTGGCCTGCGGCCGTACAGCTACGAGATCTCGGGCGGAGAGCTGCCGGCCGGCCTGGCCCTGGAAGGCGCCAACCTGCGGGGCGTGCCGGGCGAACTCGGCACCTTCACCTTCAACGTCACCGCAAGCGACGCCAACCTGTCCAGTTCCGTCCTGGAACACCGCCTGCGGGTCGTGGAACTGCCGCCACCAGCCCTCGACATCGTCATGCCGGAAACCGAAACCCGCGCGCCCTTCACCATCCGCGTTCACGTTGAGGAAGCCCGCGACCTGAAGGGCCTGCGCACCCGCCTGCGCTGGGACCCGGCACTGTTCAGTTATGTGGACGGCAGCCTGAACTCGCCGGGAACCAACTACGCGCTGTTCTCAGAAACGGGCGACGACTGGTTGCAGGTCGACGTTGCCTGGCTGGCCACGGTCTTCTCAGGCGAGAGGCTTGTCTTCAGTTTCCAGCTGCAGCCGCTGGAACCCGCCCGCCCGGGACTCGAGGTGGAAACCGAGTTCGTGCAGGACACTGCCACCGGAACGAGTTTCACGC
>CALDPK010000039.1 GCA_937911855.1 uncultured Trueperaceae bacterium | reverse complement strand
AGTGATCACCGGCGGCGGCAGCGGCATCGGCGCCGATATGGCACTGGCCTTCGCTGCAGCCGGCGCCAAGGTCATGGCCGATCTTGAGACGACGACCAGGCTGGTACTGGAAGCAACCGAGCGTGAGCTCAGGCGCACCGGCCATCTGAGCTGAGACCGACCGGGCAATTGCCGGCTCCGCATACCCCGAACCGGCTGGCTTGCCATACAATCCAGATACGACATGCTTAAGCTGCTGGAACTACGTGACTTCGCGCTGATCGGGCGCCTTGAGCTGGAGCTTGCACCGGGGCTCAACGCGTTCACAGGCGAAACCGGGGCCGGCAAGTCCATACTCGTGGACGCCCTGCTGCAGCTGGCGGGTAACCGGGCTGATACCGGCCTCATCCGTTCAGGCGCTGCCGGCGCCCTAATCCAGGGCGAGTTCGATGATGCCGGCCAGGCGGTTACGCTCACCAGGAAACTTCAGCAGGCTGGCCGCAGCACGGCCCGCATCGACGGCGAGCAGGTGACCTTGAGCGAACTCACCCGGCGCGCCGGTCCGCTCATCGCGATTCACGGCCAGCACGCCTCGCTCGAACTCGCTGACCGCTCTGCGCACCTGCACCTGCTGGACCGTCTGCTGCCTCCGGAAGGGCACGCCAGGCTGGCTGACCATGCAGTCATCTACGCCGACTGGCGTGCTGCCAGCCAGCGGCTGAAGGAACTCGAGGCTGCCCTGCAGGAACGCGCGCGCCGCCTGGACACCATCAACTTCCAGCTGGACGAGATCCGCCGCGCCGCACTCAAACCCGGCGAGGAGGAGGAACTGCGCTCCGGCCTGGCCGAACTGCGCCATGCGGACACTGTGGCCAGCGGCTCCGGGCAGGCCGTTGACCTCCTTTCAGAAGCGGACAGCTCCGTCATCGCGCAGCTCGCCGCCGCGTCCCGCGCGCTCGACACGGCTGCCCGCTACAGCAGCACGCTTGAACCGCTTGCGGCGGAACTGAAACAGTCGCTCACGGCCGTTCAGGCAACAGCTGCCGAGATCGAAGCGTTCGTGGCGGACTTCGAAGCGGACCCGCGCCGGCTGGAACGGGCGGAGGCGCGGCTGGCGCAGCTGGAAGGCCTGCAGCGCAAGTACGGGCAGGACGCAGCCGAGATCCTCACTTACGCCGCTGGCCTCGAGGTGGAGCAGGGAAAGCTCGAGGGGCTGGATACAGACATGGCCGACCTCGAGGCGGAACTGCAGGTGCTGGAAGCGCGCCTGGACGAATCCGCCGCCGCACTGAGCGGGCTGCGCAAAACAGCTGCCGTGAGGCTGGAGAGTGGCCTGCTAAGTTATCTGCGCCAGCTGGGCATGGACGCAGCGCGCTTCGAGACCGAGTTCAAGGAGGCAGCGGCCCACGGGCGCACGGGTCGCGATCAGGTGCGCTTCCTGTTCAGTGCCAACCCTGGCGAACCGGTGGCTCCCCTGACTGAGGTTGCCTCGGGCGGTGAACTGTCGCGGCTGCTCCTGGGACTGAACCTGGTGGCCGGAGCTGACCAGCCGGTACTTGTCTTCGACGAGGTGGACGCCGGTACGGGCGGCAAAGCTGCGATCGCCATAGGTACGCTCCTGCGGGAACTGGCTGCGGAGCGCCAGGTGCTGGTGGTGACCCACCTGCCCCAGGTGGCAGCCTTCGCGCACGTCCAGTTCCAGGTGAGCAAGCGCGAATCGGAAGGCCGCACGCTCTCGGCGGTAAGGCGCCTGGACCGCGAGGAACGCATCGCAGAACTGGCCCGCATGCTGTCCGGCAGTACGACCGAGGCTTCACTGCGCGCGGCTGAGGAGCTGCTGGCTGCGGCTGCGCGTGGCGGCCATGTATCAGACATCCAGCCGACTGTATGACCCTGCCCGATTGACTACAATGCTGCAACTTCTTGGGAGCCAGACGGCCCGGAAAGGACGGTGACCCGGAAGTGTTCGACGCCACAGGCAGCCATGATGCCGAGGTATGCCCCCGCTGCGGCAGCAATGCAACCATCACCTATTTCTACGAAGAAGGATTCGAAGAGCTTGAATGCACCTCGTGCGGTTACGTTTCGGACGCCGAGGAGCTCGCTGCCCTGCAGCGCTTCGAAGGTGACCTGCTGGAAGAGGACGGCGAACAGGGCAACCCCATCCCACAGGACGGCAAGCGGATACGCGCATGAACTTCAACTGACCCGGAGGAAGTGTGACTGACCCCAACTCGCGCAAGGCAGGCAAAAAAGGCAAGTCCGGCTTAAATGGAAAGGATCTTGAAGACATGGAACTGAACGTCGCTCTCAGTACTGATGACCTGATTCGAGGCCTCAAACATTACAGGCGCATTGCCCGCCAGGATCTGCTGCAGGCAGGTCAGTCAGATGACAGCGAACGGATCGTGGTTCACGCCGAATCCCGCCGGGAGATCTACAGCCACCTGGCCGAACTGGCTGACACCAAGCCGGCCAGTGAGGTCGTGCGTGAAGCGCTGCGCCTCTACCAGGACCTTCCCTTCGTCACCGGCACGCCCGACGACCGGTTCGCGGACATCAAGGGCCGCGAGAACGCCCTTGAGAACTTCTTCCTGATGATCAACCTGGAACCCAAGATCCGCCGCAGCGTCCGCAGCCAGCGCTCGAAGCTGACTGACACGGAAGCCTGAGGCAGGCAAATCCGTTACGGTAGGTCCTTGTGGACCTGAATGAACTGAAACAGCTCGCTGCTCAGAAACCACCGGAACTGGCGGATCTGTCCGACAACCTGGTGTTCGGAGCAGGCGACCCTGACGCTTCACTGATGCTGATCGGTGAAGCTCCCGGCGCTGACGAGGATGCTGCCGGCAAGCCGTTCGTGGGCCGGGCCGGCCAGCTGCTCGACCAGATACTGGCCAGCGTCGACCTCGACCGCGACTCGGTTTACATAACGAACATGGTCAAGTTCCGCCCGCCCGGCAACCGCAACCCGACACCGGCCGAGGTTGCTGCCAGCGAGGCGATCCTCCTGGAGGAGATCCGGCTCGTCAACCCGCAGATAATCTCGCCGATGGGCAACGTGCCCACGCAGTACCTGCTGTCCACGCGCGAGGGGATCAGCAAGCTGCACGGCAACTGGTACGAGTTCCGGGGAGTCCGGGTGATGCCGCTGTTTCACCCTGCCTACCTCCTGCGGAACCCCAGCCGTACCCAGGGCAGCCCCAAATGGCAGATGTGGCAGGCGATGACCGTCCTGAGGCAGCAGCTCGATGAACTCGGTGCGAAGACCGGCCGGAGCGGCATCAGCAGCGCGCGCCAGGACAGTCTGTTCTGATGCGGGCTGTGGTGCAGAGGGTGTCGGCGAGCCGCGTGAGCAGCGGCGGCCGGGTCCTGGGCGAGATCGGACCCGGCTTCAACGTCCTGCTTGGCATCACCCATGACGACACGACGGAACTGGCGGAACGACTGGCTGCCAAGATCAGCAAGCTGCGGCTGTTCTCCGATGAGCAAGGCAAGATGAACCTGTCGCTGGACCAGGTGGGCGGCGAAGTACTGGTGATCAGCCAGTTCACGCTGTTCGCCGATGCCCGCGCCGGCAACCGCCCCAGCTACACTCAGGCGGCCCGACCCGAGACGGCCGTGCCGCTTTACGAACATTTCGTTGCCACCCTGCAGGGACTCGGCCTGACGGTTGCCACCGGCGAGTTCGGAGCTGACATGCAGGTGGAGATACACAACGACGGGCCGGTCACGGTCATCCTTGACACTGACCAGCTGTGAAGCCGCTGCAGCAGGCACTTTCGGGCACTGTAAGAATTCCGTAAGAATCCTGTAATAACGCGCGGTGCAGACTTCCCGTGAGGAACCGCGGCATCTGATGTCCGTTCCCGACCTCTTCCGAACTGGCTTCGTGCCTCCCACACGAAGCCAACTTTTTTGCCTTGCGGTGGTCAGCTGCCGCTTGCGGGCAGCCGCACCCAGGCGGTATACTCACCTCCGCCCTTACGGGGCATGCAAGGCGATGTAGCTCAGTTGGTGAGAGCGCACGACTCATAATCGTGAGGTCGTCGGTTCAAGTCCGACCATCGCTACCAAATCTGAGGCGCGGTTCATGGTGACCGCGTCTTTTTGTTACCGTCCATCCGTTGTAGTTCTGTCCGGCAGACGGCCACGCATGGTGCCCCGCCGTGCTACAGTAGCGGACGGCTGGATATTTACCAGTCAAACACGGTCTGCCGTGCCCCGACCACGCAGCCGGACCCACGCAAACCTGCGGCCACAGGCTGTCAGGCACTTTGTTGTGACGCCGGGTGCCATGGTAAGAGGTACAGGCAAGGAGGAACCCCCTTTCATGGATGAAAAGCTAAACCAGACCGAGGATCGCTCTGTCCCGGTCACCGACCCCACCCAACAAGAAGCCGCTAGTCCGGCCCCAACTGTGGATACCGATCAGAGCGTAAGTTCCACGGTGGAGAACACTTCGACACAGGTTCCCTCCCAAACAGGCGAAGACGAAGTCAAGACCGGACCGGACACTGAAACCGCACCCGTTGCCTCGGATGAAATGACGATGGAGGACGTGCTGGCAGCAAGCGATGAACAGCTTGCCCGCAAGCCGGTCCACCGCGGCATGATCACCACCGGCACGGTCATCATGCTCACGCAGGACGGCGTTGTCGTCGACGTGGGCGCCAAGATTGAAGGCATCCTGCCTTACAACCAGTTGTTCGAGCAGGAAACCACTCCCGAGGCAGCTGCCAAGGAAATCAAGGCTGGCGATGAGATTCAGGTCTACGTCATTCGCGCAGACATTCCCAACAACACCATCGTCCTCTCGAAGAAGCGTGCCGACCAGGAACGCGCCTGGAATCTTCTCCAGGAGATCTTCGAGAAGGAGAAGCCAGTTGAAGTCGAGATCGTCGAGAAAGTCCGCGGCGGCCTCGTAGCCAACTTGGGCATCCGCGCGTTCCTGCCTGCCAGCCAGGTTGACGTGCGCCGCGTGAACGACCTTGCGCCGTACGTCAACCAGCGCCTCAAGGTACGGATCATCGAGCTGAACCGCAAGCGCAACCGCGTGATCATCAGCCGTCGCGCCATCCTCGAAGAGGAAATGAAGGAACAGAAGGGCGAGACGCTCCAGCAGCTCGAACCCGGCGCCAAACTCGAGGGCGAAGTCGTCGAAGTCACTGACTTCGGTGCATTCGTCAACCTGGGCGGCATCGACGGCCTCGTGCACCGCAGTGAACTCACCCACGGCCGCTTCAACCACCCGCGTGAAGTGGTTGCAGTAGGCGACAAGGTTCGCGTCGAAGTACTCGACATGGACCTCGAGCGCGAGCGCATCAACCTGTCGATGAAGAAACTCGTCTCCAACCCGTGGGATGATGTTCTCGTCAACTACCAGATCGGCCAGAAGATTACCGGCAAGGTCACGAACCTCACCCCCTTCGGTGCGTTCGTAGAGATCGAACCCGGCCTCGAAGGCCTGATCCACGTAAGCGAGATGAGCTGGACCAAGCGCATCCGCCATCCTAAGGAAGCAGTCACCGAAGGTGAAGAAGTTGAGGCCATGATCCTCAAGATCGACACCCAGGCGGAGCGCATCTCACTTGGTCTCAGGCAGACCCAGCCGGATCCATGGAGCAGCCTCCCGGACCGCTACCCGCCCGGCACCGAAGTCACCGGCCCGATCACCGGCATCACCGAATTCGGTGTGTTCATGGAGATCGAGGAAGGTATCGAAGGCCTGGTTCACATCAGCGAACTGGCTCACGAGCACATCGAGAACATCAGCGACAGCTTCAACCGTGGCGATGAGATCACAGCCGTGATCATCAACATCGACCCGGTCGAACAGCGCGCGAGCCTCAGCAGGCGTCGCCTCCTGCCCTTCACCGCCGGCGATTTCGACGGTGGCATGGACGCAGGCGGAGCAAGCCGCGGAGGCGCAGGCGGAGCACCGAAGCGTGGTGGCCGTCGCGGCGGACGTCGCAGCCAGGGTATCGACTACGATTACTCCTACGCAGCAACCGAATCCGGTGGCAAGGCAACGACCAAGCTTGGTGACGTCTACGCTGACCTGTTCGCACAGTTCGGCCTGAGTGACGGCAGCAGCAGCGAAGCCGCCTCCTCGGATGAAAGTGCCGACAGCACCGACACCGCCGCAGCTGAAGCAACCGAAACTACGGAAACCGAAGCTCCGGCAGCAGAAGCTCCGGTCCAGCCTGAAGCGGAGGCAACCGAAGCAGTCGCCGAGACCGCACCGGCAGCCGAAGAAGCGGAAAGCCAGGCCAGCAGCGAAGCAGATTCCGGTGAAACCACCGAGAACTCGATCGACGCAGCCGAAGCCGCCGCACTTCTGACCGCAGCCTTCCGTGAGGGCAAGCGCCCCGCCAGGGAAGAAGCAGCAGCTCCGCAGGAAGCAGCAGCTCCGGAAGAAACTGCAGATGAACCCACAACTGAAACTGCAGAGGCTTCCGAAGAAGAGGACAAGACCGAACAGGCCTGATCCCGCCGGCTGACTGAACAGTCAGACCAGAGATCGTGGTTCCCTTGCCTTACGGCGGGAACCACGATTTTTTTGCCCTGATCAGGCTGCGGTGGGAACCACCAGCTCACGCTTCTCCGGATCGAACATGAAACCCCTGGGGACTACGTGAATCTTCACGCCCGAGAGCGCCAGCACCTCATCCTCGGCAGCATCAGCCACGTTCGAATAACTTATCCGCCCGTCGAGAACAGTCACGGCACCTGACCCGATCACCCCGTACGGGCGGCCGGCCCTTACGTCCAGGGCCGTGTTCTCGTCTATGCCCAGGCCGAGGATCTGCGAGTTCTGGGCGAACACCGTCAGCAACCGGTTGATGCGGCCCCGCTCATTGAAATGCGAATCGATGATCGTATCGGGTGAGGTAGCGGAACTGCTGATGCGGGAAGTGCGCGCCGCGAATCCCGCGGTCAGTTGCAAGGTAGTGCTGGATGAACTGGACGCCATAACCGAAGTACTGGAAGAGGTGCGCTGCGGAGCGACCGCCATCCTGTTCTACGAGCGCCTCGAGCCGGTGCAGGCCCTGCTTCAGAAAGCCGGCGCACAGCCCGTCGAGGCGCCTGACAGGCCCGGTCAGCTCACGGCAGCTTCACGCCGGTCGGCTGCAAGGCCAGGGCGGACGGGTCCCGCGGCCGGAGACTGAGCCTGCCCGCCCGTCAGACGCGCAGGCCGGCCGTAGGCAGACCGAAGCTGTCCTTGAACTCGTCGACTTCGCTCATGAACCTGTTGAACAGGTAGTTGGCGTCGTGCGGTCCGGGGCTGGCCTCGGGATGGTACTGGACGCAGAAGACGGGATAACGGACGTGCGACATGCCTTCCAGCGTGCCGTCGTTCAAGTTGATGTGGGTCGCTTCGAACTGCCGGCCGGGAATGGAGTCCAGGTCGACCGCATAGTTATGGTTCTGGCTGGTCATCTCGACTTCGCCGGTCAGCACGTTCTTCACCGGCGTGTTGGCGCCATGGTGACCGTGCTTGAGCTTGAACGTCCGTCCGCCGACTGCCAGTGCCAGCAGCTGATGGCCGAGGCATATGCCGTAGGTGGGCAGCAGTCCCAGCAGCTGCCAGATGGTGTCATGCGCGTACTTCGGGCCCGCCGGGTCACCTGGCCCGTTGGACAGGACCAGTCCTGACGGCCGGAGCGCCATGATCTGCGCCGGACTCGTCATGGCCGGCACGACTATGACTTCAGCCCCAGCCTGTTCCAGCTTGTAGACGATCGAGTTCTTGATACCGAAGTCAACCACTACCACGCGGGGGTTGTCCTTGAAGGTGGGCCGTGCGTACGGCAGCTTGGTCGTGACCTCGGGGGTCATGTCGCGGCCGTCTATGTCCGGGTACTCTCTGGCCTGCTGCACCAGTGCCGCTTCGATGTCGGGGGTGGTAGGACCGTGCCTGATCACGCCCTTCACTACGCCACCGCTGCGCAGGCGCCTGGTCAGCGCGCGGGTGTCGATTCCTTCGATGCCTACGATGTTGTGCTGCTCCATGAAACTCTGCAGGTCCTGGTTGGAGCGGTGATTCGACGCGACCCGGCTGAACTCGCGGACGATGAAGCCGCGTGCGAACGGCTTGTTCGACTCCATGTCGTAGACGCTCACACCGTAGTTGCCGATGTGCGGGTAGGTCATGACTACTATCTGGCCGTGGTACGAGGGGTCCGTCAGGATCTCCTGGTAGCCGGTCATCGAGGTGTTGAACACGACTTCACCGATATTCTCACCGGTATGACCGAAGGCATATCCGTAATAAACGGTGCCGTCCTCGAGGGCCAGCACCGCACGATCCTTGTTCAGTAGGGACATCAGCTAATCACCGTCCGCGAGTTTAGCATTAATTTACAGCTTTGAGTGCGGTGCAACCGACTGTCCGGCAGCTATCTCCCGGTCGCTGACCACCGAGTGCGAACCTATACGCGCAGCCCGTCCCACACGGGTGTTGCCGCGCAGGATGACGAACGGCTCAAGCACGACGTCGGGTTCAAGCACCACCGAACGCTCGATGAATACAGTCTCAGGCGCCTGCATGGTTACACCATTCAGCAGCCAGTGCTCACGCAGCCTCGACTGGAAGATCCGCTCGGCAGCAGCCAGCTGACTGCGGTTGTTTATGCCGCCGTATTCATCGAGCGGCGTATCACTGGTGCCAACCGGCAGGCCGGCAGCCCGGTAGGCAGCGATCAGGTCGGTGATGTAGTACTCCCCTGCCGCGTTGTCATTATCCAGTCCGCGGGCGAACTCGAAGCCACGCCGGTCGAACAGGTACGTCCCGACTACGATCTCGTTTATGCGGAGTTCCGCTTCGGTCGCGTCCTTGTGCTCGACCGTCCGCTCAACCAGGCCGTCAGCGCCCTTCACGACCCGGCCCAGGCCGCTGGGGTCAGGGACACGCGCCGTGAGCAGGGCCATCCCCTCACCGGGCAGCGCCGCCTCCAGCCTGCGCAGGGTATCGGCCGTGATGAGCGCGCCGTCGCCGTTCAGCACGAGGAGGCGGCCGCCGGCATCTTCAAGCAGCTGGGCTGCCTGCAGGAAGGCGTGAGCCGTGCCGAGCTGCTCGGCCTGATGCACGAACTCCACGTCCTGGTCCGCCATGGCGGAACGCACCTGCTCGGCAGCGTGACCGACGACCAGCACGATCCGGTCGGGGTTCAGTTCCCGGGCTGCCTCGATGACCAGCTGGACCATCGGTACGCCAGCGACCTCGTGCAGCATCTTGTGCTTCTCGGATTTCATCCGGCTGCCGAAGCCGGCCGCAAGGATGACCACGTTCAGGGGGCCAGGCATCAGCGGCCCCGGGCCCGCCTGGTGAGGCGTTCCTTACGCTGCTCCTGACGCGGGCCGCTCAGCCTGCTGATCTGCCACAGCGCGAAGATGATGAGCGGAATGCTGATCAGCTGCGTCAGCGTGAAGATGCCTACGCCAACGCTCTCGTTCAGGTAGACGTTCCAGAAGAGCGGGTTGTCGCGGAACGGTTCCTCGATGACGCTGCGCAGGATCGAGTACCACATGACGAACTGCCAGAAGACGAAGCCCGCCATCCTGTGCCGGTTCAGCGCCCAGCCGATGATGAATATGAGCGCGACGCCGACCAGCATGCCGTAGAGGGGCGTCAGGTGGACGGTGCAAGGCTCGCCGAACGGGATGGTGTTGCAGACGGGCGGCGAGTACTGCCACAGGTTGTCGCCGAATATGAACCGGCCGACCGCCCCGAACGTTTCGGTGCCGGGCTCCGGCCAGGTGAAGCCGATGGGCAGCTCGGTGAGCCGGCCGCCGGTGTCGCTGCCGTTCATGAAGTTACCTATGCGGCCGCCGATGATGCCGAGTGCACCCACGGGCGTGAGCACGTCGAGCATGTCCCACATGTTCATGCCGTTCGCGCGTGCATAGAAGTACAGCGCCACCATGATGCCGATGACGCCGCCGTGGATGCTGATGCCGCCCTCCCACACCTTGAACACGTCCAGCGGGTTGGCGCCGGGTCCGAAGAAGTTGCCGGGGCTGGTCAGGACGTACACGAGCCTGGCCCCGACGATTCCCGCCAGGACCAGCCACACGGCGGAATCCAGCAGTTTCTCGGTGTCCATCTTGCGTTTGCGGGCGGCATGCAGGGCCCAGATCGAGCCGATGACCACGCCGGCGGCGATCAGCAGTCCGTACCAGCGGATGGCCAGCGGCCCGATCTGAAGCATTATTGGATCCATGTGCGAATTATATGCTGCTGCAGCCGCGAATCAGGACGGTCAGAACAGGTAGGCGACGGTGATGATGCCGATGGCGATCAGGAACAGCAACTTCATGAACGTTCCGCCGAGCGCACCCAGCATCGAGCCAAGTCCCGACCTGGCGGCCTCCGCGAACGACCTGTCAACGACCAGCTCGAACAGGAACGCTCCCAGGAAGGCGCCCGGCAGGAAACCGAACGGTGGCGCCACGATCACTCCCACCAGTGAACCGATGATGCTGCCCCACACCCCGGCGTTACTGCCGCCCGAGTACTTGGTACCGATCCAGCCGCCGACGACGTCAAGTACCTGGGCGAGTACGGCCAGGCCGGCGATGATCAGCAGTGCTGTCAGGCCTAAGTTCTCGAAACCGGTCAGCCAGCCGGCCAGCAGCGCACCGACTGCAGCAAGCGGTACCCCGGGAATCACGGGAATTATCAGGCCAGCCAGGCTGATGAGCCAGATGATCAGGAAGACGACAAGGGCGATGATGGTCATGGTCACGGCGTGAATGTTATCCCGCTGAAGCGGGCCGCGGCATCGTCCGAAAGATGTGCGCCTACAGGCCGGGGTTCGCGTGCAGCTGCCGGAGCGCAGCCGGCAGGTGCGGCAGCAGGTGCGGCAGGCAGGCGCGCAGGTTGGCCGCGTCGCCAGGCAGGTTGACAATCAGGGTCTTGCGGCGCACGCCTGCTTCCAGGCGCAGGAACGCGACAGTCGGATCAGTGCGGACACACGCCAGCCGGATCAGTTCAGGTATCCCCGGCAGCCTGCGGTCGATCACTTCGATGGTGGCGTCCGGCATCCGCTCACGCAGAGCCAGGCCTACCCCACCGCAGGTGAGGATCACGTCGGCAGCGCCGTGATCGGTTTCGCTCCACACGCGCAGCCGGGCGCGCAGCAGCGCCTGCTCGCTCGCGCTCACGTGATAGTCGACCTCCTGGAAAGGCCCTTTGGCCAGCTCGGCGTGCACCGCCTGCAGCGCCTCGGTCAGGCGGCCAGAGTCTTCGTCCGGGTCACCGACATTCAGGATGGCTATCCGTACCTGTCTGTCATTCATGCAGTGAGCTTAGCGCCCATACTGCCGGCGGGTCGCAGTAATCCCTCACACCGGGGCTGCAGGTGTTGGCGTGGAGGTGCCAGTCGCGGTAGTTTGGAAGCAGAAACCCGGAAGGAGTACAACCCTCTTGAAAATCCATGAGTATCAGGCCAAGGAGCTGTTCCGCAAGCACGGAATCGCCGTACCGGAGGGCCGTGTCGTGCGGACTGCCGAAGAGGCGCAGGCAGCGGTCGGTCCCCTGGTGGAGGCGAGCGGCAACCCCGTAGTCGTGCTGAAGAGCCAGATTCACGCCGGTGGACGTGGTATGGGCCGTTTCGTCGAGCACCCCGACCTGGGCGGCGTAAAGGTCATCACAGACGGTGTGGACGGCGGAAGCGAAGCAGCCGCGGCGAAGGCAGGACAGCTGGCCAGTCAGATGCTGGGCAGCACCCTCGTGACGGTGCAGACAGGTGAGGCCGGCAAGCAGGTGAACACCCTGTACCTGGAGCAGGGCATCGACATAGCGCGGGAACTGTACCTGTCGATAATCCTGAACCGCTCCACGGGACGGAACCTCGTGATGGCCTCAACCGAAGGCGGCATGGAGATCGAAGAAGTCGCCGCCGAAACACCCGAGAAGATACTGCGCGAGGAGATCGACCCGCTCATCGGCCTGGCTCCGTTCCAGGCCAAGCGCCTGGGTTACGGCCTGGGACTCGAAGGCGACGCCCTGAAATCGTTCATCCGCTTCGTGAGCAGCCTGAGCAAGGCGGCAGTCGAACTCGATACCGACATGCTGGAGATAAACCCGCTCGTCGTGACCGGTGCCGGAGAAGTGATGGCCCTGGACGGCAAGGTCAGCATCGACAGCAACGCGCTGTTCCGCCACAGGGACCTGCTCGGGCTGCGGGACCTGAGCGAGGAAGACCCGGCCGAAGTGGAAGCCGGCAAGTACGGACTGTCATTCATCAAGCTCGACGGCACCATCGGCTGCCTCGTCAACGGCGCCGGCCTCGCGATGGCGACGATGGACATCATCAAGCACGTCGGCGGCGAACCGGCCAACTTCCTGGACGTAGGTGGCGGGGCAACGACCGAGAACGTGACCGCTGCCTTCAAGATCATCACCCGCGATGAGAACGTGAAGGGAATATTCGTCAACATCTTCGGAGGCATCATGAAATGCGACACCATCGCGGATGGCGTGGTCGCCGCAGTCAAGGACGTCGGACTGACCGTCCCGCTGGTAGTCAGGCTCGAGGGCACCAACGTGGAACTCGGCCGCAGGATCATCGATGAGTCAGGGCTGAACGTGGTCTCCGCCGACAACATGCTGGACGGCGCACGCAAGATCGTCGAACTGGCCGGCGGAGGTGCAGCATGAGCATCCTGGTCGGCAAGGACACCCGGCTGCTCGTCCAGGGCCTCGGCGGCGCAGGCCGTTTCCATACGGACAAGGCCATCGCCTACGGAACCAACGTGGTCGGTGCGGTTCACCCGGGC
The DNA here is from genome assembly GCA_937911855.1 of uncultured Trueperaceae bacterium. Lineage (GTDB taxonomy): Bacteria > Deinococcota > Deinococci > Deinococcales > Trueperaceae > CALDPK01. The sequence continues at coordinate 1,311 of CALDPK010000039.1, read as the reverse complement.
CGTGGCGGTGAGCACGAACTTTTCGAGGGCGAGACCGACCACTCCGGCGTCCCCGGCCGCGCGGACACTTACAGCGTACGGGTGCCGATATTCAACACGGTGCGGGAAGCAGTGGCAGCAACCGGCGCGGACGCGAGCGTCGTTTACGTACCGCCGCCCTTCGCCGCTGACGCGATCATGGAAGCTGCCGAAGCCGAAGTGCCGCTGATCATCACGATCACCGAAGGCATCCCGATCCAGGACATGGTCGTCGCCAAACGCTACCTGGCTGGCCGCAACAGCCGCCTCATCGGGCCCAACTGCCCCGGCGTGATCGTCTCACCCACAACCCGCCCCCTTGGGAGCACAGTTCAGCCAACCGTTGGTTCTTTTGACGCTGCCCCTGGGGTGTATTTGGAAAATTCAGTGTGATGAACTCGGGCACTACTTGGCTCCCAACGTCAGGCTTAGCACTGCAGGTAGAAATGCTGCGGCGGTGGCAAGCCCGGTTATAAACCGGAGGGGATTGTTGGACGTGCGCCACCCCAGAAGCTGAGTGACGCCGTCCGTAGCCAAAACGAATAGCGAGACGCACAGAGCGGTCGGCGCCCATTGGTACAGCGGCAGTAGCAACAATGACATCGGCGCTCCAACTAGCAACCCCGTGCACCTCGCACATACATGGAACTGCCTACCGTGATAAACGAACGACCTCTCGGGCAGACGATGGCAGCCCCAGCGATGAAGCCAGATACTATCGACAAACAGGCGAGCAATGAGATCGACAGGTAGGCGACTATGACGACGCTGGCTATCAGAGGTGTTAAGTGGTGATGCCATAATTTCCGTGTTCGCAAGCGTCATCTTACACACGAGACGAGTTGTCCCGTAGGTAGGCAGATGCAGGCAGCCTCCCAGTTGGCCCCTAGATGTGCCGCAACGGATTACCGGTCCAACGAACGACCCCGCCGCGTGCCCTCTAGCCAATCGTTACACGCATTGGGGCACCGGAAAAGTCCATTGCCACCCGAGACCCAGTATTTCCTGTGTTGATGTGCGCCCCGGTACTTCACTGTGCCGTTCACACACTACTGATACCACTGTTCAGCAAACCTCTAAGATTTTCATCACCCACAGCACGTTCGTTCACTCACGTGGCCACGTATCCACCTATCGATACTGACCGCTTCACTTGCGGGTCCCACGGATCGCCCAATCGCTACAGCCTATGCGGAAGAGCCTGACCGCTCCGTGAGTTTGGTGGGGAAGCTTTACTCAGAGCCTGCGGCGCTGAGCTACGCGCTCTACATCATCTACCTCGGCGAGGTGGCC
>CALDPK010000038.1 GCA_937911855.1 uncultured Trueperaceae bacterium | reverse complement strand
CGTCCATCTCCTTCATCGCGTCGTACTCGACGTCGGCCTCGGCGAGGAGCACGTTCATGTGCCCCGGCATCCGGCCGGCGACCGGATGGATGGCGTAGCGGACGTCCACGTTGCGGGCCTCGAGCGCCTGCTCCAGTTCCCTCAACGCGTGCTGAGCCTGGGCTACGGCGAGGCCGTATCCGGGGATGACGATCACGGAACGGGCATATCCGAGGGCGATGGCGACGTCCTCGGGAGTCGCCCGGGTGGCGCTCCTGTCCGGGTCGGCCGCGTCGACCGCAACGCTGCCGCCCCCGAAGGCGCCGAACAGGACGTCGCCCAGGGTGCGGTTCATCGCCTTGACCATGATGTTCGTGAGGATCAGGCCGGCGGCACCTACCAGGGCACCGGAGATGATCAGAGCGTTGGACTCGATCACGAAACCCGCCGCCGAGGCAGCCAGACCCGACGCGGAGTTCAGGAACGAGATGACGACCGGCATGTCGGCGCCGCCGATCGGAATGATGATCAGCACGCCCAGCACCAGCGTCAGCAGCACGAGCAGCCAGAAGGCCGTTCCCGACTGACCGGCCACCATCCAGATGACCAGGATGACCGCCAGGATCCCCAGCGCGAGGTTCAACCAGTGCTGCATCGGAAAGACCACCGGCCTGCCGCTGACCAGCCCCTGCAGCTTGGCGAAGGCGACGATCGAGCCGGTGAAGGTGATGGCGCCGATGGCGACATCGACGTAGATCTCGACGGCGGCGATGGTGCCGCTGGGGGTCAACCCGATCGTGATGGCCGTGCGCAGCGACCTGCGCAACTACGGCGCGGTGCCCGGTTTCCACAACCCGTACCGGCGGCTGTACGACGGGCGTGACCCGCGCGTGTCCGCCCTGCTGGAGCTGCATGTGGACTCGGAACATTACGCACTGTTACAGGACACCGTCAGGCTGGCCGAAGCCGCGACGGGCGAGCACGCCCGTGTCGACTTCGCCTTGGCCTGCGCCGAACCGCTGCTGGCCCTGCCGGCAGGGAGCATCTACAGCCTGATCGGCCTGGGCCGGATGGCGGGCATGCTGGCTCACGTCTTCGAGCAGTACGCTTCCGACCGGGTCATCCGGCCGCGGGCCCGTTACGTACCTTCCTAGACGTCGAGTACGCCGTCTTTCATGACGATCCGGCCGTCAACCTCGATGGTCGGATCCTGCACCACGAAGTCGTAATGGCACTTTGCCTTGACGTTACCGCCAAGCGTGTTGCTGGTTCCGATCCCGAAATGGCAGGTGCTGTCGACGCCTTCGTCGTCAAGCATCCGGCCGGTCAGTTCGCATTCGGGGTTCATGCCGATGCCGAGTTCCGCCAGGTTGTAGACATTCGGGTCTTCCAGCGACTTCCAGGCTGCGCGGACTATGTCAGCGGCCTCGCCGCCCTCGATACTGGTGACGCGCCCGTCCACGACTTTCAGCGTCACGGGTTCGTTCAGGACGCCGATGCCCAGGTAGGGAATGCTGGCGTCGCAGACTATGGTTCCGTGGCCCGTCACGGGCGAGACGGGCGACTCGATGTCAGGAATCGGATGGAACGTGCCGCTCCTCACGACTCCCGTCTTGGCGTGCGGGCTGCCCTGGCGGCCCCGGATGTCGAGGGTCATGTCGGTGCCCAGTTTAGTGGTTACCCGCACGGTGCTGCCCTGGTCCCAGATCTTCGCCATGCGCATGACTTTCGGCTCGATGGCACGGAAGTCGGCGTCGATGCCGCCGCCCGCCATCATCTCCGGCACCCACTGGGTGAGGGCTGCAACCCGGCCGCCGCGGGCGCACACCGCGTTGACTGCATCGGTGTGGGTGATCGAAACCTGCACCGCCGTGAAGATCACGTCGCTGGCGAGCATGGCGGCAGCCACAGCGGGAGACGGTTCACCCGAATCGGTCCTTGCCTCATCGCAGGTCAACACGAACGCGTCAGCGCCGGCTTCGCGCAGCGCGGCGTAGAGGGCTTCCCCGAGCGCGGGGTCAGTCAGGCGGTCGATAACCACGAGCGCCTGTTCACCCGGCTGCACGTCAGTACAGTGACCGACGAGCCGCCGCGCTCCGTGCATCAGATCCATCGTATCCATCCACCGATCGTTTCACTGGCCCTAATGGTTGTCAATCTTGATCATGTGTCCAGTAAACACCCCGGCCCGGTTAAGGAAAGCGCCTGCGCCCCAGCTGCTCAAGCCGCTGCAGTCTGAGTTCCAGCAGGCGTTCAAGCCCGCGCATGGCGCTCCGCATGCTGCTGAGCTGCGCCACCACAGCCTCGTGCCGGGCCAGCAGCCTGGTCTGCTCCAGCTCCAGCACCCGCAGCCGGTCTTCGGCAGTCCCTCGCGAGTCCGGCCGGTGCGGCGGATCCATCTGGCTCACGTCGAATTGCATCCTCACCACCTCCTGCCTCCGGTATAGCCGCACGAGCAGGCGGGAATGAAGACTGCCGGGACGCTAACCGCGTACCGGCAGGATGATTGCCCAGAGTGAAGGGCGAAAAAGCCCGGATGTGTCAGTCGTTCCGCTTGTCAGCCAGGTCGCGCAGCCCGTCGCCGAGCAGGCTGAAGCCCAGCACGGTCACCATGATGGCTATGCCCGGCACGAGTGCGGGGTAAGCGCTCATCTGCAGGAAGCTCTGCGATTCACGCAGCATGCTGCCCCAGCTTGGCGTCTGCGGGGGCGTGCCCAGGCCCAGGAAACTGAGTGCCGCCTCGGCCAGGACGGCCACCGAAAGGCTCAGGCTGACCTGCACGATTATCGGTGACATCGCACCGGGCACCACGTGCCGCCACAGCAGCCGGCCGTGACCTGCACCCAGCGCCCGGCCGGCCTCCACGAACTCCAGTTCACGCAGGCTGATCACCGAAGAGCGCATGAGCCGCGCGAATATCGGGATCGTCGCGATGCCGATGGCCACCATCGCCGTTACTGTGCCGGGTTCGTAGATTGCCGCCAGCAGCAGCGCCATCAGGATGGCCGGGAACGCGTAGAGCACGTCGACGACGCGCATGATGCCCTCGCCGATCAACCCGCCGACGTAACCCGCGAAGGCGCCAAGCAGGCCGCCTATCGTGAGCGCAATACCCACTGAGATGAAACCGACGTACATGGTGCCGCGCGCGCCGATGAGCAGGCGCGAGAACAGGTCGCGGCCGTAATGGTCGGCGCCCAGCCAGTTGTTCGCGGTGGGTCCGGACAGCTGCGCGGAGAAGTCCATGGCGTTCGGGTCGTGCGGCTGCCAGAACAGCGACACGATGGCCGCGAGCAGCACGAGGCCAGTCAGGAACCCGCCGATGATGATGTTGAACCTCTTGCCCATCAGTTGTAGCGGATCCTTGGGTCCAGGAAGCCGTAGCTTATGTCGACGATGAACGAAAGCATGATGATCGCGGCGGCGTAGACGAGCACGACGCCCTGAACCAGCGGGAAGTCGCGGTTACCGATCGCGGACAGTGCCATGCGGCCGAGGCCCGGCAGGCTGAACACCTGCTCGATGACGATGGAACCGATGAACACGTTGCTTAGCGCCAGGCCGAACACGGTCACCAGGGTGACGAGTGCGTTACGCAGCGCGTGCCGCAACACCACCCGGCTGGGCGCAAGCCCCTTGGCGCGGGCAGTTCGCACGTAATCTGCGCCCATGTTCTCGATCATGACGGCGCGGGTCATGCGGGTCATGACGGCCGCCTGGCCGAGCGCCAGGGCGATGACCGGCAGGGTCAGGCTGCGGATCGCACCCCACACTTCACGTTCCCAGGGCACGAACCCGCCGGCCGGGAAGATTCCCTGCTGGACAGCAAGCCAGATAATCAGTAAAAGACCAAGCCAGAACGACGGTACGGCCGCGCCCACCTGGGCTACGGCAGTGATAAGGGGGTCAAATAAGGTCTTGCGCGTGAGGGCGGCTGCGATGCCCAGCGGCAGCGCGATGATGACCGCCAGGATGGCGGCAGCTACGGACAGTGGCACGGACACGGACAGCCGCTCGCCGATCAGGTCACCGACGGGCCGGCGGTACGCAAGGCTTTCGCCCAGATCACCGGTCGCGGCGCCACCGATCCAGTTGCCGAAGCGCTGCAGGGGCGGCACGTCCAGGCCGAGCTGCCTGCGCACCGCTTCCCGGGTGACGGGGTTGGCGTCCATGCCCAGGAGCACCTCGGCCGGATCGCCGGGGATGGCGAGCAGGGCCGCGAACACCAGAACGCTGGCCAGCACAAGGCTGACCAGCGCGGTGAACGTTCTTCTGACTACGTAAGCAAACATCTGCTCACTCGGTCCTGTAGACCTCCGTCACATTGATGGACGGCGTGGGCTGATCGGTCCAGAAGCCTGCGATGTCGGCGCGGGCAGCGACCAGGTAGGGCGAGCTGAAGACCCAGACGTTCACTGCGTCTTCGGCGATTATGGTGGCGATCTCCTGGAAGTACTCGTTCGACTCGGCATCTGATGAGGCAGTCTCGGCTTCTGCCAAGAGCTCGGCGATGCGCGGGTTGTCGTAGTGGTAGTAGTACTCGGGGTTGGCGTACACGAAGATGTCGCGCGGTTCGGAGTGACCGATGATCGTCATCTCGTAATCGCCGCCCAGCAGGATGCGGTTGATCCAGGTGGTCCACTCGACCACGCTGAGTTCGGCGGTGATGCCGACCTGGGCGAGCTGCTGTGCGATGACTTCACCGGTGCGGCGCTCGGTGTTGTACGGCTCAGGCAGTTCGAACTTGACGGTCAGGCCGTCGGCGTAGCCGGCCTCGGCCAGCAGTTCACGGGCGCGCTCGGGATCGTACGGGTAGGTCTCGCTCAGGTCGATGTAGTACGGCTCGGCGGGGCTCATGTGGCTGCCGATGACCGTGCCCAGTCCGAAGAAGGCGCCGTCGACGATGGCCTGCTTGTCGATCGCGTGGGTGATCGCCTGGCGGACGCGGATGTCGTTGAAGGGTTCGATGGCGTTGTTCATGGCCATCGTGATCTCGGTGGTCATGGTGCCTTCGGTGCCCTGCAGGTCAGGGTTGCTCTGCAGCTGGATGAACTGCTCGGGCTGCAGCGCGACGCCGATGAGGTCGATGTCGCCGGACTGGAGTGCAGCGAAGCGGCTGTTCGGGTCGCTCATGATGCGGAAGACTGCCCGGTCGAGGTAGGGCAGCTCGGGGTTCCAGTAATCTTCGAAGCGCTCGAGGGTCACTTCGGCGCCTTCGATGTAGTTGGCGAAGGCGAACGGTCCGGTGCCGACGGGCTGGGAAACCTGGCTGTCGGTGAGTGCTTCGGGGTAGATGACCGAGTCGGGACGGGCCAGGTCGAACAGCAGGCTGGCGCGCGGTTCGGCGAGGGTGAAGGTCACGGTGTGTGCTTCTTCGTCGGCGCTCACGCCCGTGATGCCGGCGTAGAACGCGTTGTTGGTGTGGCCGGACTCGGGGTCGCGGGCGCGTTCGAAGCGGGCGACGATGTCGGAGAGCTGGAGGTCGGAGCCGTCGTGGAACTTGACGCCTTCACGGATGGTGAAGGTCCATTCGAGCAGGTCGTCCGAGATGCTCCAGTCGGTCGCGAGTGCAGGCACGATCGCACCGGTGCGGTCGAATATGACGAGGCCTTCGTAGACGTTTCCGTAAACGACGCGTGGAATTTCCTGCGAGGTACTGACGGACGGGTCCCAACCGGGCGGGGCCGCCGTGATGGCGACGACGATCTCGCCGCCACGCTGAGGCGCCGCTTCCTGCGCCATGGCCGCACCGGCCAGGAGCGAAAGAGCGACGACTGGTGTGAGCAGATTACGCATGTAAACCTCCGTTGATCTATAACCACCTGGGACGTATTGCCCGTTCGTTCTTCTTCCCAGGTTGATTGCTGCACAATATACCCACCAGGCAGGGCGAAGGTCCTGATATGGGCAGGCAGGTGTTTACCGGACCGGTACACAGGCTGCCGCAACTGCGGGTACCGGCGGCGTCCGAGGAATCGCCGTTCAGGTGATATGTTCAGCCGGCGATGACCACCCACGCCTCGACCGCTACTCCGCTGCGAACCCGCCCGTCGACCCTGACCCTGCTGTTCATAGTCGGCTCGCTCATGACCATGGCCGCCCTGGCTACCGACGTCATGCTGCCCGCCTTCCCGACGATGGCAGCGGAACTGGGAGTGAGCGACGCAGCCATCCAGCGGGTGCTGAGCGTGTTCATGCTGGGCTACGCGCTGCCGCACCTGCTCGTCGGCTCGACGGCCGACCGGTTCGGACGCAGGCCGGTTCTGCTGACCGGTATGGTCATTTACGCCATAGGCAGCATAATCTGCCTGTTCACGAACGATTTCAACACCCTGCTCATCGGCCGGTTCGTCCAGGGCCTTGGCTGCGCCACAGGTCCGGTCCTGGCCCGGGCGGTACTGCGCGACCTGTACTCCGGACGGCAACTGGGCCGCATGATGTCGTTCGCCATGATCTTCTTCACCGCCGCTCCCCTGCTGGCGCCCAGCATCGGTGTGCTGCTGCTGAGCGTCGGCGACTGGCACCTGCAGTTCGTGTTCCTGCTGGCGATAGCCGCGTTCATGCTGGTACTCGTATTGCGGCTGCTCCCGGAAACGCTGCCGCGGCGCGACCTCACCGCGCTCAGCATTGCCGGTCTCGTCGCCAACGTGAAGTCGATCTTCCGCGAACGTCAGTCCGCCTGGGCGATAGTCGTGCTTACCCTGGCCTACACGCCGCTGATGGCCTACCTGGCCTCAGCTCCGGCCATCTTCATCGATCATTACGCGCTGTCTGAAGCGCAGTTCGGCCTTGTGTTCGCCGCGATCGCTTCGGTCTCGTTCATCACCCAGCCGCTGAACGCCCGGCTGCTGAACAGCTTCAGCGCGGCCCAGATACTGCGGGTGGTGCTGCCGCTCTGGCTGCTGGCCTGCGTTGTGCTGGCAGTTCAGGTCACGCTCGGCATCGACAGCATCTGGTCTTTTGCCGCGAACATGTCGGCTTTCTTCGCTGGCTTTTCCATGACGCTGGCGAATACCATGACCCTGGTGCTTGAACCCCATTTCGAGCGGGCCGGGATGGTCTCGGGCATCAGCGGATTCACCCAGCTGAGCATCGGCACGCTCGTCGGTTCGGTGATAGCCTTCTTCGCCACCGGCGGACCGCAACCGCTGGCGCTGGGCATGGTGTTGCTGGTGGGCCTGTCGCTCCTGGCATTCCGGCAGGCAGTACGCCCTGCAGCAACCGTCGCCTGACGGTTTGCACGTGAGCGGGCGCGGTATCATGCGCCATGTTCACAGGCAGGCGGATCAGGGTGATCCTGAATCCCAATAGCGGCACTGAACGCGGCCAGGAGTACGCTGAGCGCATAAGCAGAGCCATCAGCTCATCTGGCCCGGCCGAGCTGGATCTGCGCAAGACCAGCGGGCCCGATGACGCGTGGACCTGGGCTTCCGAAGCGGCCGAGGAAGGCTTCGATGTGGTGATCGCCGCGGGTGGCGACGGTTCCGTTACGGGCGTGGCTCACGGCATCCTGAAGTCAAAGCAGGAGAAACGGCCGGCCGTGGGCATCATCCCGCTGGGCACCGGCAACGGCCTGGCACGGGTGCTGGGGCTGCCGATGGACCCACTGGCTGCAGTGAAGACCCTGTCGACGGGTAAACTCGTGGACCTTGACGCACTTGACGTCCACTCGCACGACGCCACCAGCCTGCTGTTCCTCGGTGCGGGACTCGACGCGGAGATCAACCGGGACGCCGACTCGGAAGAGAAGTCCCGCCTGGGTTTCATGGCTTACGTGAACGCCACGTTCACCAACATGCGGAACCGGCGCAACCACTCGGTACGGCTGGTCGTGGACGGGCAGGAACGCCTGGTGCAGGCCCACACCATCAGCGTGTTCAACGCCACCCGGCTTGAGCTCCTGGGCGCGAAGGTGGGACCCGACGCCCATCCGCACGACGGTTATGCCGAACTGTCGGTGATGAGTTCTCCGGGGCTGCTTGGCGTCGTAGGGCAGGTGCTGCGAATCGTGGCCGGGCCGGGCGGGAAACCTGAGCTGGAGGACATCCGCGAACTCGAGATCGAAGCCAGGCCACCCATGCTCGTGCACATCGACGGTGACGTGGTCGGTGAGACCCCAGTCAAACTGAAGATGGTGCCGGCCGCACTGAAGTTCATAGCCTCAGCCAGGTACCAGGTTCCTGACTGAGTGCCAGCTGGCGCGCAGTCAGGAACGGCCGCCCCCAAAGGCAACGCACTGGAACAGTAACGAACAGCCGAAACTGCTGCTGGCGTTAAACTGGCTGCGTGGATGCCACTACCGGCGTATTGTCAGCAGCAGTACTGCTGTTTTTCGTAATGGATCCCTTCGGTAACGCACCGCTGGCGATCTCCCTCCTGAAGGACGTCGAGAAGTCCCGGCGCCGCAAGGTGCTGATGCGCGAACTGCTCATCGCCTTGGGCGTTCTGGTTTTCTTCCTGTTCTTCGGTGAGATCATCCTGCGCTTCATGGGCCTGCAGCAGGAATCCGTTGCAATAGCCGGCGGCATCGTGCTGGGCGTCATCGGCCTGCGCATGATCTTCCCGCGCAAGGACGGCGTGATGGGCGCCCAGCTGGACGGCGAACCGTTCATAGTCCCGCTCGCCATCCCGCTGATCGCCGGGCCTTCGGCCATGGCGATGGTCATCATCATGGCCAAGAGCGACCCGACTGCGATGGGCAAATGGCTGCTGGCGCTGCTGATCGCCTGGCTCGCGACTGCGGTCGTCATGATGGCGTCGCCGCTGCTGCTGCGGGTGTTGCGGGTCCGCGGCCTCACCGCCATCGAGCGGCTGATGGGCATGGTGCTGATCATGCTGGCCGTCCAGATGGTCGTCAACGGCATCACGACCCTGTTCTGAATTCCCTCAGTGGCCGAACGTGTCCGAGTCAGCGGCACCTTCGCCGCCGTTATCCAACCCGTCGATCTGCGCCATCTGCTCGCCGGTCAGCTCGAATCCGAACACGTCTAAGTTCTCAGTCAAGCGCTGCGGATTGCTGGTCTTCGGGATCGCCACATGATTCTTCTGCAGGTGCCAGCGAAGCACGACCTGAGCAGGCGTGCGGCCGACTTCGCGGGCCACCTGGGTGATAACGCGCTCGTCCAGCAGTTCGGTCTTGCGGCCCAGCGGTGACCAGGCGGTCTGCACGATCCGGTTGTCGGCGCCGAACGCCGTCTGGTCGGGGCGCTGGGTGTACGGGTTCAGCTCGATCTGGTTCACGTCGGGGGTGACGCCTGTTTCGTCGATGATGCGCCGCAGGTGGCTGACCTTGAAGTTCGACACGCCGATGGCCCGCACGAGGCCTTCCTCGCGCAGCCTGATCAGGCCGCGCCAGGCGTCAACGAAGCGGTCCTGGTCAGGGTTGGGCCAGTGGATCAGGTACAGGTCGAGGTAATCCAGCCCCATCAGCTCGAGGCTGCGGTGCGCGGCCTTGGCGACAAGGTCCTCGCCGTGCCACTCGGCGTTGAACTTGCTGGTGACGAAGATCTCCTCGCGGTCCACGCCGCTGGCCCGGATGCCGCGGCCGACCCCGGCTTCGTTGCGGTAGTTCTCGGCCGTGTCAACGGAGCGGTAGCCGACCTGCAGCGCTTCGGTGACGATGTTCTCGGTGACAGTGTCGTCCATGGGTGAGGTGCCGAGGCCGATGCGGGGCATTTCGGGGCCGCTCAGAAGCTTTACGGTTCGTTCCATATGTCAGGGTAGAACAGTCCCATGAGTGACTCGGTATGCTTTCGCGCATTGTCCGGACGTTCTGCTGGCGCGCGTACGTTGTGCGAGTCCTTAACGCGCTAGAATGACCGCAACCGGGAATCACCAATCACCCTGTGCCTGTCTGGAGGCAGTTGAATGAGAATCGGACCGTTCGGAATGTGGGAGCTGCTGATCATACTTGTGATCGTGCTGCTTCTCTTTGGCGCACGCCGCCTGCCGGAGATGGCAAAAGGCATGGGCCAGGCAATCAAGGAGTTCCGCAAGGGCGTCAGGGAGGTCCAGAGCGACCTCGAGAGTTCGGACAGCCAGCCGAGCCAGTCCTCGAACTCGAACAAAGACCAGGCCTGACCAAAATGCACCGCTGACCAGTGACGCTTCTTGAGCATCTTGCTGAACTGCGCACGCGCATCTTCATCGCCCTGGGCGCGTGGATCGTCGGGGCCAGCGTCATGTTCAGCATGCGTTTCTGGCTGCTGGACTGGCTCAAGGAGCCACTGCCGGCCGGCCTGACCCTGCACACCTTCCACGTGATGGAACCGCTGACGGTGAGCATCTACATCTCTGCGTTCTTCGGCGTGGTTCTGGCCGCACCCGTGATCGGCGGTCAGGTGTGGGGCTTCGTCGCCCCCGGCCTGTACCCCAGCGAACGCAGGTGGGCGATTCCGTTCATCCTGCTGACGGCCTCGGCGTTCATCCTGGGCGTGCTGTTCGCCCGCTATGTGGCGCTGCCGTTCTCACTGCCGATCATCACGGGCTTCCTTGGCGACGAGGCCACGATGCTGCTCTCAACGCAGAGTTTCATCTCGACGATGCTCATGTTCATGGCGGTGTTCGGCCTGATCTTCGAGATGCCGGTACTGGCGTTCCTGCTGGGCAAACTCAACGTGCTGCAGTGGCAGACCCTGGCCAAATACCGCAGGCATTCGATCCTGGGCGCGGTCGTCCTGGCAGCTGCCATCACGCCGACCGTCGACCCGGTCAACCTGGCCCTGGTCGCACTCCCGCTGATAATCCTCTACGAGGTGTCGATATGGGTGATGCGGGCCGCCCAGCTGGGAAGTGCCCGCATCGCCGAAGAACTTCAGATCGACTGAGCGTTAAGGCGCTACTGCACCCAGCTCGATGAACGGCAGGGCCGAACCCGGAACCATCGTCACGGGCAGCTGGCCGTCCCAGGCTTCTGCGGTGATGAGCCGCACGAGCTCGGGGTTGTCGCGCAGGGCCTCGCCCTTGGCGCGGATGGCTTCTGCCTCGGCTTCACCGGCCATGCGCACCGCCTGGGCGTTGGCTTCGGCTGCGGCGACGCGCGCGTCAGCTTCAGCCTGGGCCTGCGTCACGGTTATCTGCGCCTGCACGCGCTGCTGGTCGAGTTCCTGCGTGCGCTTCTGCACTTCGACTTCAGCCAGCATGCGGGCTTCGATCGACTGTTCGTAGACTTCGCTGAAGGCTACCGATTCAACCTGCACGGACTCAACGATGAGTGGTCCGGTCAGTGCTGATGTGATGGCCTGCGAAACATCCTGGTTGAGGCGGCCGCGTTCCTGGATCGCTTCGCCGGCGTTGAACTGGCCGAACACCGTCTTGGCCAGCTCGTTGACGCGCCTGTCGATCAGCCGGGTGACCATGCCTTCTTCGCTGCCGTACTGCGCGTAAACCTCATCGACTTCGCCGGGCAGGATGCGGTAGGTGACCGAAACGTCGATCTCGGCGAGCTGCTGGTCGCGGCTGTACGCTTCCATGTCCGGGTAGACGACCGAGTTGGTCTGCACGTTGATGGGCACGACGCGGTCGATGAAGGGGATCTTGAAGCCCAGCCCGGGCTCGGCGATGCCGGCGACTGCGCCCATGCGCAGCACCACTCCGCGGGTGCCCTGATCGATTGTGAACATGCTGCCGAACACGATGAAGATTGCCAGCAGGGCAAGGGCCACGACGACGGCGAGGGATCTGTAAAGTTTCAAACCAATACCTCCGGGGTGATTTCAGGACCACAGGTTTACTTGTGCCGTGAATCATTTGATTGTATTGCACTCGCAGGCGGCGGTCCTGCTACTTTCGGACGACGCCGCCCTGGCCGCCTGCTGGTTATCCTGCCCCAACATGGCCATGGACTTAGGCAGACTCGTGAATGACAGCGTGAAGCAGGCGAACGAACTGCGTGGCCAGTTCAACCTGCTCATGGCCGGGATTACCGGTGTGGGCAAGAGCACGCTGGTCAACGCCGTGTTCAGCGAGAACCTGGCTGAGACGGGGCAGGGCCGGCCCGTCACCCTCGGTACGCGCGAGTACTCGCGGCCCGGCTTCCCGCTCACCCTGTTCGACACCCGCGGCCTGGAAACAGCCCGCTACCAGGAGACGATCCAGGAACTGCACGCGCTCATCAAGAAGCGGCGCAGCAGCGACGAGCGCCAGCACATCCATGCCTGCTGGCTGTGCATCAGCGAGGACGGCCGCCGCGTGCAGGAAGCCGAGATCGAACTGGCCCGGCTGCTGCACGCCAGCGGCGTGCCCGTCCTGGTCGTCATAACCAAGGCCCGTTCTGATCAGGGTTTCAGCGACGTGGTCCGCGAACTGATCCCGCACGCCTGGGGAGTGCACCGCGTCCGCGCCCTGACCGAAGAGCTCGATGACGGGCACGTCCTGCAGCCGTTCGGACTCCTCGAGCTGCTTGAGGCGACGATGGAGCTCATCCCCGAGGCCAGCCGCAACGCGCTGGCTGCAGCCCAGAAGGTCTCCCTGGACATGAAGGTGCGCCGCGCCAGGGCCGTGGTCAGTACTGCAACAGCCAGTGCGGGCGCAGCGGCAGCGGTGCCCATGCCGCTCTCCAACCTGTGGACCCTTGCGCCCATCCAGCTGGGCATGCTGGCCGGCATCAACGCGACTTTCGGGCTGTCGTTCTCACAGACGTACCTGCAGACGGTGCTGTCAAGCGCGCTGGGCATCGCCGGTACCGGCTACGCGACCCGGACGGTGGCCTCTGCCCTGCTGAAGTTCGTACCCGGACTCGGTTCCGTGGCCGGTGGCGTCATCGCAGCCGGTACCGCCTCCGCCCTGACGGCCGCCCTGGGCAACTCGTACATCAAGGCACTGCGCGTGTCGATAGAACGTTACGGCACCGCCCAGCCCGACGCCCAGCAACTGGCGGAGGAATTCAGGCAACAGTTCAGGAACCGCGGCAAACGTATAGAGCCGGACCGCGACAGCTGACGCAGCGTCTTTCCTGGTCCTGCACCCTGACAGATCGCGGGCCGAGCCTGTGCAGTGTCAGCGCCCGCACCGTTCCTGGCGGGTTTTGACGCCATTTTGACGGCCGGTGGGTACAGTCCTTCTCAGTGCTGAAAGGACACTACTCACTAAAAATGAATACTTCTGGTTTTTACCACCGCATTTGCGGCAATGTTTTCAAAACGGGCAGGCTGCAAAAGCTCCTAGTCGTGTTTTCGCTCTTCGCTCTATTGTTGGCGGCCTGCACCGGAAAACCAGCGGCGGTGACCACCGGAAACCTGGTACTGGAAGCGGAGAACCTGCCTGCCGGTGCCACCGCGACGGTTCAGGTAGCGGGAGCTGCTGACTTCAGCCGCGTCCTGGCGGTTCCGGGCAAGCACGAACTCAAGGCAGGCGATTACGTCCTGTCAGCCTCGGCTGTCACGCATGAAGGCAGCCAGTACGTTGGCACGCTCAGCCATGCCTCCGTGACCATCCACGCCGGCAAGGATGCGACCGTCACGGTCACGTACGCTCCCGAGGCAACTGACCCTGGCGACGGGGATGACGGCAGCGGGGATGATGATCCTGACGATGGTGACGACAACGAGGACGAGGACCCACCAGCTCTCCCAACCCGGGGCAACCTGAAGATAAACATCACGGGCCTGCCAGCGGCAGTAACTCCTGGCGTCCTGGTGACCGGTCCGGACGCGTTCAGCACAGAAGTGTTCGGTTCAATCGAACTCGAGGACCTGCACCCCGGAGACTACCTGATCTCCGGCCACGATTTCCTTTCTCCGGATGACCGTTACTTCACGGCTCCGCCCGAGGCCGTCGTGACGGTCGCAGCCGGCGCCACCGTCACGCATCAGTTGATTTACGGGGAACTCATCGGGACGTTCAGCCTGGTGACCAACAGCAGCGATGATGAAGCCATACCCGGCAGTCTGCGCAACAGGCTGAATGAAGCCGCCCTCGACCCGGCGATCCAAAGAATCGTTTTCAGGGGTCAATCGTTCCCAGGGTCAGGGCCGCACGTCATCGAGGTGGGTTCAACGCTCACCATCGCAAGCAACGTGACCGTCACCGGGCTCAAGAGTGCCGGGGGAGCCCCCTTGATCAGGCTGAAGGCCGCGGGAGCGAACTTCCACCTGGTGGAAGTCGAAGCCGGCGCCAAGGTCGAACTGGAACTGCGGGAGGCA
>CALDPK010000037.1 GCA_937911855.1 uncultured Trueperaceae bacterium | reverse complement strand
CTTCGGCAAGCACGGCGAGCACTACTGGTCACTCATCCGCGGCATCGACGACCGTCCCGTCGACCCGAACGGCGTGCGCAAGTCAGTATCAACCGAAGAAACCTTCCCCATCGACCGCGAGTCCATCGAGGAACTCGAGCTGGAACTCCCGGCCATAGCCGACGGTGTAGCCCGCCGGCTCGCCAGATCAGGGACACTGGGGCTGGGCGTGAGCGTGAAACTGAAGTACGCCGATCACACGATCGTCACCCGCCAGCAGCGCCTGCCGCTGCCCGTCCGCTCAGCCAGCCAGATTCACGCAGTGGCCGTACAGGTCTTGAGGGAACGGTTCGTGGAACTCGAGCAACCCGTCAGGTTGCTTGGCGTCGGCGTTTACGAACTGCTCGAAGCGCCACTGCAGTTGCCGCTGTTTCCTGACTGGCAACCTGGTGTGCAGTCTCGCGAGTTAACGGACAGTAAGGCGAATCTCAGCACCTGACACCCGGCAAGCGCCTATCATGCGGTCATGTTTTCAGGCGGCAGACGCAGCGCAGCGCTCATTCTGGCCGCGCTGCTCCTGTGCGGCGCGGCGCTGGCGCTCAGTGAGCAGGACACGACCGGCAGTGGCTTCCCGGATGCCACGCGCATCAGCTCCTCTGCTGAGCAGCGGGCTTTCCGGCTGTGGTTCGCGGCCATCGCGGAGAGCCAGTACACCGCCCAGTCGCCGGCGTGGGAACACCTCGACTGCTCGGGCCTGCTCAGGTTCGCTTACGTTCAGGCGCTCGCTCCCAAGACCGCTGACTGGTTCGCCCAGTTCCCGTTCCTGAACCCGCCGCCTGTTCCCGCGCCTGAGTCGCCGGGTTACCCGATGCCGTTCATCAGCCGAAGTGTCTTCAGGATCGCACCCGGAGCGTACCGGCAGGGCGATGTGGAAGCAGGCAGGCTGGTCGGGATGGCCACCACATATGAGCTCATGCGTTACAACAGTGACTTCCTGGGCCGGGTGCCCGCAGCAGCTGAACGCGGTGACCTGATGTTCTTCAGCCATCCGCTCGCTGAAGGCTCCGGTTACCACAGCATGGTTTACCTGGGCGACGGCATGGTCGTCTACCACACCGGTGCGGCGCCTGAAGAGGGCGGCGAAGTCCGGCTGCTGAGCCTGGCGACGCTCTCCCGGCATCCTGATCCGAGCTGGCACCCAACAATTGACAACCCTCACTTCCTGGGCTTCTTCCGCTGGAGGATAATTTCGTGAAACGCGCACTGCTGCTTACCCTGATGCTGGTCCTGCTCGACTCCGTGAGCGCACAGGACCAGCGCTACTTCCTTTACGGCGGGGGCACTTACGGCCCCACTGAGCCGGTAGTCATGAGCACCTGGCTGGCAGGCCGGCCCGCGACTGACCTGATCCTCTACCGGGTAGAGAACCCCGAAGAGATAATGCAGCGCGGCGGCCCCGACGTGTTCGAACTCACCTCCAGCCTGACCCTGACGGAGTTCATGACGCGCGAAGTCACGGAAGTGAACGAGAACCGCAGCACCGAGATCGACTTCGGGACGTTACCGACCGGCGTTTACCTGGCGCAGCTCGGTAGCGCCGAGACGGGAACGGCGGCAATCGTGGTCGTCAGTAACCTGGCGCTCGTCACCAAACGCGACCTGGACACGGTGCTCACTTACACGAGCAACCTGACGACAGGCGAACCGGTCGATGCAGACCTGTACGTTCTGAAAGATGAAGAGCTCACGCAGCTGGACGCCCGTCCCGGCGGAGTCACCCTCTACCCCACGGGCCTGACTACGGAAGCTGGCGGCATTGAGGTGGCCGCGAACAGTGGGGATGACTGGGCGTTCAGCGACGCATGGTGGAGCCGCTGGTCAGCCGACACACCCGTGACGTATCTGGTCACCGACCGGCCCGTGTACAGGCCCGGTGACGAAGTTGGCATCAAGGGCACCGTGCGCCTGGGCCGCACCATCAGACCGGTCGCGGGCGAAACGATCACCGTCGTCGTCGAAGATGCGGATTATGAGGAGATCTTAGAAACCACCGTCACGAC